>WAKX01000014.1 GCA_015523125.1 DHVE2 group archaeon | reverse complement strand
CCTCTATTACTTCCTTTAACTTATTTTCGAGGTCAATGCTTAATTTCTTAGGATTTTTACCATACTCTTTTTGCAAATCTTTCTTTTTAAAGTTGTCTTTATTTATCCAGCTTATAGCAGTATCTTTTATATTTTTATACCAGAACGCATAACTAAATAGATTGCTTATATTGTCCCTTGAAAAATTGGAAGCTTTATTTTTAAGTATTTCCAGAAAATCACTATTTTTCCCATCTTTTTTCCAAGTTTCGCCATACACCTCCTCCATCAAATTCACTAACCCCAGAATCCCCGCGTCGATAAACCAATTTCCCGTGAACTCCAACCTCGCCGCTCCTACGCCCGTTGAAACAACTTCACTAAACTCCTTTTTACCCACTATCTGACAAAATGTCATAAGGTATTTAAATTTTCCTGTGAAGGTTCACCAGAAGCTCTATCACCACAGAAAACCATTTAACCTATTCCAGATATGGTAGCGGGATGTCCCCGCGGCTGAGCGAAGAAATCATTAGAACTCTCGAAGAAAAAGGGATAAATTAAAAAGTGAAAAATTTAATGTTCTCTCCTTCTCAGGAGAGCAACTATGGCCACGGCAGCGATGGGTATGGCTACTATGCTCATCTCTGGAACAGTTGCATCGGATTGTGTTTTCACCTCTGGATCTATGGAATTTGTTGTCACCTGCGGAGTGGAAACGGTTATGGAAGGGGACTCGCTACTCAAATCAAAGCTCCATGGTGAGACTGAAGTTGCCCTTTTAGTTGCTGATGTGTCTTTTATTGTGGCATTGGAATCAACGTTGAAATCTATGTACCCATTGCTATCCGTCTTCACGACCCATCCATCTCTCTCTCCTGCTCCGAAGGAATATGTGTCGCCGAAGAGTATGTATCCTCCATCAGAGGTCTCATGAACATCTGTAGAATAGTCAAAATTTGAGCCCCCGTAGGTCTTTTGCCAGACAATGTCTCCATCTGAGTTTAGTTTCATCATCCAGAATCTGTAACCTCCGCCATTTGCGTCCGTGTAACCTGCCACTACGTATCCTCCATCGCTGGTCTGCCTTACCGACTTTATGAAATCGGTATCTCCGGTGTTGTACGCGTACTGCCACACAATATTTCCGCTGGAATCCAATTTCATTACCCATGCATCGTAGGTGGCACTGAACGCTTCCGAGGTTGCACCTACAATAAAACCGCCGTCGGAGGTTTTATCTATTACCACATTGTGTTCATCTTTCGTGGTGTTATATTCCTTTGCCCACTGCTCAACTCCAGTGGTGTCTATCTCGAACACAACCACATTAGTAGTACCGGAATCCCCCGCTCTCATGAGTGCTGCAACCACGTATCCCCCCGAGACTTCCACCGCGGAATAAGCCTCTCCACTCATATCACTGCCGCCGATATTTGAGGAGTATGCATTGTCAAATACTATGTTCCCAGATGTGTCCATCTTCACAACGTACACGCTATCGTATCCATTTCCTCCTTCAAATCCCAAAAGGAGATTGTCATCGTTGCTGGTAACCACTGAACCGTAAAACATGTCGTCGTAGGAGGTGGATAATTTCTTAACCCACTTCACATTGCCGTTCGAGGTGGTCATCATAACCAGTGCATCCTGATCATTGCCGTTGTAAAGCGAGCCCGCTATGGTGTACTGGCCGCTGCTTGTGACTCCGATGCTTCTGCCTATGGTTGGAGAGTTCTCGATGTAGTACGATTTGGCCCAGGATACTCCTCCATCATCATCTATGGTGGTCAGGGATACATTGCCGGAGTAAGTACCTGTGATTGCGTAACCGTTATTTGTGGGCACGGCGGAGTAGAAATCATCATAATCGGATGTTCCGTAGCTTTTGGCCCAGTAGGATGTGCTTCTATGCTCTATAACTTTTTGACTTTGCGAGTTTTGGATTTGAGGAACATTAATGTGACTTATCAGGAGCAGTCCGTCGGCCGAGAATACAATCATGGCAATTACTAGCATAACCATATTTTTGCTTATTTTTCTCTGGCTGTGCATTTTAACCATCCATCGGCAATGGGGTGCTTTATATAAATTTTTTCGTTGATATTTGGTGAGGAAAAAGAATATAAATGCCCAACGCTACACATTTCCGTGTTGAAGTCACTGGATAAGGAGATAATAGCGGCCTTGGAGGAAAAGGGAATACACGAGCCCACGGAAATACAGAAACAGGTAATTCCTAAAATACTGGATGGGAAGAATATCTTAATAATCTCGCCCACGGGGAGCGGCAAGACCGAGGCCGCCATGCTTCCCGTGATGCAGAAAATAATCGAGAACAAAAATCCGGGCATTTCGGCCATATACATCACTCCTCTCCGCGCCCTTAACAGGGACATGCTCAAGCGCCTGAAATATTTCGGAAAAAAATTGAAATTAGACATTGCGGTTCGCCACGGGGACACGACGCAGCACGAGAGGAGAAAGCAGGCCCTCAAGCCTCCGGATATTCTCATCACCACTCCCGAGACGTTCCAGATTCTCTTTTTGGGGAAGAGATTGCGGGAGAGTTTGAAGAACGTGAGGCACGTGATCGTGGACGAGGTTCACGAGTTGGCTGGCGATGAGCGGGGCGCTCAGCTCGCAGTGGGATTGGAAAGATTGAAGAGAGTGGCAAAATTTCAAATTATTGGGTTATCGGCCACCGTTGGAAATCGCGAGGAGATTGCCAGGTTCCTCTGCCCATCGGGAAGCATGGAAATCGTGGAGGTGAAGGGAAAAAAGGAGATGAATATAGAAATAAGAGCTCCGAAGAAAAAGAGGAGCGATGTATCGGCGGTGATGGGCTGCGACCCCAATTACGCTTCCTCGCTGGCTGAGATGTGGGAAGAAGCGGAGAGACATAAAGCAACCCTGCTGTTCGTAAACACGAGGTGCACCGCCGAGGACATCGGGATGCGCTACAATCTCTGGCTCAAAGATCCTCCAGTGGAGGTTCATCATGGATCCCTGAGTAAAGAGCATAGAATTCGGGTGGAGAACGAGTTCAAAGCGGGAAAAATAAAGATGCTGATTTGCACGTCCTCGCTGGAATTGGGTATCGACGTTGGTTTAGTGGATTTAGTTTTGCAGTACAACTCGCCGAGGCAAGTCACAAAGATGATTCAGAGAATCGGGAGGTCTGGGCATAAAGAAGGTCGCATATCCAAGGGGATAATATACGGAGACAGCCCAATAGAGCTCTGGGAATCCGCTGCCATTGTGTCTCTCATGGAGAAGGAATGGGTCGAAAATGTGAAAATACGGAAAAATCCGAAAATCGTGATTTTCAATCAAATCGTGGCCATGGCCAACTCTTCGAAGGAGGTGGATGCTCGGGACGCCTACGATATAATCCACAGCGCGTATCCTTTCCGCGAGCTCACATGGGAAGAATTTGAAGAAATTTTAGAGTTTGCGAAGGAGCGCGGGAAGATATGGTACGATGGAATGAAGTTCGGCAAGAGCCGCTCTGGACTTAGGTTTTTTTACGACAACATATCAATGATTCCAGACGAAAGGTCTTACAAGGTTGTGAGCATCGATGGAAGGTTCATAGGAATTTTGGACGAGAGATTCGTCTCTTCGCTCAACGTCGGGGAGACTTTCGTAATCGCCGGAAAAACGTGGAGGGCAATTAGAATTGAGGAAGATAAGGTGGTTGTGGAGTACATAATGGATATAGCGATGCCTCCCTCGTGGCTGGGCGAGGAGATTCCCGTGCCCTACGAGATAGCACAGAGCGAGCCCGATATGCAAAGCATGAACAAAGAAGCGAGGGAAATCCTGAGGAATTTTCATTTATGGTCTAAGGATGAGTTGAGAATCGAGAGGGATGGCACCGTGGTTTTTGTGGGTTTGCGAGGGGGCACGAAGGTGAATTACACTCTCGGGCTGATTTTATCTTCGATTCTGTCTCAAAAAATTGGGGAGGCGGTGGAGTTCAGCGTCACGCCTTACAGCATCTCGTTTTTCAATCCGCACGTGAGGGAAGACGATATAGTGGAGCTATTTATGAAATTGAAGAATCTGAGGGGCATAATCAACATATTAGCGAAAAATTCGAGGGTATTCAAGTACACTTTCCTGCACGTGGCGAGGAAGATGGGGGTTCTCCGCAAAGACGCCAGCGTGAGCAATTACAGGATAGAGAAAATTTCGGAAATGTACAGAAACACAGTTCTCTACGAAGAAATAGTGGACAAGATGATTCACGATTACATGGATATCGAGAACGCCGAGGTTATATTGGAAAAGATAAAGAGGGGAGAGATGCAAATCAAAATGCGCGAGCTAAGTGAAGAGGCGAAGGTTCTTTTGGAAGCCAAGGGAGACATGGCATCGCCCATCGTCGCGACCCGGCCGGTTTTGGAAGCCGTTCAAAAGAGATTGCTGGAAGAGGAGATGATTTTTTTGTGTCTCTCATGCAAAAGAAGCTATCACATCAAGGTCAAAGATTTTCACAAAGCAGTGTGTCCTTTCTGCGGGAGCGTTCGGGTTGTTCTTCTCAAACCCTATGAGGAGGAAATCGTGGAGAAGGTGAAGAGCGGAAAAATAAACGAGATAAGAAAAGAGGAGATGGAAAGGCTCATGGGCATTTCTCATCTTCTCAGGAGGCATAAGAGAATGGGCGCAATGGTTCTTGCTGGTAGGGGAATAGGACTGAAGACCGCGGCGAGAATACTCTCGATTCCGTACGAGGACGAGATGGAAATAGTGAAAAGGGTTTTGAAAGAAGAGCTGAAATACGCGAAGAACCGGCAGTTCTGGGATTAGGAAGTGATGAAAAATCCCGCAACCACGGCGGCCCACCAGAGCTCCAGGAAGAGAAACGAGAGGATTTGAATACGGAAGATAATCCATGCGATAAGCAGCCCGTATGCAAATAAAGTCAAGGAGATGTGGAGAAGAAGAGCTTTTTTATTCACCTTTCCCCCGAATTTCATCCATCCAGTTGGAAGAGGAAGCCAGTCGAAGAACGCAGCAATGAGGGCCAGATACCATATGTTGAGAAGAATGGCACCTATGAATAATGTTCCCGCTAAGAACACACAGAGCATGGTTTTTCCCTTATTGTCCATGAATCCCCATCGATTTTTGCGATAAAAAGTTTTTTAAACCTTCACACAATCATCGCTTTGGTGTTAAAAGATGACGGAGCTGTACGATTACGATTTTCTACTTAAGCGCGTTCGCGATTCGCTTCCCGAGACCGTGAATCATCATGAGAGATTTGAGATTCCAAAGGCGGAGGTGTTCCACGAGGGAAAGAACACCATAATCAGAAATTTCATCTCAATTACGAAAATCATTAACAGGGAGCCGATGCATGTTTACAAATATTTAATGCGGGAATTGGGAACCGCCGGAAGCATACAGGGCGAGCGCCTCGTGCTGAAGGGTCGAATATCCCCGTCTCTCGTTCAGAGGAGGTTGGAGAGTTACATAAACACCTACGTGATATGCTCGGAGTGCGGTTCTCCCGATACCGAATTGAGAAAGGAAGGCCGCGTGGAGATTCTTGTGTGCAAGGCATGCGGTGCCATGAGGCCTGTGCAGGCCAAGATAGACGTGCGCCTCGCCGCCGGCACCCTGAAAGAAGGGCAGGTTTACGATTTGGAAATAACGGATCTGAGCAGGGATGGCGACGGAATAGCCAAGTATGGCGATTACACCGTTTACGTGCCAGGCGCCAGAAAGGGCCAGAGATTGAAGGTGAAAATAATTAAAATAAAGAAGAATATAGCGTTTGGCTCGGTAGTGAGCTAGGATGCGTGTGGTTCTTGACGCTAATGCTCTCTTAATGCCCTTCGAGTTCAAGATAAATCTCGATTTAGAGCTTCAGCGCTTGGTTGGAAACGCGGAGATTTTCGTGCCCAGCTGTACCGTTGGGGAGATAGATAGAATTGCGAAGCGAAGATGGGAGGGCAAGGCGGCTAAGCAACTAATGGAAAAGTATAGGGTTGTGGAAGTGAAATCTCTGGGTGATGATGGAGTAATAGAAGCGGGAAAAAAACTGAACGCTTATGTGGTCACCAACGACAGGAAATTGATAGAAAGACTCGTTAAGAATGGGGTGAAAGTAATAACGTTGAAAAACGGGCATCTGGTGATCGAGTATGAATGATTGCCGAGTTTTTATGATTCTGAAAGAATTGGCGCTCATGGGCTCGATGAACAGATACACGATGATTCACACTTCCGAATTGGGTAAAAGGGTGGGAATGAGCCAGCAAAGCGCGTCCAGATGGATATCAATTATGGAGAAAAGAGGGCTCATAGAGAAGGAGAAGTATGGGCGAAACATACGTGTGAAAATCACTTCCCTCGGTAGGGTTTATTTGAAGAAGGCCCACTTCGATTTCACCATGATTTTCGGAGATTCCAGGAGGGTAGAGCTTCGGGGTGAGGTGATGAAGGGCCTCGGAGAAGGAAGATACTACATCATGAAAGAAGGCTACAGAAAGCAGATAGAGGAGAAGTTGTTCTTCGAGCCATTCCCCGGAACCCTAAATGTTCGAGTTTATCCGAACTACAGGAAGAGAGTAAAAGAAATAAGAGAGGGTGAATTCATATCGTTGGACGGATTCGAAGAGAACGGCAGGAAATTCGGCAGGGTTCGCGCCTACTTTGCCACCCTCAACTCTTATCCAGCGGCGTTGATAGTTCCGGAGATGAGCCAATATCGAGATGTGGTGGAAATAATCTCCGATGTGAAACTCCGCGACAAATTCGATTTGAAGGACGGCTCCGAAGTTCTCCTCGTGATTTATCTCTAACTGGGGCATGGCAAATATTAAAATATGGAATTCCATTGCTATGGCGAATGAGCAACGTGCTTCAGGTGTTGGCGGCGGTATTCGTTCTGTTCTTCCTCCCGGGTTATACTTTCATAAACATGCTGTTCCCCAAGCGCGGGGAGCTCGATTTGGAGTACGACCAGCTTTACCGCATAGGTCTCGGAATGGGCATGAGCATAGTAATTGCAATTCTCACAGGCTATGTTTTAGGTTATTTAGCTTTATTCTACGCCATTTACATATGGGCCGCTCTTCTCAATCTCACTCTGATATTCTTCTTGGTTGGATTCTTTCGAGGTGGTTATCCGACTTTGCGGAGATGGATGGGCTTGGAGGAAGAGGACAAGTACGACAAGCTCATTATCTTGGAGGATTTACTGAAGGAGAGAAAGGTTCAGGTTAAAAAACTTGGAGAGTTGGAGAGGCTTTTGAGAATCAATCCCAAGAGCAAAAACAGGGAAAAATGGGAGAATGAGAGAAAAGAAGTTTTGAAGAAGATTCGCGAATTAGATGAGAGGATAGACAAGATGAAGGGGGTTGTGGATGAAATATAAGCTGGTGGTTGTGATAAGGGAAGATTTGAAGCTCTCCTGCGGTAAGACGGCGGTGCAGGTGGCCCACGCCTCGGTTGACTGCGTGCTGAAATCCCAGAAGGTAAAGAATCCCCACTTGAAAGAATGGCTTCGTGAAGGGGAAAAGAAGGTCGTCGTCAAGGCGAAGAGCCTTCAGGAGATTTACGAACTGGAGTTCAAAGCGAGGAACTTAGGGCTCGTGACTTCAATAATAAAGGATGCCGGGCTCACAGAGGTTCCGCCGGGAACGGTTACTTGCCTCGGGATAGGTCCCGCTCCGGAGGAAGTGGTGAATAAAGTTACGGGGAGTCTGCCGTTGCTATGAAGGACATAAGAGTTTTAGGGGTGGACGATTCGCACTTCACACCTCACACAAGGGGAAAGGTGGCGCTAATAGGAGTAGTTATGCGCGCTTCCAATTACATAGACGGGTTTTTGAAGAGAGAAATAGAGATAGACGGCATAGATGCGACGGATGCAATTATCCATATGACGTTGGGAAAATACGAGAAGGATATTCGTGTTGTTATGACTCAGGGCATAACCTTCGGAGGATTCAATGTAATCGACGTGGAGAGAATACACGGAGAAACCGGGAAAGCAATATTGGTGATTTCGAGAAAAATGCCTGATTTGGAGAGCATGGAAAGAGCCTTGAGGATGCACTTTCCCGACTGGAAAGAGAGAGTGGAGTTGATAAGAAAGGTGGAAATCGAGAAGGTAAAGAATGGAGAATGGGACATTTACGTTCAAAGGGTGGGTCTCGATAGAAAAGAAGCGGAAGAGATAATAAGAAAATTCACCGTTCGCGGCGCAATTCCCGAACCCGTGAGGGTTGCTCACCTTGCAGCTTCTGCGCTTTACTTCGGGGAATCTAGAGGTAAGCCCTGAACTTCTTCTCGTAGAGCAACAAGAGTATGGGGGTTGCTATTACCGTCACCAACGTTACGATGATCACGGCGGCGAACATCTCCCCGTCGATGATTCCTTTATCGTAGGCTATGCTCAGCAATATGAGTTCCAGAGCTCCGCGGCCCCCCATGGCGATTCCGATATATCCCGCTTCAACCTTTGGAATTTTGAAGAGCCACGAGCCGATACCGCACCCGAAGAATTTGCCCAATATGGCCATGGTGGATAGGGTTACCACGATTACTACCACTCCCATGGTCATAGCGAATGTGGATAGAATTGAGCCTAATTGCAATCCCACGAATCCGAAGAAAAGGGGAGTGAATAACGCATGTGATATGGGTTCTATGTCGTCCACTAAGTCCTCGTAGGCGATCCTCCTCTTCAATAACGGTCCCACCTTCGAGCCCCATTTTCCGATTATCAATCCTGCGATATAAGCGCCTATTATGCTCTGAAGCCCGGAGTATTGAGCGATTATGGCGAATAGAATCGCGAATAGAAATGTGAACGTTAAAAGCAATTTTTCTCTCTGGGGCCCGCTGCCTATGAGGTGGTCTATTACTCCGAATCTCTCCATAAAGTATGGAACTAACACTAAAGAAATGGCTATGAACAAAATTAATTTGGCGGAGGTGAACGCTAAAAATTCTGGGGTTACTTCTTCTCCCAGCGCCATGGAACCAACCATGCCTATTAGGAACACAGCAATTATATCATCCACAAAGCTTGCGCCCATTATTATCGCGTGAACCCTTTTGCTGATATTTTTCTTCATCAATATTCGGGCGCAGACTTCCACGGCGGTGTTGGAAAGAATCACGCTTATGAAAAGGGATGTAATCATTGAATAGCCCAATAGGTAAAGAGTTGAAAATATTAGGCTCATTGAGAAAAGAACACCTAAGAGTCCAACAACCATACTCTTAAATTTCTGCTCCTCGAAGGCGTGAAAATCTGTTAGAAGTCCGGATAGGAGCATGAGCATTATAATTCCAAACTGGCTGAAAATCTTCAGGGTGTCGTTGGGAGTTAAGAATCCTAGGATGAGGGGGCTTAAAATCACGCCGCCTAACACTTCGCCCACCAAGCTTTGAATTTGAAACTTCGCGAAGAGAACTCCCAAGAATCGGGCGAGGAGGATTAAAAGCAGGAGTGACAGGAGAAAATTGTCGATGCTCAACTTTCCTCACTGGATGTAGTAGTAATCGAGCGCAGAGTATTTCATATCTTTCCTTCTTCTCTCCAAGTAGTTGTAAATCGTTGCGTGTTTGCTACCCTGCAAAAGCATCTCTATCGCTCTTTTCGCGGTTTCAAGCTGGTAGTACTCTCCGATTATGGCTATGGTGTTTCCGTATATTGATATATCAGCCCCGCTCAGCTCTTCTATTATCCTTCTAGTTTTTCCGTTTTTGCCGATTATTCGCCCCTTCAACACTCTTATTCTATTCTCTCTTTTCCCCACAAATTCTTTTATGTCGATTTCCTCAAAGTAAACATCTTCTTTGAATATTCTCCACGCTCTGGTAGGTGAGAATCCGTCGCCAACTGCTTGCACGAACTCCATGGCCTTCATCGCCATGAAACCATCTGAGTCTCTATCGTCTATGGAAACATCTCCGTATGTGGAATCAACGATTATTTTGGTCTTGGTTAAATCTTCGACTCTCTTCTTCGTCTCACCATCCTTACCGATTAGCGCGCCTATTCTGGATTTTGGAAGCTTTACGTAGAGCATTAAATCACCCCCAATTCCTTGAGGACTTCTTCATTCTTTAGATGCACGTTCATCTTCTTTCCCAAATTCACGATGTTTCTCACATCCCTAGCCAATAGTTGCATGGCCAGAGGATGCGTGTCGGGAACAGCTTGCCCGACATCGATTATCCACGGCTTCTCATTCCAAATGAGTATGTTGTATTCGCTTAGATCTCCGTGAATCAATCCCGCGTTGACCATTTTTTTCATCTCTGCGATTATCTCAAATATGATATCTTTTTTAAGATTTTCCATAACGTCCTTCATGAGAGGCGCAGGTCTGCTCTCATTCCCAACGTACTCCATCACTATGATGTTCTTCCACATATCCACGGGCTTGGGGACCCTCACGCCGTTTTGGTGGAAAGTTTTCAAATTCCTATATTCCTTCCTTGCCCAGATGAACACTATGTTATCTTTCGTTTTGTGAACATTGGCGAATCTATCGTCTCCGTCTATGAACTTTGATAGCCCTTTGTAGTTCAACCTCGTGATCACATATGTCTTCACCGCCAAATAATTTCCGTCCTTTCCAAGAGCGCGGAAAACCACGGCCTCCTTTCCTGAGGATATTGGAAATTCAACGATGTCTATGCTCCTTTTCAACAATTTATAAAATGCGAGAAGGGTTCTTCGATCAAACACGTCCCCGAAGGTCTTTTTATCCTCTTCTCCCTTTTCTTTTCTCTCTTTGTACGGAACAAATCTTTCCAGGATTTCATCAAAATCCTCTTTCATTTCCCGAACACATCCAAAAGCTCCGGAAGCTTCCTGCTTTTGCTTAGATGACTAGCCTGATTTCTGGTGTAGCGATAAACCACGTCTGCCTTATCATCCTGAAATTCCCAAGGTCTTATTACAATTAGATCCCCCTCCTTTATCCACATCCTCCTCTTTATTTTGCCCGGTATTCTGGCCATGCGGGACTTGCCGTCTGCGCACATGACCATCATTCTTCCTCCTCCTAATATCTTATCCACTATTGCGAACATCTCTCCCTTGTTTCGATCCGGAAGAGGAACCCTTATTACTTCTTCTCCTTCTTCAACCATTGTTCTGCCATATCACGTAACCCCTATATTAATTTATCGCAAATTCGGAAAAAATTTCTTCCTTCTCCATCTTCAGAAATGTTTAATAATCATAACGTCTATTGTATTTTATGAAAAAAATCGTGTCTATTTTATTCATATTTTTTGTTTTGCTCTTTGTTTTGATTTTCGCGGCCCTTTTTTCTCATTCACCCACATGGGTTGCGGAAGATTACAGGTATTCATCTTGGAACTGGGAAACTAACACCTCCTTCGTAGGCGGCTACGGGGAATGCGTGGCCAGCGACGGAGAGGATATTTACATTTTGAAGCAGTACCACTCGAGCTCCACAACCTATTTTTTCAAGTACCATGACTCATCGTGGGTTGATCTGAGCGATAATCTGCCGGATGTAGATTTCAAAAACGGGGTTGCAATGGCATACGACTACTCCGGAAACTTCTACGTTTTGAACGGTAGCTCTTATTCCGACGGTGCCTCGCAGGTGGGGTTTTTCAAGTACAACATTTCCACAGATTCCTGGATTTCCCTATCCTCCACACCGCATGTGCAGGGCGCTGGCGATGCCATTGTTTATTCACTCTACGACCACATGGTTTACGCGTTAATTGGCAGGGCGCATTACACAGGCGCTTACAAACCTCCAGATGAAGTGTATGAGGTATTCGCCAGATACGATCCCGGTGAGGATTCATGGGTGAATTTATCCTATCCGCCATGGGAAGGAACAGACGATGGCGCATCACTGGCATGGACTGGCGATAGATACATTTATGCGCTTCAGGGCGAGTTCCTTGAGAATGCCCCCATTCGCAGCTTTGCTAGGTACGATATTGAAACGGATACATGGGAGAACATGAGCGATATTCCCGCGCAGGATGGCGTTGGAGACGGAGGTTCATTGCTCTGGATAGGCGAGTACGATTCCTCTTACTCCGATGTGATTTTCGCCTTCGACGGCAACGGGTGCAACGAGACCCCCGGGTACAATTTCACAATGTACTCCATTTCCGATGATTCATGGACTAAAATAAACGAGTTCCAAGACGCTCCAATTGGGGATTACGTGGGAAACAGACTGGTGTATGCTCAGGGCAAACTCTGGTACTGGCAGGGCACGCCATCAACTTGGACCGGAGGTGGAAAGAGGGTGTATTCGTATGATTATTCGGAGATTGAGGTTCCGGAAATTGATCCCTCCCTCTTTTCTCTCCTTTTCCCCGTTATCTTTTCCGTGTGGATGTTCAGAGAACGAACTTGACCGCGCCGCCGTCTATCTGAATGGTGGTTCCTGTTATGAAAGCCGCGTCCTCGCTGGCCAGAAATGCCGCAAGCTTCGCCACTTCTTCTGGCTTGCCGAACCTGCCCATGGGCACCTGCTCAATCCACTCCCTGAGTGCCGTTTCGTAGTCGATGTTCTCTCTCTCAGCCTTAGCTCTGCTTAGCTCTTCAATTCTTTCGGTTTTTATTGGCCCCGGTGCGATGTTGTTAATCGTTATTCCATACTTTGCCCACTGCCCAGCGAGGGTCTTCGCGAGACCCACCACTGCGAGGCGAATTGAATTGGATAAAATGAGGTTGTCGAGAGGCTGCTTCACGCTCATGGATGTCATATTTATTATTCTCCCCCATTTCTGCTTTTTCATGTACGGCGAGACTAGCCGAATCATCCGGACCGCGCTCATGAAAGAAAGGTCAATCGCATTATACCAGTCCTCGTCGGTGAAGTCTTCGAAGTATCCCGCAGGAGGTCCGCCGGCATTGTTCACGAGAACATGCACGGTTCCGAAGGCGTCCACCGTTTCTTCCACGAGTCTTTTCATGGAGGAGTAATCTCTCACATCGGCAGGAACAGCTATTATCCTCTCCGGCGCTCCCTTATCGTGAAGCTCGTTTACCGCCTTAAATGTTAAAAATCTGAGCGTCTCCATTAACTCTTCTTCGTTTCTGGCACATATGGTTACCTTCGCGCCCCGCATCACGAACTCTTCCGCTATTGCCTTACCCATTCCCTTGCTTGAACCGCATACTATTGCAACTTTATCTTTCATTTTTTTCAACCTCCGATAAGAAAAGCTTGAAATTATTCTCCAAATGCATCTCCTGAATGAATGAGAGCGCATCAGATGTGTTCGCAAGCTCATTAATATCGTCGTGCAAATCGCTTCCCACGGATACTGGCACTTCGTAATCTCGTATAACCTTGAAAAAATCCTCGGCTAAGCGGTAATAGGGCATATCCAGCTTGGTGTAGTTGTAATTGGTGTTCAACTCTATCCCGATTTTGTCAGCCTGAAGAACTTTAGCAAGGGAGACGTAATCGGTGCCGCTGAAATTCCTGCTGATCTCGTTGTGCGCCAAAATCACGGGGATTTTCAAATTCTTTCTCAGGTCTAAAAGCATCCAGAGCGGGTAGCCCTCCCAAATCTCGTCCTGAACGTATTCGAAAAGAAGAAAATCCACACCCTCAAAATCGGGGAGATTGTCGATGTCTGTGCGTGGGGAAAAATCTATCTCTAAGCCGATGTATAAATCGATGTCCTTTTCGTACTTTTTCCTCAATGCTTTTAAATCTTCCACGTACATCTTTATGTATTTGGGCGGCAGGGAAGCGGTCTTCTTCGTGTAATAATGATCAGTGATTGCAATCTTGTCGATTTTTCTCTTTATTGCTTCCTTCACAATGATCTCAGGGGTGTAGGTGCCGTCGCTCCATGTACTGTGGATGTGGAAGTTCATCGATTAAGTGATGGCGGATTGGATTAAATATTTATCTCTCCACTTCCCATTCCTTCAGTTCCATGACCACCGAAAGCGTTGAACCCCTCTTTATCTCTTCTCTCACTCTGTTTTCATGCTCCATCACGTCCAACGCTCGATTTGCGATTTCCACCGCGCGCTCCTTCGGAACGACGGCGATCCCGCTCTCATCGCCGATTATCCAGTCCCCGGGGCGAATTTTCACACCCTCCACGTTCAACTCGATTCCTATTTCCCCGAAGCCCTTGGGCTCGCCGGCGTTGGGCACGATTCTCCTAGCGAACACGGGTATTCCAACTTTTTTTATCTCCTCCGCATCCCTAACTGCGCCGTAAATAACAACTCCTGCCAATTTTTTCATCTTTGCGCTCCACGTGGCTAGCTCGCCCCACACCGCTATTTTTCCGTCCTGAGCATCAACGAATAGAACATCGCCTTCCTCCGCCGCGTCTATTCCTTCCACGCTCTTGGCCCAGTCGCCGTCCATTGTTCTCACCGTCACGGCTTTTCCCACCATTTTCCCATCGCCCAATTTTTTGAAATCGCCTATGGCGTTTTTGCGATGCATTGCGTCGCTCAGATTTGGCGTGGACACTTTCATAAGAGCTTCGCGAATCTCTCGTGATGAATATTTTTTGTAAAGCCCCGTTTTTTTCCTCTTTCCCTTCTCTATGGCTTCTTTTATTACTCTCGTCGCTTCCTCGATATTCGGGGCTTTGGTTATTGCTCCTCCCACTATAACTATTTCCGCGCCCCTATTAACGATATCCACCGCGCTCTCGCTGTTTATTCCGCCGGCTGCGGCTATGGGTATATTCACCACTTTCGAAATCCTTTCTAGAATTTTCAGAGGATTCTCGCCGTGCATCTGCTGGTCCACACCCACATGCACGCAGACGTAATCCACGCCCATCTCCTCCACTTCCTTCGCTCGCCGTTCCGGTTCTGGATGGTTAATTAAATCAACCATGATCTTGGCGCCGTACTTTCTGGCCGATTCAACGGAATCTCTTATGGTCTCGTCGTCCGCCAGCGCGAGCACGGTTATTATGTCCGCGCCACTTTTCGCCGCCATCTCTACCTCGATGCGACCAACGTCCATGGTCTTCAGGTCCGCAACCACCGGTTTTTTGAATTTCTTCTTCAATTCCCGCACCGATTCCATTCCCGCGCTCTTTATCAGGGGCGTTCCCGCCTCGAGCCAGTCCGCGCCTCCCTTCACCGCCTCACTGGCTGCTTTAAGTGCGCGTTCTAAAATCATAAAGTCCAGAGCAACTTGCAGGATTGGCATAAGTCCGTATTGACGCCATGGTTTTTAAATGTTCGCAACCCTGCGAGTTTGATCGTGGGAAAACGAATCTCGGTTCCTCAGTTATCGGTGATATTAATTTTAATAAGGGGGACGCTCATATGGATATTATGAACCTTGGAACCGCCAGAGGGGTGATCTCAGGTATGGATATGGAGGGAATGGATAAAAAGTATGGAGAGTATTTATCTTTAATGCGCAAAAGCGCCGTGTTTTATTTCTCATTTTTTTCTTTGCTCGCACTATATCAGCTTTATCTTATGTTTCCCTCCTTCGCAAAGTGGGTCGCCGGTTTGGGGATAAATGGTGATATCGCTTTTTACAGTTTCATAATTTTACCCGTTCTTATTTTAATCGCTCTGTTATTGCAGACAAAGAAAATGAGGGAATTTGAAAAGGATTGGTTGCTTCGCTCGTATCTCATCGAGAATTTAATCGTTGGGGCAGGGCTAATTTCTTATCTCGTCATAGGATTAATCATGCTGGGGTTTTCCCTCTCCTCTATCATTCCCACTAAAAATCCCAGCGAAGTGTACATGCCATTCATCGGGGTAAGTTTGGTGCCCGTGGTTGGATTCATTTTTATTTGCATTGCTCTGAGGGAAAAGTTCTACATTGCTAAAAGATTCGAAGGTTTGAAAATAAACGCCAAAGAGCTTTTAAGTTTCTTCAGTTTGCATGGGATGGATTGCAGCGTGTCTTTCTCCAGAAATCTGAAATGTGGAAATATGAAAATCAACCTGTATACGATGAAGGATTTGCAGGGAAATGACTTGACCCGTGTGTCCATCAACACGATAAATAGGGACAATGCAAAGGAGACAAAGAAGATCATTCACATAATTGAAGAGTACGCGAAATCAGCGATTACTCATTAGTTTTCTCCTCCCTCATCGCCTTGAGCCATTCCTCATACTCATCTTCGTCAATTTCCAAAATGAACGAGCCTATGTATCCGCATTCATCGCACTGGTATTTCTCCCCCGTCATCTCCCCGGCTACGTAATAAATTCGCGTGCTCCCGCACATGGGGCACACCTTGATTTTTTTGCCCATGACAACAAAGAGAAATGGGGGAATAAATACTTTTCCCAAAAAATGAGTTAGTAGACCATTGGTATGAAATCGCTGAGTGCGGCAGAGTTGTGTACCCCCAAATCCTGATTTTCCGTGTACGGTGTGTGCACTCCCGTGAGTATGGTGGTTATCTTTATCTTGTTTCTGAACTTGGGGTCGATTCTCGCGCCTATCTTAACTTCCGCGTCGTCCCTTATCCCCGAGGTGATTCCCTCGCTTATCTTGTACACTGTTCTCAGGGTCATGCTGGGGCTTCCAGTGATGTGAATGAGCGCACCAGTGGCCCCGCGGTAGTCAATCTCCATTAGGGGATTGTTCAGGGCGTCCACAACCGCATCCTCCGGAGAGTAGTATTCCCCTTCTCCATACAGGATGGTGGCGGTGCCGCCCCTCCTCATAATCGTATCCAAATCGGAGAAATCTATGTTCATGAAAGATGGCTTGCTAACCGTCTCCACAACATTTTTAATGAGATCTCCTATGAGCACGTCCATTACCATGAACGCCTTCTTAATGGGCACCTTCGACGCGAGCTCTAAAAGACGATTGTTGTCCAGAACTATCACCGTGTTGGATACCTTGCGGAACTTCTCCAGAGCGGCCTGAGCGTTCTCCCACCGCCTCTTTCCTTCGGCTTTGAAGGGCATGGTCACTATGGAAACAACCAGCGCTCTGGATTCCTTGGCCAGCTCGGCAACCACTGGACCCGCGCCCCCGCCGGTTCCTCCGCCCAGGGAAGAGAGAACGAACACCATATCCGCGCCGTCCACCAACTTATACAATGATTTGGCGGACTGCCTCGCTATTGTCTCTCCCAAATCCATGTTTCCTCCTACACCTTTGCCGCCAGTGTAGTTTTCTCCAATAATTACCTTCTTTGGAACGTTTAGCGTTCTAACATGCATTCTATCGGTATTAACCGCGATCATCTCGGCTCCGAGGCCCATAGTTGAGAGGCGAGAAATGCTGTTGCTTCCACCGCCACCAACACCAATAACTTTAACTCTGAAATCACTCACATATTTTGGGCCCTGCGAGAGGGCTTCATTTATTATATAATCCCATCCCATCTGGCATCACCTTCTGTCATTTGTCTGACAAATGTATGTATGATGTCATACTATTTAAACCTTTCTCGCAAAATTACCATGTCTTATCGAGCTCCTGCGCTGCCCTAAGCGGAGGTGATTCGACTCATGATGAATCTTTTATAATTGAGTCCCATTTTCAACCATGGAATTTCAGAAAGTTACCGCATCTCAGGAGATTTATGACGAGCTTCTCCTCTTTGTGTTCCGCATTTATCAAAGCACCTCTGGTAAATATCCCCGGTTGGAATGGAGCTCGGAGAAGCCCAGCACCGCCGATTTCTCCTCTTTTTCCAGAGTTTACGGACCATTTCTCAAATTTCGATTGGAAAGGGAGTTCGACGAGCTATACGTTATGAGAGAAAAAGAAATAATAGCAACTTTCGCATTGGTTTACGAGTTCGAGGGAAAGGATGTGCCTTGGATTCCCATGGATCTGCGGGATCGCGTTTACCTTGAATTTTTCATGGTTCGCGATGATTTTCGGGGTGGGGGAATAGGGAAAATGGCCCTGGAATTATCGTCGAAAAGAGCGAGGGAAATGGGGAAAAGGCTCGCGGTGGTGACCTTCGAGGATTTGGACGCGTATAACTATTATCTGAGGCACGGGTTCAAATTGATAAGAAGGTACAAAAATTTCGTGATTTTGGAGAAGTAAAGTTTTTATTCTCCGCGAAGATTATGAATCTATGTCTCTGCTCCCGGTGGAAACCATCGACCTGCTTCGCTTCATAGTTGCCCTTCCCTTCTTCCTCTACGCGTCCTATTCGGATTTCAAAGAACGCCTCATAAGCACATGGGTTTGGTTCTTTTTGGGCATTTTCGCCGTGGGCTTTGCGATTCTCCAGTTCCCCGATGTTTATTCCATAATCGCCCTTCTTCCCTCGATCATCATATTCTACGAGTGGTTCTTCGAGTGGGATCACAAATGGGTCAGTTATTTATTCTACGCGATTGCCGCTGGAATTTTCCTCTATTCTCTTACATTCATTACTCTAGTTGTGCTCTTCGTGGTGATGTTCCTCATGATTCTCTTCATTCGCGGCATGCACGCTGGAAAGATAATTCGAGGTCGAGCGGACGCCCGCGCTCTTATGACCATTGCCATCTTACAGCCTCTTTATCCCCATTTTCTCGGATTTCCAATTTTCATTCCCCAATATGTTGAGATAATGCAAATCACGTTTCCCTTCGTTTTCCTCGTGCTCCTTTACTCTGCAATCGCAGCGCTTTTCTACCTTCTCTTCGTCTTCTTCAGGAATTTAGCGAGGAAGGACACCGGATTTCCGGAGATGTTCATCGGGTACAGAATTCCAATTGATGAGGTGGATAAGCAACATGTGTGGTTGATGGAACGCGTGGTGAATGGGGAGCACGTGCTCTACGTTCACCCTCACGATCACAAAAAAGAGGATTTGGATGCTCTTAGAAAAATAGGCAGGGACAGGGTCTGGGTGCAGCCCAAAATCCCCTTCATAATTTACATAACCGCCGGATTGATCCTTGCGTACTTAGTTGGAAATTTCATCTGAGCGAGTTGCTTGCCAAAAGCTTAAGTACATCGCTTCTCGTTATTATCCCAATTACTCTTCCTTCTTTATCCACCACGGGAACCCGGGAGATGTCCTTTTTGCCCAGAATTTCAATTGCGGTCTCGATGTCATCCTCGTCCCTTACGTAATGCACCTTCTTTCTCATCACATCGCCCACTTTCATCTCCGCCACATCTCTCATGATGTCCTTATCGCTCTCCATGGGCATGTTCACGGTGTAAAAATCGAACAGGTCGAAGGGGGTGAACGGAATTGCGAGGTCCAGCGATTCTATCTTTCCCTTTATCTCCTTTATTATGTCGCTGACCATGAGTATGCCCACTAACTTTCCCTCTTGGTCCACCACGGGCGCTCCGCTGATATCGTTCTCGCTTAGAATTTTAGCCGCTTCCCTAAGAGTCATCTCTGGATTCAGGAGTATGGGATTCTTTCCCATTATGTCTTTTACCTGCATCATCTACGCCTCTTTTTGAGCTTGAACAGGAGCATGTCGTTCCACTCAACGCTGTGCTTCACGCCCTTCTCACCTAAGAACTTGCTTATTTTCTCGGTTATCATGCGAACATCGTCGCTGTAAACCCCGCGGTAAATGAAGAATTCCTTCTTATCGCTTCTCGGCACTACGATTCTCATCTTCCCCTCCCGGTTGTAGCCCTCGGGCTTGCGGTTGTTCTTTATATCGATTCTATTCTCTTCCACTATCACCTTTATGTTCTCGGGATTATCGCGAAATTGCTTTGTGTCCTGGAGAAACATCTCTATCATTTCGCACCATATGCCTTCCAAATCCTTCCAATCAACTTTCTCCATAACTATGTGCCCGTTCCAGTACTTCATAACTCATCATCTACAAGGTGGTATAATAAATTAACGCTCTCACCCAACGCCCGAAAATAGAAAGAGGGACCAGACGATTGCGCCACCCACTATGCCGATTATTCCTCCGAGCAGTCCCGCGGAGGCATAGGTGTTATCCCCTTTATCCAATCCCTTTTTTCCGAGAAAAATAGCCACTGCGCCCAGAGGTATCGAGAACCAGGGCCAAAATATAGCAATTCCTGCGGTTCCCCCTATGTACAGGCTTACGGAGCCGTAGGAGGTGTAAATCCTTTTCTTTCCCTTCTTTTTCTCCTCGTCTTTAATGCCTAAGTACCCGCTGAACAGCACCATTAATCCGATGAACACCGCTAACATCCCTATCAACGAGAGCACGGTTTGAGGAAAAAGCATCATTCCTCCCAATACGAGCGCAAAACCTAACAGGGTTAGGAGAATTCCGACCTTAAACATCATATGGTACATGCCCAGCTCCTCGCCGAAGTACTCGCCCTTTTCTTCAGGAATTAAATCCATACACATCGCCCTAGTGGAGATATGTGCTTCGTGGAATTTATAATTTTCCCTCTCTCAATTTCAACTCATCTTCCAATTTCCAGAATCGGCAGAAGGAGCACACCTCGCCCAGCGATGGCATGCCGCAAATTTTGCACTCTCGGAGCTCTATTTCTTCCCGGGGAAATATTCCCTGATTTTTGAGGAAGCCCTTCACGAAGTTCAGCTTTGTTCCCGGCGATTCTTCCTCTATCTCGTTCAGAACTTTTCCGTAGAGAATGCTCTTTGCCCCCTGCGAGTACGGGCACCTCTCCTGGAGATAGGGGATATCGAACAAATTAACGTAGTACTCGATGTTCTCGTTTGTGAGCTCGTACAGGGGCTTAATTCTGCGGGCCATCTTCTCTGATTCGGGAAGCATTGAGCCCTGACGGGAGAGGTAATTGATATTCCAATGGAGCAAATTCCCCAATAAGAAGGCGGTTTCGTCGTCCAAATTGTGTCCAGTTGCAATCACATTGAATCCGTTATCCACGGCGAACTTGTTCATCAGGTACCTCTTGGTCATTCCGCAATATGAGCACGGAGCTCTTCGGGTTCTGACTTCTCCGATTCCCATGCCCACAAGCTCTTTGAGATTCAGAACATGAATTTTTCTTCCTAATTTATCGCACTGCTCTCTGGAGATTTTCTCGCTCTTCTCAGAATGCTCTCCTATCCCTAAATTGATGTGGAGGCACTCGAATTCGTACCCTAAATTTTTCATACCAATTGCGGTTGCCAGTGCGTCCTTGCCCCCGCTCACGGCGACGAGGATTCTATCCCCTTCTTTGAGCATTTTGTAATGGTGAATTGTCCTTTCGATTTTTCTCTCCACGAATTCTCTGTAATGCTCCCTGCACAGGGCCATCTTTGGAGATTTCATTACGATGTAAGCTTCTCCGCCGCAGAACTTGCATCTTCGCATGCTCGGGCATGGGAATGAATATTTTTTATTTGCGTTTTCTATAACCCAGCATGGACGTGTTTCTCGACATGACGGGTACGATAACGGACATGGAGAGCGAAAATCTCGCGATTCTGAAGCTGGCTGAAGCGGTGGGAAAAAGATTCAAAATTCAACTTGGCGCCGAAGAAATACTCGAAAGAATAGAGGCGTTTAGAAAACCGTTCATGGACAAGAGGGCGGAAGAATACACACCCATAAGATATTTGATATTGGATGCGGTGAAGAACATTTCCCCCGAGCCCCTTTGCGCAAACGATTCTTACTGGGTGATAGATGAGTATTTGAATGTGCACGCGAAGTACGTGCGCCTCGCTCCCGGGGCGAAAGAGGGACTGGAAAAAATAAGGGAAGTGGCGGAGCATATGGGGATAATAACCGATGGCGATAAGCCGTACACTGAAAGACTATTGCATTCTCTTGGAATAGAGGAGCTGTTCGACTCCGTGACCACCGCCGAAGACGCCGGCGTGGGAAAGCCGAACCCGAAGATATTTCAAATGGCGCTTAGAAATTCAAAGAGCGAGCCGAAGATTTACATCGGAGACTCGGAGAAGAGAGATATGAAGGGCGCAAAATCGGTGGGCATGATCGCCATAAAGATAGGTTCGAGCACGAAGTACGGAGACTACAACGCGAGGGATTTGAAAGAAGCGGCGAAGCTCATTCGAACTCTTCCTCGCCCATGAATGTTATTGCCCTTTTTCCCTTTTCGGTGAGCTTCAAAATTATTATTTTTCTCACTATCCCGTGCCTCACGAATTTCTCCACGATCTCGCCCAATTCCTCGTCTTTCAGCTCCAATTTTCTTTTGATATCCTCGTATTCCCACTCTTTGTTAATCAGATGAAGAACCATCTTCTCTAAGTTGCTCAATCCCCCTATTATCTCGTTGTTGATGTAATCTTCCACCACCTGATACAGAATTTGCCAGAAGAACATCCTCTTTATTGGCTCCACGAAAATCGCAAGATTCTTCTTCTCTTCCTCAATGTAATCTATGGAAATCACGCCAATCTTTCTGAACCCGTACTCTATCTTTTTCCTCTCTATGTTCATTATATCTTTCACATTTATCTTCACTCCCTTTAACCCGGAGATGACAACAACGTTGTTCTCCACGTTCATTATCCCTGGGTACCATTTCTCCCCGATACGATACATTATTTTTTGCTTCTTCACTATGTTCTTAAGCACATGGAATCGCAGCCTTCGAATGAAATTGGATTCCCCCGAGACGAGGAGGTACACATTCTCTCTCTTTCTTATGTTTATGTACTCAACCAGCAAAAATGCGCGGCCTTCTTTGAGCACCGGCAAATTTATGCTCTTGTCAATGCTCAGAACGTAATCCAATGGGATTCTTATTTTTTCTTCATCGATGATTTCCAGCGCGCTCTCTTCCAATTTAACAATTCCCCTCTTCCACTCTTTGTCGGTGTAAATCAAAAACCCTCTACCGTAAGGGTGAATGAATTCCACTTCTCCAACGATTTCGGTCATTTTGCCACCGAGATGAGCTTAAGGCTTATCTCGTAATTCTCACCCACGCGAATATCGATAATCTCCACGTCTCCCCTCTTCTTCACTTCTTCGGTGAATTTATTCAATTCCTCCGAATCGTCAAAAACGAATGTTACCACGGCGCTTTTTTCTTTTATCTGCTCAATTTTTTGCAGGGCCTCTTCGGCTGTGAGCCCGCCGGAGCCCATCATGTTTGCCATGCTCCTCTTGCGCAGCGCCGCCTCTATCTTCTCCTCCAACTGCCCCAGCCGGAATGGCTTCACCGCATAATCGTCTGCGCCTAACTTCATTGCGTTGACTACGGTTTCTAAATCGTTCACCCCTGTTACCATTATGATTGCCGCGTCGTTTAGGTAATTTCTGAAATGCTCTAAGAGTTCTATTCCGCTGTGGTCAGGAAGCATGATGTCCAAAAGAATCACATCCAAATCAGGATTCTCCCTGACCTGCTTTATTGCCTCTCCCCCGCTGTTTGCGGTCAGAACTTTATAATTTCTCTTTGAGAAGTAGAGAGAAACGAGCCTCGTGATTTCCTCTTCGTCGTCCACAACAAGCATTTTGAGGGTACCCTCGCTGCTCATAATGTTTGCATGGTTTTTTTAGTATTAATATCTTTTGAGAAAAATTCATATCTTTGAGAATTATGCGTGAGGCAAATGTGTTAAATACCTTCGCATTTTTCCAGCATTGTGTACTACCTTCACCTCTTCGACCCTTGGAACTTTCCCCTTTGCACATGTCCAACGAAGTACTCCGTTGATCCATATACGGGATGCGAGCACCGGTGCATTTACTGCTACATCTCCTCCTACATCCCTGAGCCGTGGAGGGTGAGGGAGAAAAGGGATTTCCTGCGAAAATTTGAGAGGGATTTAAAAAAGGCAAAGAGAATGCCCGTGTCCATGAGCAACTCCTCGGATCCTTACCCTAAGGTTGAGAGGGAGAAGAGGATAACGAGAGGTGCTCTGGAATTATTGCGCAGATACGATTTTCCAGTTCTCATTCTTACGAAATCCGACTTAGTTGCGAGGGACAGGGATATTCTCTCGTCCATGCCCTCGGTGGTTTCAATTACGATAACCACATTGGATGAGAATCTGGCGAAAAAATTAGAGCCATTCGCGCCCCCGCCTGATAGAAGATTGAAGGCCATAGAGAGTTTGAAGGAAAAGGGAGTTAAAGTTGCGGTTCGAATCGACCCGCTAATTCCGGGAATAAACGATTCTCCTTCGGATCTTCGTGATTTGGTTAAAGAGCTTTCATCTCTCGAGGTCAATCAAATAATATCTTCCACTTACAAAGCGAAAGGGGACAATTTCAAGCGCGTGGCCGGCGTGTTTAAGGATAAAGCAGAATATCTCCGCGAGATTTACTACGAGAAAAACGAGTTGGTTCGAGGAATTCGATACGCTCCCCGAGAACTGAGATTCAAAATGTTGAAATCTCTTCGCGACATAGCGGATGAATTCTCAATCCCCTTTTCCGTGTGCCGCGAGGGCCTCGAGCTTAACTCCGCACGCACATGCGACGGAAGTCATATGCTCTACGAATGAACCTGCCTCACGATCTCCCTCGCCAGCCGCTCGCCGATGCCCGGAATGCTCTTCAGATCTTCTACCTTCGCCTTCTTCAATTCCTCGATGCTCGTGTATCCATGATCGTAGAGCCTCCTCGCCCTTACTCTCCCCACTCCTTTCAGTTTTATTATGGATAGCAGCTCCTCGCTCACTCCGAACTTCACCCTGAGCTCTAATTTCTCCACTTCGCGGTAATGGGGATATCGTAATACCTTTCCTATCTCGGCGAACCCGTAGAGGAGCCAGTCCGCCAGCTCCACGATCGCGTGCAAATCTCCGGGGCCTATGTCGTACTTCTCCACGATGTTGTCCTGCGGAGTCTCGGACATCCATTCTCTAAGCACAGCCGCAGTCTTCAGAGCTCCGAAATATCGCTCGGGGCTAACTTCGAATTCCCCTATTGCGAGATCGTGAAGCATGCTCAACCCGTACAGGTTCTCCATCTCTTTCCTCTTCGCCCTTATTACCCTCATATCCGGAGCGGCGCAAATTGTGTGGAGAACGCAGAACTCGTCGAAATCCATCTCGTAGCATTTTTTGAATATTATTGCGCTCTCTGGGTCGATATAAAGATCCGAGACCCTCTTTCCGAGAGGCGTGGCCGCGATGAATTTTCTCTCTTCGATGAATCCGTACTCTTCCAGGAAATCAACTATCCTATCCACCTTCCCCCTGAGAGAATCAATGGGCATCTGATACCCGTAGAATGTGTTTTCGAAGAACTTCATCACATCTTCTCTGGAACTTGCCATGTCCGAGGCGATGAGCGAGAGAACGTGCACCCTTAGCGCTCTCTCGTTGGATAATTGAGATTTGATTTCCTCGGTGTCGCCCAGAATGTATTTTTCCATGAAAACTTCGGCCTTCTTCTCGCTGTTTGCGCATAGTATTCCTTCGCCGTAGCGGTCGTACTTCGGGCGCCCGGCGCGGCCCAGCATCTGCTTCACTTCCATGACGGGAATGTAAACGCTTCCGAATCCGTCGTATCTCGTTAGATCCCGAACTATGACCGTTCTCGACGGAAGATTGATTCCAGCCGCGAGGGTAGGTGTGGCCACTATTACCTTAACGAGTTTATTTTTGAACGCCTCTTCCACCTTTTTCCTCTGGGAATTGCTCAGCCCCGCGTGGTGAAAAGCGACGCCATGCATCAATAATTTGGCGATTTTCTCGGAGTAAATTGTGTACTCTTCCTCGTCTATCTCCTTGGCGATTTTCTCCAATTTTTCTCGCTCTTCATCTTCCAAGAGCATTGCCACTTTGTTCTGGAGCTTAATCGCAAGGGATTCAGCTGATTTCCTTCGGTTTACGAATATGAGCAGCTGACCGCCCTTTTGGATTCTATCCTGAACCAAATGCCCCACGATTATAGTGTCTTTCTTCATTTTCTCTTCGGTTCCATCGTGGTACAGGATTTTGTCATCGTAAAAAACGCCCATCTTCAGCGGCACGGGCCTGAACTCGCTGTACACGTGCTCAGCATTTAGCCACGAGGCGAGCTCCTGAGAATTTTTTATGGTCGCCGAAAGAGCGATGAATTGTATGTCGGGATTCATGGCCCTTAGCTTCGAAATGACCATCTCCAGCGTCGGGCCGCGAGATTCCTCTCCAAGAAGATGAACCTCGTCAACGATTACGACCCCAAGTTCGTAAGCGTAATCGGGATTGTGCCTGAGAATAGAGTCCATTTTCTCGCTCGTTGCTACCACGACATCGTAGTATTTCAAGAATCCAGAGGGGCTATCGTAGTCTCCCATGGCGAGGGCGATTTTCATCCCGAACTTTTCGAACCTTTTGAGATCTTCGTATTTCTCCATGGCCAGAGCGCGCAGGGGTACGATGTAAATGCTCTTCAATCCTAAATTGAATGCGCGGAGAATCGCTAAGTAGCCGAGCATCGTTTTACCGCTGGCGGTGGGGACAGATACTACTATGCTCTTTCCCCGAAACACATGCTCCACGGAAACCTTTTGATATTCGTAGAGGCTCTCTATACCTTCCGAGCGAAAAACATCGATGAATTCTACTGGCAGAGGCAAATCGCTGAGATCCACGCCACTTTATTGCCCCATAAGTTTAATACTTTTCCCCACGTGGAAACAGGATTGATTTTACACTTTTTCGTAATAACATTTTAATGTTGCAAAGATGTTAAATATGAGGAGCTATATGTTATCATGTGGAAGGGAACACGGAGGAAGGATTGAAATGCGTTTTAGATGGTAATTTCTCAGTTTTGAGCATAACTCCTAAATTTTCCGAGGTGTTGAAATTCTCACCAGATGAGGTTATTGGAAGAAAAATCCTTGTTGATAAGGAAGTGCTCGAGAAGCTCAAAAAATTCGGGAAATTTCGAGGCCATGCAGTTTTCTTGGATTCTAATCAAGATGCTGTTCACGTTGAATGCTCCATCGAGAAGGGAGAAAATTACGAGGTCAAAGTGAAAAGTTACTTTTGTGTAGATTCTCTTTTGAGGGAGAAGGTGTTCCAGAAGGAGCCGGACCCAATAATGATACTCTCGAAGGATCATACCATTTTAGATGTGAATGAGGCCACGGCAAAACTGCTTAAAAAAAGGAGAGAGGAGCTCATAGGGGAAAAGTGCTATGGCTACATGCACAACACAACCTGCCCTCCGGAGGGATGTCCACTGGAGGAAGCGAAGGTTCACGGGAAGAGCGAAGCGATAAATCTTATAAGTACTGTTTTTGGGGATTTCGTGGTGAATGTGCAGGAGGTAGAAGAGGGAATTTACGTACATTATGCCATAAAGGAGGCGGCAGTTCTTTTGGAGACACAAAATCGCATGATCTCTCTCTTGAAGAGGTACAACAGGATTCTTCTAACAACGGTGGAAGTGAACACAATTTTGATGGCCGGTTCTGAATCGGAGGAAACCTTGGAAAAGGTTGCGGAGAAAATACTGGAGATTGAGGAATTTCATGGGATAATGATTTCCGTGGGGGTTGAGAACGGAAAATCCACCCTCGTTATTGAAAAGGGAGAGGTTAATGTGCCAGAGAGGAAGTTGGTTTCTGTGAAATGGCCCAACAGCTTTGTGATAGAGATTGAAGGAGTGAAAAATGTAGTATTGCCCGTGAAATACGGCGGCGTTAAGGGGCATATAATCATAAACGTCGGAGACACGAGGATAAGCGATGACGAGTTGAACATATTGAAAACAATGGCAAACAATATTGGAATGTATCTGGAATCGAGGAATTTGGATATGAAGAGGGAGATGGCCCATAGCTATATGATAGAGGCCATGGCTGATTTTGCACAGCTTGTGGATAGAATACGGAATCCATTGGCGGTTATAATGGCCACCGCCGAGGTTGAAATGGAGAACGAGGAGTTGAAAGAGAAGATAATTCAGAACGTGAGCAGGATTCAGGAGACTGTGAGGAAGATAGACGAGCTGTGGAACAAAAGCGAGAAGCTCAGGGAAGTTTTGAAGGAGAAATAAAAATTTATTATTGTGAGCATTACCCCCTATGTTCGAGAAAAAATTCAAAGTGACGGAAGAGATGGTCGCGGAGGGTATCGGGCTCAACGTGAAAGTTCTCTCAACGCCATCGCTGATTTTGGCCATGGAGATTACTTCTCACGAATCGATAGCAAGAGACTTGAAAGAAGAGGAAACCACCGTTGGAACAGGGATCTGCATGAAGCACATGAAGCCAACGAAATTGGGAAAGGAATTCGTAGTCCGCGTCACCAATTTCGAGAGAAACGGCAGAAAATTGAAATTCAACATAGAAGCGTACGATGATGAGGGAAAGATAGGGGAAGGGGAGCATTATAGATTTGTGGTGAACAAAAGGGAATTCGAAGAAAAACTGAAATGAGCAAGGTTTAATACTCTCTTTTCCATTTACCCCCATGCGAGTCCTCACGGCACAGCTTACACCTAAATTCGACATCGAAGAAAATAAGAAACGGATGTTCAAAATTTTGGAAAGGGATGCGGATCTTTACGTTTTTCCAGAGCTGTATCTCACGGGGTATCTCATTAGGGACGAGCTCCAGAGAAAAGCCATGGCGATTGAGAGCAAAATAATGGACGAGATAGCAAAAAAAGGGGAGGGAAAGATAATAATTTTCGGATTTCCCGAGAGAAGCGGGGAGATTTACAACTCCGCCGCGGTGATAGTTGATGGCGAAATTCATGTTGCGAGGAAGCTTTACCTTCCAAATTTCGGGCCATTCGAAGAGAAGCTTTATTTCAAAGAGGGCGAGAAGCCATTCGTCGCCAATACGAATTTCGGAAAGATTGGTGTGCAGATTTGCTATGACGCATTCTTTCCGGAAGTGGCCAAGGCGCAGGCCATGCAGGGCGCGAAAATCATTGTGAATATATCTGCAAGTCCCATCACCTCGCGGGCCATGTTTGAAGCCATAATCCCCGCAAGGGCCATAGAGAACACTGTGTTCTTCCTCTATGTGAACTGGGCAGGATTGCAGAGAACCATGGAGTTCTGGGGAGGTTCTATGATACATTCACCGCGCGGCTCGCTGATTTACAAAGCCCCCTATTTCGAAGAGGAAATCAAAGTGGAAGAAATCGATATGGACGAGATTGAAATTGCGAGGAGAATTAGACCTACGTTGCGAGACACGAGGGCTGATTTATTTTCGATTGAAAATCTTTAAGGTGCTTAGGGTATATTTCTGTTGGATAAGGGAAAGGTAAAATACAAGCGTTCCTTATTGAGCCCTATGATTAGAACATTCAGGATTGATGGCATAGAGGCGAAGAGGTTCATAGAGCCGGAGAAAGCGCCCAAAGAAATAAGAATTGATAATAACAGCACCGTTTTGAATATCATACAGATTGGGGAGAATCAGGCTAAAATCGAGTTCAAGTTCACCGTTACCTACTCGGGAATCGGGATGATCACTATAGACGGAATTGTCATTTACGAGGGCAATATTCCGGAGCTTACAAGCGAGTGGACCCACAAGCACAGAATGCCCGATGAAGTTGCCAAGGAGGTGCACGGCACAATAATAAACAACTGCATAATCGAGTCAGTTATTTTGGCCAAAGAGGTGCATCTACCCCCGCCAATCCCACCCCCAGCTCAATTCATGAACGCGAAGAAAGAGGAAAGAAAAAAGGACTTAGAAGGTTATGCCTGAGTCATTTTCTTTATTGCATTTTTTATTCTTTTTATTTCTCTCTTCGTAAGAATATCCTCACGGCGAAGAAAATTTCTCAGTTCTTCCATCTTTATAACGGGAACAGAGCAGTTGTCGCAGTGAAGCTCTGCATCTCTATTCGCTATGACAACCACTGGTTCGACGTTCACTTCTAATCCTCTCCTCAGAAGGTAATTTTCCAAATCCTGAGCATGCCTTTTCGCTTCCCCAGAGGGATTGCCCACATGGCCCTCGTACCTTCCGCCGCCTCTTCCTATTTTCGTTCTTCTCCACGTGTCTCCTTCGCATGTCAATATGCCGGAATAGTTTTTAACTTCGAATGCAAACACACCTTTTTTGCATATTAGAAGAGCGTCTATGTCTCCGCCGTGTGGAAGTGAAACGCCGTATCCCTTGTACCCTTCTAATTTGTCCAAATGCTTCCTGAAATCCTTCTCCCCTTCCACGCCCTTGGAGTATATTTTTTCCTCTCTAGTTGGTTGGAAATTGTGGGACATTAACCCAAATAAGATGGCGGATATTATAAACAAAACAGCGGCGATGATTAACGAGTAAATAAAGCTCAGTTGAGCGTTCCGCGAATAGAAAATGAGAAAAACACCAATAATTGCACTTAAAACGCCTCCGATCGCAGAGTAAAATGCCTTCATTCTCCTTTTTCTTTTTATTTTTTTAAGTTGCTTTTCGGGATAATTCTTCATGCAGGAACATAGGAAGCGCGGATATAAAAATTATTTAAAGAGAGATCAGTACTCTCTCCACCTGTGCCCGCATTTGGGGCAGATGTAGAATCTGGTTTCCGGCTCATCCGCAGAGCGCGTCTGTTGAAGCATCCAGTAAGCGCCCTGATGTCCGCACTTTGGACATATCACTGATTCATCGTAGGGGAGAGTTTCGATATCCTTTTTGATCACGATGGTCTCTTTCTTCTTTGCTTCTTCAACGATTTCCTGCTTCTCCTCGATTGGCATTTCGTAACCGCAATTATCGCAAACCCACTTTCCCTCTCGGGGATGCATGAGAGAACCGCATTTTGGACAGAACATAGAAAAAGAGAATATGTGAGGGTTATTTAACTCTTGTGATGTTTCACTGGCGCTGTGTTTCAAATAGGTTATATATCGTGATTGCAATACCATTTATAGAATATGGGTGGTGAAAATGCAAAAAAGAATGGAGATAAAAAATTCCCTGTATGGGAATAGCAAACCATATGTGAAGACCAAAAAGAGAGATCATGGGAAAATATTTGCTGTGCTGGTGCTTGTTTTTATGATGTCAGTAACGGCATTGTATTTTGGAACAATCGCAGCAGAGAAGCCGCACGGGTTCTTGGTACCTATGAAAACATCGTATAAAAGTGCAATTCTGAAAGAAAGTAAATTTATTGGTAATGCAAATCCATCTACCAAAATCTATGTGACCATAGCGCTGAAATGGAGAAATGAGCCGTCTTTGGACATGTTTTTGAAAAGCGTTAATGATCCGAATTCTCCGAACTACCATAAATTCATGAATTACAAAGATTTCAAGGCCAACTTTGCCCCGAATTCCGATGTTTACAATGCCATACTGGGATGGATAAAAAGCAATGGAGTACATGTGGAATATACATATAAACTAAGAAATTCCATAACTATTTACGATACCATATCCAATATTTCGAGGCTCTTCAACGTGCAGTTTGGATATTTCAAAAGCAACGGGAATCCTCATTTCAGGCCGTATTTCTTCGCGGCCTTGAACGCTCCAGAGATTCCGTCGGAATTCGTTCCTTACATCAAAGGGATCGACGGACTGGACAACTCCACCAATTTCCATTTGAATTATTATCACGCATCCAGCGGAACCGATTGGCTCACTGGTGCTGATGTGGCGAAGATGTATAGGGTTTTTGAACTTTACAACAACACGCCTGACGGCTCTGCGAGCAATAATCACATATTTGCCACAGGATTGCGTGTTGCCACGGTTCTGTGGGAAGGTTCCGATTCATCGACACAATATGCACCTTTTGATCCGGATGCTGTGACATACTACTATCAGCACTCTATTCCGTCATGGATCCAGAATCTCGGGGTGATGTCCACTGTGCATTCCCATGGTACATCTGGAACAGTATCTCCTGGGAGTAACACAGACGGGAGTGTCTCTGGAGAGAATGAGTTGGATTTGGAAATGGTCGGAACTTTGGCGCCTGGTGTGGATGCATATTGTGTTTATGGAGAAGGAAATGGACAGGGTGGTCCTGGAGAGAGCAATTTCCCCGATAATGAGTACGATTACATAGCTAATACCCTTGCATCAGATACCTCAGCTACTTTGGTTGCTGTGAGTAACTCCTGGGGCGACGGTGACTACTCCGGTTCTGCAACCACCGACAACGATGTTAAGGCCCTTAACGCCATGGGTGTCACTGTTCTCGCATCCAGCGGAGATGATGGAGATACCGATTCCCCAAGTTATCCATCCATAGATGCTCAGAGTTCTTATGGGATCATCGCTGTGGGTGGCACGTCGCCTGTGCCCAACGGGTACGATATCACATCTATTAACGATGAGGCTACCATGGGTTACAATACCAACATAGCAAATCCAAGAAACGATGAGCATGTGTGGTACGATGATGGTTCTGGGGCAAATGGACAAGGTCCTGGCGGTTCCAACGACGATTGGGGTACCCAGAGCGGCGTGAGTTCCGCATATCCGGAACCATGGTTCCAGAAAGATTATGTGGATTCAATTATTGGCACGACGGGAAAGCATGGAAGGGCCACGGCGGACATTGCGGCCATGGCAGAGAATACTCTTGTATATCTGAGCGATGGAAGTGGAAATAATAAATGGAGTGGTATAGGCGGCACATCGGTTGCGTGTCCTGTTACGGCGGGCATGGTGGCCGAGATGGCTGCATATGTTGGAGTTACTTACGGAGTATCAAATCATGGTTTCGGGTATTTCCTCCCCACTATTTACCAGTTAGGCAACGATTTCTACAATAACAATAAATATTCCTCTTCGCCGCCATTCTTCGATGTCACGGAGACTCCCAGCGGATATCACAACGGGGAAACTGCATACGATGCACGTACTGGCTGGGATCTGGCAACAGGATGGGGAGTGCCCAATGCTTGGGAACTCGTCCATGATATTGGCTTCTCGTTAAGCGCTTCCGCAACATCTGCCACCGTGACCGCGGGACAGACCGCCTCGTACACCATCGATGTTTCCTTCCCATACATGTGGACCTGTGAGGTTGGGCATTTCACCGTTAGCGGACTTCCATCTGGTTCTAGCGCCAGTTCCTCGGTTGAATATGTTCTCCCGTCAGGAAATGGCTCTTCCGCGAGTTTTACTCTGAATGTGGCAACTCAAGCTTCTACCCCCGCAGGCACCTATGATTTGAATCTGACTGCCTATTCCTATAATCACAACAACGGACACTGGGGAAACCTTACAAATTACATACATCTTACGCTGAAAATTAACCCATCCAATGCTCCTGATCTCACTATAACTTCAATATCTACTTCGTCTTCAAATGTGAATGAGGGCCAGAGCATAACAATATATGCAACGGTTAAAAATGTGGGAGATGTAGATGCGAACAATGTTTACGTTGGGTTCTACTACGATTCAGTATCTTCTGGCACGCATATTGGCAACGTTAGCGTGGGCGCGCTTGCATCTGGAAGCAGCGCAAATGTTCAAATTTCCTGGGATACTACGGGTCATACTGGCACACACACCCTAATAGCTTATGCAGACCCCGACAACAAAATCGCCGAGAAGAACGAGGATAATAATTCCGCATCCACCACCGTGACGGTTAATGGTTATGGTGTGCAACTTAGCGTTGATTCATCCAGCAAGACGGTGCAGCCGGGCGGAAGTGTGGATTATACAATAACGGTAGAAAATACGGGTACGCTTCAGGACACATTCGATTTGAGCACGAGTTCTACCAGCAATGGATGGACTGCGACGCTTTCATCAAACAAGGTAACTCTCAACGCGGGGGCGAGCACAACTGTTACCCTAACGGTCACCGCGCCCAGCAATGCGAATAACGGAGATTCTCAGGACGTTACCGTCACAGCTGTTAGCGAGGGAGACAGCAGCAAGAGCGATAGCGTCACCACAACTACGACAGTATCCACAATTTCAATAACTTCGATAAAGATTTATTCTCATCTGGAAGCGGTGATAAACTACACCACCAACGAAGCCGTTAAGTCTTACGTGGAGTACGGAATTGGCCCGAATCACATGGATATGCAAACCCCTGAAGAATCCACCGCGAGCACGCAGCACGAGATTGCTATCCAGAATTTAACTCCTGATGTGACTTATTATTTCAGAATCTACATGGATGATGGCACCAACACCGCGTGGAGCAGCATATACAATTTCACATTGACGGGAACAAATGACTTAGAAACGACGGATAATCCCAATGTGCTATATAATTGGCAGGTAGACGCGTGGAATTATTCCTCACACAATTCCGAGCCCAGCATTTGGCAGTGGGGCTCGCCTTCCAACGTTGGACCATCCAGCGCACATTCCGGTTCTGATTTAATAGGTACCGTTCTCAACGGTGATTACGGAGTTGATGAACAGGTGCAAGCGCTAATGACTCCGTGGGTCGATCTCAAAAATGCATCATGGGTTACTCTATCTTTCTATGCATGGTACGATCTTGAAGAGGATAGTAGTGGAATGTGGGATGGTGTTACCATGGCATTTGAAAACGATTCTGGTACTACGTGGTGGCTTTTGGATCCCAATAATAATGCAAGTCAGTATGACGGAATATGTGCCTCTGATCAAGGATTAAACAATACCTATATATTCGGTGGATCCTCCAGTGGATGGGTACTTAAAACATTTAATACCTCTGCTATAAACGACCCAAATGTAAATAAAAATTTACTGGGTCACAAAGTGCGCTTTATTTTCTACTTTGAGAGCGATGAGTACACGCACAATTACCCCGGCTTCTACTTCGACGACATACAGGTGAAGGCGGGGATACCCCAGTATCATATATACGGGTATGTGAAGGATTCCAGCGGAAATCCAATAAGCGGCGCAACCGTATGGGTCAACGATACCACCTTGGGAATATCCTACAAGGTAACAACCGATTCATCAGGAAGATACGATGTATATACGTACAACGGAATAAACGGAGACAATGTGAACGTTGATGCCACCAGTTCGCAGGGCAGTGGTTCGAACAGTGGAACGTTGGCTGCGAGCACGGAGATAGACATAACCCTTCAGGCAGTGCCGGAGATATCGCAGTGGTTCGCGATTTTCATTGCGTTTGGTATTCTTGCGGTGTATTTCAGAAGGAAGAGATAATTCCAAAATTTTTTAACCTTTTTTCCATTCTCTTTTTTGTGAAGATCAACGATATCGATATGAAAAGGTGGAAGGAATACGATGAAATTATAACCGATTCCCTGTGGATTTTTCCAGCTAGGGATAATTCTGGTATGCACACCCCAGAATATCATGGCAATTTCATTCCGCAAATTCCTAGGCAGGCCATGCTAAGGTTCACAAAGAAAGGGGAGAGAGTCCTCGATACCTTCGCCGGTTTGGGCACGACCCTCATAGAAGCCCGCAGATTGGGGAGAAATGCTGTGGGGATCGAAATAAATCGAGAGATTGCGAAGAAGGCAGAGGATCTTATTTCCAATGAGGAAAATCCTTATGGCGTTGAAACGAAAGTGATTGTGGGAGATTCCTCCAAAGAAGAAACGTATGAAGATTTAGGCAATTTCCAGCTTCTAATAATGCACCCGCCTTACTGGGACATAATTAAATTCTCCGAGATTAAAGGCGACCTCTCCAACGCGGCCAGCGTGGAAGAATTCTTAAACTCATTTGAAAAAATTGTAAAACTTGCGGGAGCTCATTTGGATTCTGGCCGGTATTTAGTTCTGGTCATAGGGGATAAATACTCCCGGGGAGAGTGGATTCCGCTGGGATTCTACACCATGGACCGCGTGATTCGAAATGGCTACGTGTTAAAGAGCATAGTTGTTAAGAATATCGAGGAAAATAGAGGAAAGAGGGGAAAATACTCGCTGTGGAGATACCGCGCTCTCAAAGATGGATATTATATTTTCAAGCACGAGTACGTGATGTTTTTCAAGAAAAAATAAGGAGATTATTCCTCGTACACCGTTTGGCCCTCGCCGATCACGTGCACGGGGTAAGAATCCAGGCTGAACGGGTCCCCGTTCCAGACCACCAAGGAGGCGAGATAACCTTTCATCATCTTGCCAATGTTCTTCGCGCCTATGATGTCCGCGGCGTTGCCCGAGATGAGCGCTATGGCTTCTTCCTTGCTCATTCCGAAGCGGCGGAAGAATCTCAACTGCAATGGCAAATTTCTCTGCAAAACAACGGGATGGTCGCTCATAACCGAGAATTTCAGTCCGGATTCCACTATGTACCTTATATTCCTCCAGCTCTCGTTCTTCAATTCCACCTTGTATGAGAAAGAATCCACTGGCCCGTAAATCACATCCATTTTTCTCTTCTTGACTTTTTCCCAGAGTTCTGGGGAATGCACGTCGCACCCGTGATTAATCACGGCCCGAATTCCGAATTCGTCCACTAAGTTCATCAGGGTGATTATGTCGTCTTCCTTGTGTACGTGTACCATGAGCGGCAATTTCTTATCGAGGATGTCGATGAATATTTCGGTGAGAGGTTCCACTTCTTCCCTTATTTTTTTCTTTTTCTTCAAAAGCGCCTTTGTCTTCTTCGCCTTGAGCAGTTCCTCGCGGAGCATGGCGATTGCGCCCATCCTAGTGCTGGGTCTTGTTCCCTTCCAAGATGTAGTACTGCGGGGATTATAACCCAAGGCTGCCTTTATTCCTATATTTTCGATGAACGCATCCCCTATGTCCCGGGCGAAATTTCTTATTAGTGCGGTTCTCCCTCCGATAATATTTCCGCTCCCCGGCATGATATGCGAGTATAAAACTCCGAATTCCACGCTCTCTCTAAACGCCGGATCGTCCATGTACACCGAGTGAATCGCGTTCACCAAAGGGTAAATTGCGTTCATCTCCTCGTTGGTTTCGTCTTCTTGATACGGCTCGCCGCTCCGCGCCATGCCTATGTGGCAATGTGGATCCAAAAATCCCGGAGTGACAATTCCCTCGTCCATGACTTCGGCACCTTTTCTATCCTTAGAAATATCCACGATTTTTTCTCCATCGAAAAGAATGTACACATTTTTCCGCGCCTTTGCGCCGGTGCCATCATAAAGGAGGTTTGCCTTTATTGCTTTCATAGGTGGGGGATTGCATCATCGCGCATTAATCTTTCTCAGGGAAATAGGTTAAATATTGAAACACAATTATGCAAATGTGGACACATTCAGGGATTTTGTGAGGACATTCTCATCTTCGTGGTTTGCGCTGGTAATGGGTACGGGTGTGTTTACCACGGCCACCTATATGATTGGAGCGAAGTACTCTTTATCTTTTCTCATGGATTTCGCCAGCGTAATGGCATTCCTGAACTTCGTTTTCTTCTTCATAATCTTGGTGCCTTTCATCGGGAAACTGGCGTTTTTTTGGAATGAGGTAAAGGAAGATTTCAAAAATCCGATAAAGGCAAATTTCTACGTTACCTTCGGCGTAGCCATGCTCTCCCTCTCCACGAATTTTTCAATAGTTAATCTTATTCTCCCGTTCTATATATTTTTCTGGTTCTCTGGGGCCATAGCGGTAATAGTGATTGAGATGCTCATAATGTTCATCACGTTCATGGGGAAGCATATAACCATTGAGCATATCAACCCCTCATGGTTCTTAGGTGCCACCGGTTTGCTCTTGGTGCCCGGGACTGGCACGTTGGTTGTGGAAATCGAGCATCTTCGCGACCTCGCTCTATTCCTCTTTGATTTCTCATTCGGAGCTGGATTTTTTCTCTATATTTCCCTGTTTTCCATTTGGATTTACCGCTTCATCCTCCATGAACCTTTGCACAAGAATCGCATTGCGCTTTTCTGGATAAATTTAGGACCAATAGGAGCGTCGCTTACCTCTTTGCTCTCGTACTACTATTTCTTCCCAGGGCTCGATGGGGTGTCAATTTTCTTCTCTCTTCTCTTCTTCGGAATCGGCGTTTGGTGGTTTTTCATGGCGCTCATGGTGACCATTTATTATCTCGACAAAATGAAAGTACCGTACAAGACGGCATGGTGGTCATTTACCTTTCCTCTCGGGCAATTTCTAATTGGGGCTTTTCTATTCAACTCGTTCTTGAAGTACAGAAGTATTGAGGATTTTCTCTTGGTGCTCTACTTCATTTTGATTCTTATGTGGACTATTAACATAATCCTCACCCTCAGATGTCTTTTCAAGAGAAATATGGTTGTGGCTCAGCGCATGGATTGACGGAAAATTAATTAAACCACTGCCTATTACTGCATCTTATGCTATTCGAGACTGTGAAATTTGAGTATCCAGATTCGCATACTGTAATTGAGTACGAGTACCCCGAATTGACGGCTGTTTGCCCCATGACCGGCCTGCCTGATTTTTACACTGTTCGCTTGGTTTACGAGCCCGAGGAAAAATTGCCGGAGCTAAAATCATTAAAAATGTATTTTGTATCTTTCAGAAATGTAGGAATTCTGCATGAAAATTTAGCGAACAAAATCTTGGAGGATTTCAAAAAGGTCGTAGAACCACGATGGATTTTAATCGAGCTTTTCGTGAACAATCGAGGAGGTGTGTATACCACTGTTAGAAGATTCTGGAGCCGCGAAGGAGATGATATTGAGATGATAAAAAAATTCTCGAAGGAGCGGAAGAACAATGATGGCGGTAATCTCTGATGTACATGGGAATTTACCCGCACTTCTGGCTGTGAAGAGGGATATGCCCAAAGTTGAAGCGGTGCTCTGCGCCGGCGACCTTGTGGGTTATTACCCTTATCCTAATGAAGTGGTAGAGGAGATAAAAAAGATGAAGGCATGGTGCATCCGTGGTAACCATGACAGGGCCGTTGTGAAGAAGGATCATTTCAACTTCAATCCAAGCGCTAAGAAGGCGGTGGAATGGACAATAGAACATATTAAATACGATAATTTGCAGTACCTCGCGAGTCTACGTGATAATATGCTCCTAACAATTCACAAAAAAAGGGTGGCGCTCCATCACGGCGCACCTTTCGACGAGGATTTTTACCTCATGCCCACGAATTTGGATGAGGATCTCCTAAAATACGATGATGCGGACGTTCTTATTCTCGGTCACACTCATATCCCCGTTATAGTGGATTACGGAGATAAGGCCATAATAAATCCGGGAGCGGTGGGACAGCCCCGGGACGGAAATCCAAAAGCTTCCTACGCACTCATTGACCTTAAGAAGTGGGAATTCGAGATAAGACGGGTTGAATACGATATCGCCGAGGTTCAGAGAAAAACAATAGATGCAGGTCTTCCTGAATCTTTAGCGGATCGCCTGAATTACGGCTTCTGATTTTTCTTCTTTTTGAGTTTTCTCTCTAACTCTTTGTATTTCCCTTTCAGTTCGTAGTATTTCTCGTCCGCGGGATTGGAAATCTGCTCCTCTTTCAAATAAGTGTAGAGCGCCAGGAATCCAACCGCCGCTGTTATGCCTATAAGAACGTAGAGAATCCATGTGAGGTCGCTTTTCACGCTGAATGAAGAGTCGGGCACTATGCCGTCCACGGGTTTCCCGAGCGCCTGCGAGAGATACTCCAAGTTCAAAGTATGATTCTGGGTTGCGTTGTCCCAGACTTCATTAGAGAAATAGCCCCGGGACCACATCATGTAATTGGAGGAGTTGTACTCGAATGAGATGTGGAATCGAACGAAATAAACTCCGTCGGGAGTTCCCCCGTAGGTTTGGATGTGGAATTCCACGGTCCAATTCACTCCCGGATATATGGTGCCAATCTCCATGGTGTAATTAACCTTGCCGCTTTCCTGAATTACCGGATGATTTGCAACTTTCTCTATCATGGCGTGATCCTGCTCGGTGGCCCATTCGTATATTCCGATTTCCAAAACAACGTGGTGCATTGGGTTCACGTATCTGTTTTCTATGGTAAAGTTGAATATCCCACTCTCCCCCGGCTTCAGCACGGGTGTGTGAAAATTATCGAAATTTGGCACATGAGCGGGTGAATTAACGTAAGATGCCAGTATGATGAACACCATGACGGCGGCTAATTTCATTGTCCGATGATATGTTTGAAATTCTTAATCCTTTCGCATCATATTCCGACCCACTCGCATTTCTTATACGCCTTGGAAACCACGTGGGTCACAGTGGACAGAATTTCATTCCTTTTAAGCTTTTTATCTTCGAATTCCTGGAGCTCTCTCATGCTTAGGAACAGGCACTCGCATAGCAAATCGTAATCGCCGAGAATTCTGTACAACGTTATTAGGCGATTTTCCTTCATTAGTTCTTCCGCAATTTTGTCGATGTACCTCTTATCCACTTTGAGATAAACGAAGGCCTTTATGCTGTTCTCTATTGCATAGCAATTAATCAGGGCGGAATAACCTCCGATTATTCCCTTCTCTTCCAGCATTTTTATCCTTCTTCTAACGGTTGCCTCGCTTACCCCAAGCAGTTTTGCGAGTTCTAAGTTAGATATTCTTGCATTCTCCCTGAGGGCGCAGAGAATTGAGAGATCCAAATCATCCACCGGCAGAAGATTCTTATCAAAGGACTTCCACCTGTCAATTAATCCGCATTTTGGTCCGCTCATGTTATCACCTTTCGTGAAGATGATTACGTTTTTCGTATTTAAACTTTTCATTTCAGTCATTTTAAGCGTGCCCAATTCTGAGAGAATTTAAATACGAGCACTTATTGGGTGGAATCATGATAATCCTGCCCAACGGTTCTGCCACAAACAAACCGGTGGTGGAAGGCTGCAAGCTATGCGAAGAAGGCGCCAAAATGGTTCTCTTCGTAACGGGAATATGCCATGCGGGGTGCTTTTACTGCCCACTGAGCAGGGAGAAGATGAATCGAGACGTGATTTTTGCGGACGAGATGCCCGTGCACAGCGATGAAGATATTCTTCTGGAGGCAAGGCTCATCGAAGCCAAGGGCACTGGAATTACGGGGGGAGACCCCATGGAGATGGTGGATCGCGTGGTGCACTATATCCATCTCCTCAAGGATAATTTTGGGGAAGAGCATCACATTCATCTCTACACAGCATCCGGAAGCAAGGAGAAGATAGAGAAATTAGCGAATGCTGGCCTCGACGAAATCCGATTTCATCCCCCGCCGCAGCTCTGGACGAAAATGCCGGGAAGCATATACGAGAAGAGGATAGACTGGTCTCTCGAATCTGGTATGAGTGTGGGCATCGAAGTTCCCGTTCTTCCAGATATGGAAAAAGAGCTGGTGGAATTGGTAAAATTCGCAAACGAGAAAGGTGTGTTTGTGAATCTAAACGAACTCGAATTCTCGGAGACGAACTACCGCGAATTGAATGAGAGAGGCTACGAGCCGAAAAACGATGTGTCCTCGGCGGTTAAGGGCAGCGAAGAAGTCGCTTACAGAATTGTGGACATGGATTGGGACATCATTGTTCATTATTGCTCCTCTTCTTTCAAGGATGGGGTTCAGATGCGTCGCCGATTAATGCGGAGAGGAAAAAATATTAAGAAGGAGTACGAGGAGCTCACCGACGATGCCACTCTGATTTTAGGAGTAATTCTTGGAGATAATTTAGAGGAAATTTACCGATATCTCAGGGAGAATTTTCAGGTGCCGGAGAATTTGATGGGGATAAACAGAGAGAGAAATAGAGTGGAAATCTCTCCGTACATACTCGAAGAAATAGCTTTAGAGCTCCCGTGGGAAGCGTACGAGGTCGAAGAGTATCCCACATGGGATCGATTGCAGGTGGAGCGGGTGAAGCTGAATTGAGAAAAAACATTTATGTATGATTTGCCATTTCCCACACGCATGGCCGGGATAGGGTAGGGGCTATCCTGGGGGACTGTGGGGGCCCCTTTCTTAGGAAGAAAGCGGCTTCAGCTGGAAAGAAAGGGGTTGCGGCAATCCCCTGACCCGGGTTCAAATCCCGGTCCCGGCCCTGAATGAATCTCCGCAAAATCGCCAGATACCCTTTTATCCCCGAGGCAAGAGAATACTTGAAGGACATATCCCTCGATTCATTGTTGAATTCCGATGAATTTGAAGACGCGCGAAATTTGGGTTATTCACGAGTTCGTTCTTCTTTGACCGGAGAGAAAGTGGATTTTCCCACGCCTCGAGGAGATTTTGCCCTCAAAACTATTTTTCTCTCGTTCATCGTGGCCAAAATGTATCTCATCGCTTTGGATGACCCGTTGGTAACTAGGCGCTTTGCGAACATCGAGAGAGACCGTTTGGAGAGGAATCTGGAGGATGTGCCGGAGGACATCGAGTTAGTGGCGAAATCACTGGGTATAAAATTTAGAAAAAATAAAGAGGAGTACGAGGTTTATTTCATCGATTTCATCAAGTATGCGAAAAATTTCAGCACCGACGATTTTCGCCTCGTGCGCCAGAGACTCAAGGGAGGCTGGCTCCCTCTTCCGCGGGATAAATTCATAAAGATTCTCCGAGAAGCCTTCGTGGAGAAATTCGTTGAGGATGTGGAAAATCAGGAAGATAAAAGGAAAATTCTGGAGAAGTACTTAAAAAATGAATTGGAAGAACTACGGAATTTGAAGGACGAGTACGTTTCCTCATATTCTCGTTTGGATCTGGGGGAAGTGGATATAAATGCGTTTCCTCCCTGCATGAAGAACATAATCGCCAAGATAAAGGAAGGGGTGAACGTGTCCCACGAAGCCCGCTTTTCCATGGTGGCATTTTTGCATCAGATTGGAATGAGCAACGACGAGATTCTCAACATATTCGCCACCGTCCCGGATTTCAGAAAAGATCTGACCCTTTATCAGATTCGCCACATAACCGGCGAGATATCGGGAAAAGAATATAAGGTGCCCAAATGCGCAACCCTGCGGGCCTACGGCCTCTGTGTTAGAGATGTGGCCAAGGACAAGCTTTGCTTCAAACCATGGATGACTCATCCATTGCTATATTACAAAATAAAGAAGGAAGGAGCTAAGAAAGCGCGCGCCAAATCGCCGCAAAGCGCTGAACCACAGTGATTCCTCCTAATACTGCGAATAAAATTAGAACCCAGTCCGTCACGGAGAAGTAATAACCCCACCAGAAGAACTGCACTATTGGTAAGAGCATGAGAATCACGAGACGGTCCGCGCGGCCCAGTATTCCTCCGTATATTCTTTTCAGCCCGATTGCCTGCGCCTGAGTTCCCAAGTAGCTGGTCAGATAAACGCTTACCAAGGCGAACACCCCTATCCAGAGAGTTGCGTATTGGCTAAACATCACGCCTAAAAGAATGAATGTATCCGCAAATCTGTCAATTGCGTGATCTAAAAAGTCTCCCTTTTTTGATGCGATTTTTCTCAATCGGGCAACCTTGCCGTCGATTGCGTCCAGCATCGCAGAGAAAAGAATGAAAACGAAGGAGAGGAGTAGAAAATCGAAGTAGTATGAGAGCCCCGCTAGAAGGGCGATTAATAGGGAAATGGCTGTGATTGTGTTCGGATTCATCTTCACGAATGGCTTGGATATTGCGGTTAGCACCGAATCAACGTTCCCGCGGTATTTGTTCAGTACCATTTTAGAATCTCCTCCAAGTAGCTTATTCTCTTATGGAATTCTTTTCCTTCTCCTCTAATAATTTTTTCAACAGCATCGGCTGTTTCCTCCGGAGTTCTGGATGTGGTGTCTATTTCGTACACCTTCTCATCCGGAAATTTGGAGAGGCATTCTTCGGTTATTATATCCATTGCCTCTGCCTCCACGTTTTCCATTATTTTCATCTCTCCGTATCCCCTCTTTTTCAGTCTATTTTTCAGCTCGTCGGGATGACAACGGAGCACTATCACGAGGTCCACGTTCATGTCTTGGGAGTAATGTCCCTCTATTATCACCGGTTCTTTATCCTCAATCTTATCAACTTCTTTTTTCATTTTTTCGATGTCCACCACATACGTGTCCCGGGGTTCATCGTAATATAGGCGCAGGTCTTTAAAATCGTTTAGACTGACTACCCTGTATTTTTCCTTCAGAATTTTCGCAACGCTCGTTTTTCCCGTGCCAGGTGTGCCAGTTAGCGCGATTTTCATAACGAACCCTCACAATTTTTTCAATCTCTCTTCAATCTCGGCTGCCCATCTCTGATTGTTTAAGCTTTTATAGAGAGTGTATGCGTACTGGTAGTATTTTCTCGCCTCCTCCTTATTGAAGTTCTGGAGGCATTCCGCGTATCTTACGTAGTAGTTTGCAATCCACTTCTTTTTGTTCTTCTTCTTGAAATAATCGATTACTCTCTCGAAGTATATTATTGCGTTGTTGTAATCCTTCCGGGCACATCTCAATCTGGCGCGATAAGCGTCCAAAAACGCGAGTTCTTCTTCATCGCTGATTTTTTCCGCAATTTTGATGGCTTCTTCCAGCAGGTTTTCCGCATCGTCTATCTTTCCGATATTTATGAAGTATTCGATTTTTGTGTCCCTCACCATCATGTCCGCGTATATGTCCTCGGTACTCTCCAGAGCCTTCTCTGCAAGGTTCAGGTTCTTTTCTGCGCTTTTCATGTCTCCCTTTTCCATGTCCACTATTGCCAGATATGAGTATATGTTGACTATTTCCGGAAGGTAGCCCTCGCTCTTGGCTATACTTAGCGCATGGTTGAAACTTCTTTTAGCCTCAGTATAATACCTCACTGAGAGGTAGAATGAGCCTAGATTTATGTACGAGCTGCACATGTTGTACGTATCTCCTACTTCCTCCGCATATTTGTAGCTTTTTTTGAGGTACTCAATGGCCTGCATGGAATCTCCGTTCTCGCTCTCCACAACAGCCAAGTTATTGTACGAGATGGCCAGGTCCCTCTTGTTTCCTAACTTGTAATTCATCTCCAGCGATAGGAGATAGTAGTTTTTCGCTTTCTCGTAATCTCCCTTGTAGTCGTATATGATTGCGAGATTGTTGTACGCCTTGGATATGTAGTCGTAATTTCCTATTTTCTCCGCTATTTCCAGATATTTTTTGAAGTACTCCAGTGCATCGTCCATCAAGTTCTGCCTGTTGTAAATCACGCCTATAACGTTGTAAGCGTTTGCGATTAGGTCGTATTTCCCGGATTCTATTGCCTTATCTAGCGCTTTTTTGGCATGCTCGATGGCTACGTCGTACTTGGAGAAATAGTAATAGATGATCGCGAGATTTCTGTATGCTTCCGCCTCATCCTCGGCGCTTTTGTATTTTTTCGCCATTTTGAGATATTCCTCCAAATACTGCTTTGCTTCATCAAAATCCCCTAAATGCCATTTCACAATCCCTATTTTACCAGCAATAATCCCCTTTTCTATTCCTTTTGCTTTATCTTTGTACTGGGAGAATATCAAAAGGGCCTTGTCGTAAAAACCGAGTCTCTCGTAGCATTCTCCAATTTTTATGCCCACGGCTACACTTTTAGGATTGCCGGAATTCAGGGAATTCTCGTAATTATCTATGGCTTTCTGGTATTCGCCCGAGATCATGTATAGGTCTCCCAACCTCTTGTAGATGTCGATTATTTCGTTTTGCAACCTGTATTTCTTCGCTATTGTGAGTGCCATTTTGTAATAATCCACGGTGTCTCTGAGTGCCAAATTTTTCAGGCTCTCGTCGGCGGCCTTTTTCAATAGGTTTAATGCTTTCAAATCCTTTGCAATGTAATAATGCTTCGCCGCCTCCACTATGTTCCTCTTCTCGTAAATCTCCCCCAATTTACGGTGGATATCCACGCGCACATCTTTCGATGCGCTCTTGTATATGATTTCTCGGTATATGCTGTATTTGAACCTTATCCCTTCTTCTTTGTATTCAACGAATTTCCCATCGACCTTTTTCAATCTCTCTTTCCACTTGGGGTATATGGATTTTACCACGTCCAGAGGTGCGTACTCACCTATGGCCGAGAGCACCCATAGAAAATTTAGAGTTCTATCGTCTAAAGACTCCAATTGCATCTCTACGCTCTCCCTTATAGTCTCTGGAACCTGCATACCCCCCTTGCTGAAATGCTCTAAGATAGAAAGAGCCAGAAGGGGATTTCCCTCGCTTTTCTCGTATATCTTTTCGATTTTTTCCTCCTTGAGATACGGGTCTTTTTCCATCAAAAGCTTTGCAAGGTTCTCCCTGCTGAGCCCTCGAATCCTGATGAGATCCACGTTCTCCAGTGATTGAATGTCCTCCATTATCTCCGCGGTTTCCTCATCGCATACTATATCTTCCCCTCGGTATGTAGCAAGTATGAATATTCTGCTTTTTGATATGTTTCTCGCCAGATATCTGAACAGCTCCAGAGAGCTTTTATCTGCCCACTGCAGATCCTCGAGGATCATCACGATGGGCTTTTTCTTGGAGTTATAATCCAGGAACCCCAAAATTGAATCGTAGAACTTTATTGCGTTCACTTCTTTGACTTCTTCATATTTCATGTGTTTCATTATTTTTGACTCATCCGCGAGTTCTTTCAGCATATCCACGTATACATCATTTAGGGATTTGGTAACCACGTAAACTTTCACGTTATTCTTGTCTGCGAAATCCGCTACTGCCTTCATCCAGGTGTATATCTTGCGGATTCCGTTGTAATGCACTAAGTAGGGGATGCAATCTAAAACCACGTTGTTTCCATTCTCCATCTCTCTGGATATGGTTTCGAAGATTTCAAAATCTAAGCGGTGCGGATTCAAAGGTGCTTCTCCTATGGTGTAATCTCCCTCACCTATCTTCGATGAGAACACAACTTTCTTTCTGGCGCTAACGTCTTCGATGGAACTCACTAAAATAAGAGAGGGTTTCTTTCTCTCTTTGGTTATTTCGAATGATAGAATTTCGTCGAAACATGAAAATAGCTTGCTCTTCTCCTCCTCGGTAAGATGCTCTGACCTTCCCGAAATCACCACCCCGTGCTTCCCCCCGCTCATTGAGTATAGGGTGTGTAAAAATTCCACCACGCGATCTATGCCGTTGAGGTAAATTAGATAGTTGATATTGTCTATGTACACAACCTTCTCCTCGTCGCCTTCCAAAAAATCGTATATTTGGGGAATAACTTCGAACTCCAGATTGCTGGGGTTCACCTTCTTCTTCTCAGTCTTTGTCTCAGTGAGCCATAGCCCATCCTTGCTTTCGGGCATTCTAACCGTTAGGCAAAGCCCTTCGATTTCCTTTCTCATCTCCTGAAAAATCATGTACCCTGCGCCGTTCTCTATCTCGTCCACGAACACCATTCTCGGTCTCACAACTAAGTCTTCACTGATATCTTTGATTTTTCTCCTTTCCTGCTCGGTCTTTATGCTTTTCAAATCTCCGTAATCCTTCAGGGCCTCTTTGAACAGGTAATACGGGGAGAATTTCATGTCCACTGTGGCCCGAGAATCAAGGATTTCCACGCCGCTTACTTCTGATTTGAATTTTTCCGTTATTGCACTTTTTCCAATCCCCGCAGGGCCTTCCAAGAGAACCACTCGGCCCTCGCCCCTTTTTGTCCTTTCGAAATTGGAATAAATGCGATTCAGTTCCCTTTCCCTGTCCACGAAGCTTTTTTTCACATTATAAGATATGCGGAAGTTGTATATGTGTTTTTACACATCCAAAAATTAAAAAAATTAGTATATGGATTTCATTTCTTTGATGGTCCATGCCTTGATTTGATCAAGTACGAACATCCACACCATAGCGTAACCCCACACCAGAGCGATGAGCCACCAGCTTATTGGAGCCACCAAGAATCCGAATCCCGCTATCAGGGTTGCGATTATCTTCGTTACCACCGCGGACCAGAAAAGCAATCCACTGGGCCGAGGCTTGCTCCAAAGGAATTTTTCGCTTCTGGTTACGAATATGGTGAGGTGCCCCGCCACCGCAAGCTTCAGGAACACGAATGTCTGAATGGCAGCGTAGCTAAGCATTAAAATGTCCTTGGCTATGTAGAAAAGGAAGAACGAGCTTATTACTCCACCTATGCCTAAAATGCTTGAAAGCACCAATACTTTGTGCATGTTCCATTTCACAGGTTTGTCGTGAACGTTGACGTTATCGTAAGCAATTGCTAAAATAGGAACATCGTTTAGAAGGGCTATGAGAACGATCATCAACGCGGTGATAGGGTAGAAATTGAAGATCATAATTGAGAGGGTTATAAAGAAGAGCACTCTTATAGTCTCGGTTATGCGGTAAACCACATAGCTCTCCATTCTGGCAAATATCTTTCTTGCTTCTTTGATTGCGTCCGCAATAACAGTAAGCCCCGGCTCAAGAAGTGCAACGGCTGCCGCGGCTCTCGCTGCATCAGTGGCTCCGCTAACTGCAATTCCGCAATCCGCCTTCTTCAATGCGGGGGCGTCGTTCACACCGTCGCCGGTCATTGCTACCAAATGTCCTTTCTTCTGGAGCGATTCCACAATTTCGTACTTGTGCTCCGGGAACACTTCTGCAAATATATCTGATTCTTCCACTATCGTCGCGATTTCTCTTCCTCTTTTTCTCATATCTTCTAACTCGCTCATTGACACTACCCTGTTTCCTATGCCCAGCATCTCTCCGATGTGTTTCGCAATGGATCCATGGTCTCCCGTGATCATCTTTACTTTAACACCCATGAGCTTTATTGCCTTTATTGCTCGAGGTGCATCGTTGCGAGGAGGATCGAAGAGAGGAATCAATCCGACGAATTTCCAATCTTCCTCTTTTATTGCGACGCCCAATGTTCTATAGCCGTGCTTTGCGTACCCTTCAACCATGTTCTCCGCTTTTTTTCTATCTTCTTCGCTTATCCTGCACATGCTCAAAATTACCTGCGGAGCTCCCTTAGATACGCGAAATCTCTTTCCATTTTCTATCTCCGCTTCCGTTCTCTTTCTTATCGGATCGAATGGCACGAAGCTAACCTGTTTGTACTTCTTAAATTCGTCCTTCACTCCGTATTTCTCTAATGAGTTGAGGATTGCTATATCTATCGGGTCGTTGTCTTCTTCTCTGGACGCGAGTGCTCCGTATAAAATCACATCTTCCCTTTCAAATTCTCCGAAGCTTACAGGGGTTCCGGGAGTGAGCTTGTTCTGAGTAAGTGTACCGGTCTTATCCGAGCAGAGTATGTCCACGCCAGCAAGTTCGTCAATGGCAGTCAATTTTCTGACTATTGCCTTCTTCTTCGCTAAATTGTAAGCGCCCACTGCCATGGTCACCGAGAGCACCGCAGGTAGAGCCGCAGGTATGGCGGCGACGGTGAGCACCAGGCTGAATCTCAAAGTCTCTAAAAGACTCTCATGGCGGTATATGGCCACAAAGAACACCGCAGATACGAGAATGAGCGCTAAAATGATTAAATAGTTGCCCACCTTCAGAATCATCTTCTGGAATGAACTCACTGTATGCGCTTCCTCAACCAATTTTACGGTCTTTCCAAAATATGTGTGTAGTCCGGTGGCAACGACCACGCCGGTCATCTCTCCCTTCTTAACTATCGAACCCGAGAAAATTATCTCACCCACTTTTTTGCTCACAAGGAGAGATTCGCCCGTCAAGGCGGATTGGTCCACGCTTAGAAAATCACCATCTATGAGCTTGATGTCTGCAGGAACTATGTCTCCCATTCTTATCCTCACTATGTCTCCTGGCACAACCTCTTTGCCCGGAATGACTTTCCACTTTCCGTCGCGAAGCACCCGAGCTCGGACCGCCATTTTATTCTGGAGGAATGCTATTACATCCTCCGCTTTTTTCTCCTCCCAGAATCCCACAACGGCATTGAGGATGAGAAGTGAGAAAATAATCCAAAAATCTTCCCAGTGTCGCACTGCTATTGACAGAATTGCGGCAATTTCGATCATCCACGGGATTGGACCCCAGAAATAAGACAGGAATTTTAAAATTGGGCTCTTTTTCTTCTCAGGTATCTCGTTATATCCGTATTTTTCCAGCCTCTTTTTCGCTTCATCCTCGCTGAGCCCCGTGCTTAGTGATGTTTTTAAATCCTTAAGCGTGTCTTCCACGCTCATAGCTTTGTAATTTTTGGAAGGCATTTTTATCACCTTCTTATGGGGAATGGATTGCAGGAATATCAATGTTCCCTCTCAGAAGAGCAAAGATTTTTATCGTTCAATTCTTTTCACCCCGTAGGTGATTCATATGTATCCGAAGGATTTGAAATACACGAAAACCCACGAGTGGGTCAGGGTCGATGGAAATAAGGCGAAGGTTGGCATCACATATTACGCGCAGGAGCAGCTAAACGATATAGTTTATGTGGAGCTTCCCGAAGAGGGAGAGCATTTCAACAAGGGCGATTCTTTCGCGGTGGTCGAATCCGTGAAGAGCGCCAGCGACATATACATGCCCCTCTCCGGCAAAATAGTGGCCGTGAACAACGATGTGGTTGACCAGCCCGAACTTCTCAACGAAGATCCTTATGAGAATTGGCTCGTGGAGATCGAAATCGAAAATCCCGACGAGCTCAACGAGTTAATGGACGCGGAAGCCTACAAGAAGCACGTTGAAGAAGAGGAGAATGCACATTGAAGAGGAAGGATTACTACTATCACCTTGCAAAGAAAAAGGGATACAAGAGCAGAGCGGCTTTCAAGTTAATCCAAATTAACCAACGTTTTTATATTTTTAAAAAAGGCTTCGTTGTTCTCGATTTAGGATCCTCGCCGGGCGGCTGGAGCCAAGTCGCCAAAGAAGAAGTTGGCGATGAAGGCCGAGTAATCGGGGTGGATTTGAATCCAATGCACGTGAAGGGCGTGGAGTTCATTCGCGGGGATATATTCTCCGAGGACATAGTGGGTAAAATAAAGGAAAAAGTTGATGAGGTAGATGTTGTAATATCGGATATGGCCCCGAAGATATCAGGGGTGCAATCTTGGGATCATGCAAGGTCTATGGAGCTTGCCGAGAGAGCCTTTGAGATTTCACGCATTTTTCTCAAGGACGGAGGGCACATGGTGGTCAAGGTGTTCCAGGGAGATATGCTCCATGGGTTCAAGAAAAAGCTGGAGAAGGAGTTTGATCTGGTCAAGGTTCATAAGCCAAAGGCGTCCACGCCCAGCAGCTCAGAAACCTATGTTATTTGCAAAAGGTATAAGAGGCAGGTTTAAATAAGTGCACACATGCCTCTATTTATGGATAAGGATACTAAGCGAATTCTCGAAAAGCAGGGATATGCTATCGTCGGTAACCACAGCGCTGTTAAACTCTGTCACTGGCTTCGCGAGAGTTTGCTTCGTAACAGATTTTGCTACAAGCAGCAATTTTACGGAATAAAAACCCATAGATGTCTGCAGATGAGCCCCGCCGTGAATAATTGCACTCAGAACTGCCTGTTCTGCTGGCGTTTTCAGGGATTCAGCGAAGTTTATCTGAAGGAAGTAGATGATCCCGAGTTCATAGTGGAGGAGAGCATAAAGCAGCAGAAGAGATTAATCGTGGGGTACAAAGGAGATCCTAGGGTGGACAGAAAGAAATGGGAAGAGGCTATGGATCCAAAGCATGTGGCAATCTCGCTGATCGGGGAGCCCACGCTTTATCCTAGATTGGGGGAATTGATAGAGGAATATCACAAGAGGGGATTCACAACATTCTTAGTGACCAATGGAACCATGCCGGAGGTGTTGGAAAATCTTGATCCATTACCAACGCAATTGTACGTGACCCTCGCTGCTCCCAATGAAGAAATTTACAAAAAGCTCCTGGTTCCTTTAATAAAGAACGGCTGGGAAAGGCTGATGAGAACCTTAGAGCTTCTTCCTTCCCTTGACACGAGAACTGTGATAAGGCATACCTTGGTTAAGGGGTGGAATATGGAGTATGTGAAGGAGTACGCGAAGCTCGATTCCCTTGCCTCTCCTGATTTCGTAGAGCCAAAGGCGTATGTGTTCGTGGGTTATTCGAGGGAGAGGTTGAATTTAAGTAACATGCCCTCTCACGAAGAAATACGGAATTTTGCAAATTCTCTGGCGTCAGAGATGGGATATAATTACATTGATGAGAAGGAAGATAGTCGTGTGGTCTTGCTTTCAAAGCATAAGAATCCCAAAAAGATTAGTGAGCAAGACGCCTGATTTTCATCTCTATCTCTTTAGCTTTTTCGTCCCCTCCAAATGTTATCATGACCTTTCCCAAAGCTTTGGCCAGCTTTGGCAAATCTTCCTTTTTTATGTTATCTGGATCTATTCCCAAGTCCATGCACTGCTTTTTTATCACGAATTTACCTAATTGTCCTAACTCATTCGTCATAATTTCTTCCACTTTTTCGCTGTACTCTGAAGTCATTCGTTAGCGTTATTGGGAGATAGAATAAAACTTTTTTGCTGTTAGTTTCACTCCTTCCAAGTTACAACATACTCATGATGCTCATCACAACGGAACGTGCATTTATTTTCCTCAACGTGTGCACTTTTTACGCCCCTAACGAGCTCCGTAACTCTGGGAGAATGGCTTTTCGTTTCTGGAAGTACCCAAAATTTAAAAAAATTGTAACGCATACCTGCCTTTATGAGAATATTTATAGGTGTTGCTTGGCCCTACGCAAACGGTGTGGTTCATTTAGGACATGTCATGGGCGCTTACTTGCCTGCGGACATATTCGCAAGGTACAATCGAATGATTGGAAATGATGTTCTCATGGTATCCGGCAGTGACGAGCATGGTACGCCTGTGACCATAACCGCCGAGAAGGAGGGAAAGAGTCCGCAAGAGATAGTGGATAGGTACCATAAGATAAACAGCGAAGTTATGAATAAACTGGGAATCTCTTTTGATCTGTTTTACCGCACCTCGCATGAAAATCACGAAAAAGTCGTTAAAGAATTCTTCCTGAAACTCTTAGAGAACGGGTATCTGTACGAGGAGGAGATGCTCCTTCCATATTGCCCCAAATGTCATCGCTTCCTTCCGGATCGCTACGTGGTTGGTACCTGTCCCTACTGCGGCTACGAGAACGCCCACGGAGACCAGTGTGACAACTGCGGGAGAACTTTAGATCCGAAGGACCTCATAGAGCCGCGGTGCGCCATATGCAACACACCTACGGAATTCAGGAAGAGCAAGCACATATTCTTTGCGTTGAGCAAATTGGAGGATCGCCTAATTTCTTGGATCGAAGAGAAAGACTTCTGGAGGGACAACGTTAAGAGATTCACATATCAATTTCTCAAATCAGGATTGAAGGACAGGGCCATAACTCGCGATATAAACTGGGGCGTTGAAATACCAATGGAAGGTTACGAGGATAAGAGGATATACGTTTGGTTCGACGCAGTAATTGGCTATCTCTCCGCGAGCATGGAATGGGCCCGCAGGAATGGGAAATCGTGGGAGAATTACTGGAAAAAAGAGGCAAAACATTTTTATTTTTTGGGCAAAGATAACATTCCTTTCCACACAATAATCTGGCCCGCCATGCTTATGGCCCACGGAGATCTAAACTTGCCGTACAACGTGGTGGCCAACGAGTATCTTCAATTCTCCGGAAGGAAATTCTCAAAGAGCAAGAAGATAGGTGTTTGGATGCCGGAGCTTCTGGATAACTTCGAGCCGGACATGATTCGATTCTACGGCGCTGTAAACATGCCGGAGCACCGCGATTTCAACTTCACATGGGAGAATTTCATCTCGACGATTAATGAAACTCTTGTTGGAAAATACGCAAATCTGGTTTACAGAATCCTTAGTTTCGCGTACCGCAACTTCGGCGAGATTCCGCCACGCGGGGACGTGGACGAGCTGGATAGAGAAGCGTTGAAGATGATAATGAGAACTCGCAAGAAGATGAGTGAATACATAGAGAATGTGGAGTTCAAAAAGGCAATTAAAGAATGGCTGGAGCTTGTGAATTTCGGAAACATATATTTCACGAAGAAAGCACCATGGACTCAGTGCAAAGAAAACAAAGAGAAATGCGGTACAACGATTAATATATGCCTCCAGATGGTTCAGGCGTTGGCCGTATTCGGAGCTCCATTCCTTCCTTTCTCCTCGGAAAAAGTGTGGAAATATTTAGGGAACGAGGATTCCATATTCGAGCATCAGTGGAACGAGGGAATAAAGAATCTTCCCGCCGGAAGAAAATTGAAGGAGCCTGAGCACCTTTTCCACAAAATTGAATTGGAAGAGGAAAGGTACGAGAAGTGGAACCAGATGGATATCCGCGTGGCGAGAGTCAAAAGCGTGGAAGATCATCCTGATGCGGAGAAATTATACATTGTGAAGCTTGATCTCGGAGATGATGAGAGAACGGTGGTTGCCGGGCTTAAGAAATATTATTCTCGTGAAGAACTTGAAGGCAGGGAAGTTCTCATTCTTTACAATTTGGAACCCGCCACTCTTAGAGGTGTGAAATCCCACGGTATGCTTCTGGCAGGCGACGACGGCGAGAGGGTTGCCCTTTTGAAGCCCATGGAAGATTTGAAACCCGGAACCAAGGTCATGGCCAACGGGGCCGAGCCGGCGGGGGAGAAAACACTCAAATTCAAGAAATTCAAAAAGATGAAAATCGAGGTAGTGGATATCAAAGAGAACAAGGCAATTGGTGCGGAAGAGTATACCTTAGATTTTCCGCTCCGTGATGAGTGGCTCGGCAAGCAGGGAGTGGTGTTCCACGATAAAAAGCCATTGATACTTCATGTTGGCGAAGTTCTCATAGTTCCCGATAAGAGAATCACCCCCGGAGGGCAGGTGAGATGAAAATAGACATGCACATCCACACCACCTATTCGCCGGATGGGATGGTTCCTCCGAAGGATGTGCTGAAAATCGCGAAGAAAAGGGGTTTAGATGCAATCGCCATAACGGATCACAACGAAATCAAAGGTGCGTTGAAAGCTAAGGAATTAAAGATTATTCCAGTTATTGTCGGAATTGAAATATCCACTTCTTCGGGACATGTTCTGGCTTACAACGTGGATGAATTGATTCCCCGTGGGTTAAGTGTGGAAGAAACAATCGAGAGAATCCATGAGAATGGGGGTATTGCGGTTATTGCGCATCCCTACCGGTTCTGGTCTGGAGTCGGGGAGAAAGAGACACTGAAAAACATAAAAAAGGTGGATGGTATAGAAATATTCAACGGAAGATGTAAAAAGAAATCAAATGAAAAGGCAAGGAAGTTGTGGGAGACATACGGAGGAATATTTACCGCGGGCAGCGATGCTCACTATCCCGATGAGATAGGAAAAGCAGGGGCTTTGGTGGATTGCTTCGACACCATTTCATGCTTTAAAGGAGGTAATACATTCGGAGCTTCGAGAAATACCAAAGAAACGCTCAGATATGTGAAGAAAGCAGTAATTCAATGGGCTTTCCGTGGGTTCAAAAAGATTTAAATCATGTCCTTTAATTTTTCCCGAAGCTCTGAGATTTCATTCCAGTGGTCCTTATTGGAAACCACCGCAAGTACCCCTCTCTTTCCAGCGGAAGTTATAATTAGCTTGTAGCCTTTTTTTATGTCCACAACGATTTTTTCCACGGTCCCTATCATGGAGGTGGCGGTTTCAGAAGCCCCCAAAACTATGGCGCTCATGGCGGAAAAAGTGTCTTGGTTGTCCAACTCATCTCCTTCTATAAACATTCCAGTTCTACTAACCAAAATAACCTTATCTGCATTGGTTTTGGCTTTGAAATCATCCAAGAGCTCCTTGATTGTTTCCACCATCTATTAGTGATATGAGATGATTATATATATATCTTTCTGTGAATCTACTTCAATTCGGGTTTTCAAAGCGATTTGTTTAAATAAATTAAATTGCTTTCGCAGTTATGGACATACACCTCGAGGATTTGGATAAGGAGACGAGATTCAATCTGAAACTCCAAATTGAGCTATACAACCTAGCCGAGAAGGTGATGAAGGAGGAGCGAAAGGATGATTTCATCGAGTACATGGAGGAGAGAAGGGAAAAGATAAGAAAAATTTTGAAAAAAGATCACGGAAAAATATACGAAAATGGGGAGGTCATTTTTTCCTTCTAATTCATTCCTCCCTTTCGATGGTTTCTTCTTCGAAGTATTCGTCCTCGTAAGGGACCTCCGGTACCTCTTTCTTCTCTACCGGCTCCTGCATTGGCGGAGGTTCAGCTGGAGGAATATCTCTTCTGGGTGGGGGTGGCGGGAGATATTCCTCCTCTCCTTCTTCTTCCTCCTCTTCGCCTTTCTTCTTTTTATTTTTGAGGTTCTTCGGGAACTTGGAAATCCTCGTTAGCAAGCTCTCCGACACTAATTCCTCACCTAACTGTTCGCGAAGCTTTCTACGGCGTAGAGTATCATATATGAGCAGTGCTATGAATCCCACAACTATTGCGATTATGACCCAGAGCCACCATACCGATTGCCACCACGGAATAACTGTTATTGATTCTTTATCCTTGAAGACATTACCAGCTGTGTCCATGACGTAGATTGTCACCGTAACTGTATCTGGAGTTACAGCACCACCCACAACTTGGAAAGTCCAGTAATCACCCATTTTAGTGGCTTGAACCGTTACCTTTTCTCCCTTGTACTCGTACTCTGCCCATACTTTCTTAACTCCGATGTTGTCCGTTGCGTATACCAAGAAGGATACGTTTTCTCCTTCGACTACATTTGTTTTGTAATCCACGTAGGAAATGATGGGTGGCGAAGTGTCAACGGAGAAGTTGGTTTGAAAATCAATCATTACATTTCCGGCTATGTCGGTGGCGTTGTACACCCAGAGGGTGTAGTTTCCAGTTTTAAGGCTCTGTGTGTTGAATTCGAGGCAGTATACGGTGTCATTTACTTTGTAGATGTCCGTTATTACCTCCTGAATGTGTTTTCCTTGCTTTATGGCCGCGTTGACTCCTGTGACATTTTCTGAGAATGTAATTGTTATGTTTACAGGTAGCCAAGCAGGATACGGGGGCACAGCGCTGTACTGAATGTCCTTAATATAGGGCTTCTCGGTGTCCACAATGAAGTTGGTTTGATACGGTATTTGAACATTCCAAAACACATCCTTTGCTCCATCCACCATGAGCGTCAATTCTCCGTGGGGCCCCTCGTTGTTTACGATGAAATTTCCATCCCACTCCGTGTTTGAAGTCCAATTACCAGTAATATTGTATTCATATCCAAATTTCCCGTAGGTTACATCTGGTAAGATTCTCGTATCCATTGGTTCGTCAAATTGTATAGTAACATGGTGCATGCCGGGCCCCAGTGGAAGCTGTGAACCGTAATCGAATGATACATTGGTTACATACGGGGGTGTCTGATCTATGGGGGTTATGTTGATTTGCTTGGTAACTATTGGCTGGGGGATATAAACCTCGTCGTTATGGGCACTATCCGTAGGTCTTGATTCCATGTCTATATCATAAAGGGATATGGAGAAGTTGTGGAATATATCCGCGTCTTTCGCTAACTTTACGCCCAAGTAGTAAGTTTGGGTTTCTCCAGAGTGAATGTTATAATTGAAATTACCTAAAATCACATTCTTATCCAAAGACATGGGTCTCTCATCCAGCCCAATACCTGTAGTTGTGTTAAGACTCAAACTAACCACATCTGAGGATGTTGCAGTTCCAGTCATGTTTAACACGATATCCATTGGCTTCATGTACTCCCCTGTTACTCCAATTCCCTCAAAATTAAGTTTTATTACATATGTGAAATTACCTTGCATTATACTATTTGGTGCTATGTCTTCCGCGGTAACTTTTAAAATGTTCACATTTTCGCTACCTGGGGTCATGGAGCGCACATATGCGGTGCCTGAGGCGGATTCTCTGTCTCTGGTTATATACCAATCCGTAGCGTTATCTTTGTCTTCTCCGTTGGGGACCAAAGAGGCACTTTCATCTTTTCCAGGAGCAGGTATATATCCAAAGGTTCCTCGGCCATATAGGTAAAATTTTAAGTGGCTTCCGATGGGAGGGGCATCCACGTCAAAATCTGGACCTCCGTTATAATATGCGATGTAGTCAATGTATTGACAATTTTGCGTCATATAAGTACCGTTGTAAATCAAAATATCGTCCCCGTCATCGTTGAGGATATTCCCTTTAAGCCATCCATATACGTCCGCCCTTCCATTGCTGAATGAAGTATTTGTCCCAGCTCCCATGTGTACCACGAGATATGAGTTTGGCGGAATTGATGTTATTCCTGCTTGAGAGATATTAACTATGTTTCCATCCTGATCAGTAAGCTTCAGATCTGTGTAATTTGCATATTCTGTAGATGGATTGTAGAGTTCTACCCATTCGTTGCTAGCGGATCCGTACGATGAGAATTCGTTGATTACGAGGTTTTTGACCGGAGGTGAAGCCCTGATTTTAGGAGTTGGGCTGCTTGCCCCAGCCATGGGTAACAATCCCGACAGCAGTACAATCATAAGAATGGTCACTGGAATCAATTTTTTAAACCCAGAGCGAAGTGCCTTCATAAGTGTAAATAAATCGTGTTTCCATATATATTGTTTTCGGTGTTTTTTCAAAGGTTTTATGGAAAACTATAAATCATAGAAGATTATTGTGTATTCAATGAAAGAAATCGAAATTGTGAGCGATCCAGAGGTAATAAAGCTGATTACTGAGGAAACAAGGTCAAAAATTCTCAGGTTGTTGCGGTTTAGGGACATGACAATTTCTGAATTATCATCGATTTTGAACAAAGATATATCCACCATCTTCCGACATATTAAGAAACTTGAAAAGGCTGGATTAGTTAAAGTTACGGGTGAGAGAAAAGTGCATAATATCCCTGAGAAAGTCTACGGAAGAACAATAAAAACAATATTCTTGGCTCCTGAAGCTTACGAGAGGAGCGCGTTTATAAGGAGATTCAAGGAAAAGCATGCGGAAGCGGTTAAGGAAGCATTGAGCGAAATAGGCTATGAAGTTAAAGACGAGGAATTTTTCAAAAATTTCTTGATGTACCTGGATGAAATCACTTTGGAAGATATAAACAAGCTCACGAGGGATATGGACTGGAATAACATACGGAAATTGAAAGAAGTCCTGATATTATTGAACATCGACCTCAAAAAGATCGAAGAGTTGAGAAAAAAGGTTCATTCCCCCAAGACCTGAACAATTACTTTTCTATTTCTTTTTCGTACATCCAACTCTAAAAACACAATCTGTTGCCATGTTCCAAGGGTTAGTTTTCCGTTCACGATTGGTATTGTTAAATCAGGCTTCATGAAACTGGCTCTCACGTGCGAGTGGCCGTTGCCATCGTGCCACGTCTCCTCGTGATGATAATTTATATTTTTTGGAAAAAGTCTTTCTAACGCTTCGGGGATATCTTTTTTCAACCCCGGTTCGTACTCGACGGTGGTAACAGCGCAGGTGGATCCTACGCAGAAAACAACTGCAACGCCATTTGAAACTCCGGATTTATTAACTATTTTTTCAACTTCGGAGGTCACATCGATTATATCTACCTCGCCCTTTGTGCTCAGGTTTATTTCGTCGGTATAAACAACCATCTTTATTCCTCCTTTATTGCAAGATGGGTTCTCACATCGCTCACCCTTCCAAACTGCTTCACGAATTCCTCCGCCATGTTTTCATTTTTCGCTTCAAAAACTATCACGATATCCGGTTTTCCAAAGACTTTCAATTTCTGGTGAACTTGCACTCCTACCGGGGTCTTGCAATTCTTTACAATGTGTAAAAGGTCCCCGTACTGCTCGGGATTTGCGGTGGCGAAGAGAACAAACCACATAGTTGGGAAAAGATAAAGGGAGAATATAAAGATTTCTCTACTTCAAATAAACATCAGATTCTCTTAGAATAGCCATGTAGGAAAGTGCGATTTCATAAACTGCAATGACTGAACCTATGAGCAGAGTTATGAGAGATAGAGAGAAAAAAATCAAAGCTATGTATTGCACAAATTCCCAAATTATTGCTCCGAAAATGAAAACGGAGGAAAGAGAGGCGAAAAGGATGGTGAGGTGGAATTGAACCATGGCATCCCTGCACAACTTAACCCTTCTTATTAGAACACCCTTCTGATTCATAATCACCTCTTTTCTTTCCTCTGGCACTCCTTCTCGCACCTCCTTTGAGAATTCCCGAAGGCGATCTATAACCCTTCCCATTCTGTTTCCCAATCCCAAAATCAAAAGCCCGGTAGCAGAGACGAGAAGAAGAGGGGCAAGAGTTGATTGGATTATAGTTATTGCGTTCATAAACGAGGATAAGGGTAGGAAAATTTAAAGCTTTGGGGAAAGGTTAAATCACTAATCAGTTATAATCCTTCATGGAGATTTATGTTGCGTTCGTGGAGCCACAATTCACGGGCAATATAGGGTTCTTGGCGAGAACCATGGCTAACTTTGGATTCAAAAACATGCTCCTCGTGAATCCTCCGGAATTTGATGACGACACTTTCAGATTTTCCAAGCATGCGCGCTACATAGTGGAAAATGCAAAAATAATGAAAAATTTTCAGGAGCTTCGAGATTTTCTGGATTTTGCCGTTGCAACCAGCGGGGTGAGCACCAAATCGGACAAAAAATTCAACAGAATCGCCTTGAGACCGTGGGAGCTTGCAGAGAGAATTGGAAATTATGATGGCAAGGTAGGCATAATATTTGGAAGGGAAAATTACGGATTATACAATGAGGAGGTCGAAAAATGTGATGTTCTTGTAACTATTCCAACATCTAGGGAGTATCCCATAATGAATATCACCCACGCGGCGGCGGTGATACTTTACGAGATATATAAGAAAAATATGGATGTTGAAGAGAGGCCCGTTGCAGAGCCGATTGAAATAGATTTACTGAACAAAAGATTCTCGGAAATATTGGATAAAATAAATTTTCCACAGCACAAAAGGAAGAATACGGAGGTTATGTTTCGACGTATAATTGGCCGAGCAATCCTTACGAAGTGGGAGTACCACAGCATGATGGGAGTTTTAAAAAGAATAATCTACGCCCTTGATAACGAGAAAGAACCTTAAATACTTCTTTTTTTATTACCCCTATAGCCCCGTGGTGTAGTGAGCGCCGGTAGGTGCGAGCTCATCTCGGGCAGAATAGCCCCGTGGTGTAGTGGTCAAGCATGCGGGACTTTGGTGAAGCCCCTTTAGAAAAGGTGCTTTACCCCCAAAGGGCTTCGAAGATATCCCGCGACGGCAGTTCGAATCTGCCCGGGGCTGCTACTTTCTTTATTTTTAAAAAATATAAAAGAAAATGAGATGGGAGATAAAAGAATCATTCTTCGAGGAACTGGTCCTCCTCTTTGCCCCTTAGAACCTCCTCAACTTCCTTTTCAATTTCCCTTTCTATGCTATATTCCTGTCTTTTCTTGTGTGGAACCATTCACATTACCTCCCTACATGAATAAAATTGCAAATTGGAATATAAACTTTGTGCCTCGGTTATGTCCCTTTGTACCTCTCATATTTCCCCGCTAAATGTTCGTCCCTCAGCTCTTGGTATATTAAACCGTTCTCTACGGCCATCTCCCTTATGTTTTCTCCCTGCTTCACCACCTTGGCTGGAATTCCTAAAACTAAGGAATTGGGGGGAATCTTAGTTCCAGATGTCACAACTGCGCCCGCGCCTATCACGCTTCCTTCGCCTATTTCCGCGTTATCCAATACAACCGCATGGATTCCGATAATTACATTGTCCTCAATTTTTGCGCCGTGCACCATGGCAAGATGCCCCACGGTGACATTTTCTCCGATTATCGTCGGTACCCCGTGGGACACGTGAATTACCACGTTATCCTGTATGTTGCTGTTCTTTCCAATTTTTATATACGAAACATCTCCTCTGAGCACGGCGCCGTCCCAAATGCTTACTCCGTCTTCGATGGTCACATCGCCGATTATGGAAGCTGTAGGAGCGATGAACACGTTCTTCCCTATTTTCTGAGCCATGAGGGGAGATTGCAAAGAGATAAATTAATCTTCCCTTAGGGCGACCAGTGGAAAGAGGAACAAAATGATCATGCCCACTGTAAATAGAGAATATCCGACCCCAAACGAATCTGCCAGTACTCCTATTAGAACTGCAAAGGATGCGGAGAAAATCATCTTCAGTTGCGATTCCACGCTCAGTCCGGAGGCCATGATTCTCGATGATATCTTATCGCTGATATAGCTTACGTTCATGGGTCTGCGGAGGTTGAACACCACATGCAGAGAGATAAAGAGAAGAATGGATACCCAGAACAAAAGATACGCATAGCTGAGACCAGCGAATAAAATGAACATTGCCCCCAGAATAAAGGTGAGGTTTATGGCCATGGTGATGTTCTTGAATTTTTTAACCACCACGTGTGATTTTCTCGAGGCATATGATGAGAGGAGATAGAGGAAGAAATAAATCAATCCGACCATTATTGCCGTTCTTTTATCATCGGAGAGAAACACCATAAAGGGAATTGCCAATGCGAAGGACTGGAGAATGGGCTGGAGATAATCCTTCGAGGCTTTGAATCCCGAGTCGAAGAGCGAGGAGTTGAGAAGAGCCTTTAGAGCTTTCCTGTTTTTGAACATGTGGATGAAATCCCGAAACGTATCCACCGCCTGCTTTTTGATGCTTTTTTTCTCGGTGATTTCCCCGTCCAATTCCTTTGGATAAGTGGCCAGATTTATGAAGTCCAGAACATACGGAATTATGGTTATCAAAAATATGAGGTGATAATCCCCGGTGTAGAATACCACCACTCCAGCGAGAATCGAGTTGATCGCGGAACCGAATTGCGAGGCGGAGCGGGTTGCTCCGTAATACTCAACTTTTTTATTCTCTATTTTCTTTATTTTTAGGTATTCGAGGATCATAGCCTTGTGAGTTCCCGAGCGAAAAGCGTCGCCGAGCCCGTAGAGAATCATTGCAAAGAGGAGAATTAAAAAATTGGAGGAAAGATAAAAAATAGAGAAGGATATTAGGTAAGCGCCAAAACCCATGAGCATGGATTTTCTCCGGCCGAACATATCTGCGTACACGCCTGTGGGAATCTCCGATAGATTGGTGGAAATCTCGGCCGTTGCGTATAGGGCGCCTATCTCCGTGTATGAAAGACCAGAGTTGAGAAAGAAGAGAATTAAAAATGGCTCAAAGAGTCGTAAATTTTTCAGAAAGCCGTACAGGGAGAACTTGTAGAACATCCTGTCTTTCGGAATCACTGCAGGAATATCTCCTTCTCGTATTTAATCCTCTTGCTGCGAAATTCGATATAATTATGACGAAAAACTTAAATATTTTGTTGCAATATCATTAATTGAGGTGAGAAAAATGGATCCGGAAGAGAAATTGAAGGAGATTGAAAAATTGCTCAACGAGCTGAGCAAGAAGTATCCACAGCAGACTGGCACGTTCATGAGTTTTCTGAGAAGGGTTATCGCCGAAAAGGCTCTGGACACAAAAACTAAAGAATTGATTTCCCTCGCCCTTGGAATTGCCACGGGCTGTGAGTGGTGCATTGCGCTCCACACCAAAAATGCTTTAGATGCTGGTGCAAATCCCGACGAATTGATAGAGGCGGGCTTCGTTGCCGTGCTCATGGCCGGCGGCCCGGCGCTTATGCACCTGATTCCCCTGATGAAGTCGATTGAGAAATTTCAAAAATAATCTTTTCTCTTTTTTTTCCAGAAAACTTAATGTTCGGAAAACTATTATCGATTATGGAACTGAAATACAAGTTCTGGTTCGAGAACTCGCGGGGCTACGTGTTCGGCAAGGGCGCTTACGAACTTCTAAAAAAGATAGATGAGCTGGGGAGCATAAGGAAGGCGAGCATGGATATGCACATTTCTTATCGGCATGCGTGGGGGTTGATAAAGGAAATTGAGGAAAACTTAGAAATAAAGGTTGTTTCGTCCGAGCGCGGGGGCAGGGAGGGTGGAAAGACGAAGCTCACGGAAGAGGGAAAGAAATTGCTGGAAGAGTACGAAAAATACGATAAGGTTTTCAAGTATGTGAGCAAGCATCCCTTCATAAAACCCTCGCTCACCGTGGACGCAATTCTTGTTGAAGAGAAAAAGATACTTTTAATTCGCAGGAAGAGGGAGCCGTTTAAGGGTATGTACGCCCTGCCCGGGGGGTTCGTTGAGCACGGGGAAAGAACGGAAGATGCAATCGTGCGGGAGATGAAAGAGGAAACTTCTTTGGATGTGAAAGTGAAAAGATTAGTTGGAGTGTATTCTGACCCTTCTCGGGATCCCAGGGATCATACTGTAACCGTGGTTTACGAGGTGGAAAGAATTGGTGGGGAGATAAAAGGAGGGGATGACGCCTCGGAAGCTCGATTCTTCCCTTTGGATAATTTGCCACCGCTGGCTTTCGATCACGAAAAAATAGTGAAGGATTACTTAGTCTTTCATTGAATGCAAATTGTACATGACCTTCGTTCCCTTCAGGCTGTTGTGCAGTTCCTTCACTAACTTTAAATATTCATCTAAGTCCTTCACTTCCTTCATGAGATCGTACTGCCCAAACACTGGGGAGAAGCCAAGGGATTTCATGGTGTTTAGGATATCGATGGGATTGGGACCCTCGGAACTGAAAAATAACTTTATGAAAACCTTCATTTTCTCACCTCTTCACATTATTATCAGGTTTTTCAGGGGAAATTGCCTCCCTATGATTTCCTTTGCCAATTTTAGATTGTTCCCACCTCTTCCGATGGCTCTCGCCTTTTCTCTGGGATCCACGTAAACCACTATGCTGAATTGCCCGTCTTCGTTGTTCACCTTCACGTTTTTCACGTTGTACCTCCTGAATATATTGTACGCAAATTTAGATATATCTGGAGAGAACTCAACCACTATTACGTTTTTCTGCAGCATCTTTCTAAGGGTTTGTATCTTTTCCCCTTTGTTTTGAAGTACCCTCTTTATGTTATGCGGTTGCACAACGAACACTATTGAGTTGTCCCATTCTATGCAATCCTTGACCTCTGCGTTGGTAGCAGCTTCGAATATGGAAATGTACCTAAGTGTCTGTGCGTTCAACTTTATGTTCATGTCTACTTCACCATGCTTACTAATTTCCCTTCTCCCTCTGAGGTGATTGTGACCACTGACACACTGAATGGCTTCCCGCAGAGCGCACCTAATTCGAAGCCATCTCCATCAAACTTTACCACTGGAACATTTGCCTCTATTTCTTCGGGAGCATTATTTGCCACCACTATGAGTTTTGCCTCTCCGCTCTTTATCGCTTTCTTTGCCTGCTTTATACCGATGTATATCTTTCCGGTCTGTATAACCTTTTTAAGTTCTTTTGCAAGCTCTTCCTTATTCATTCATCTCACCTCTTCTTTGGTTTGTAAATCAGTACAACTGCGCCCGTTCCGAGCGTCACGGGCTGTCCCACGATTATGTTTTCAGCCACACCTTTGAGTTCGTCGACCTCGCCAGTCACACCTGCGGCTAGGAGATGCTTGGACGTGATTTCGAAGGCCGCTCTGGCGAGCACGCTCTCTTTCTGCCCGGCCACGCCATGGCGTCCTATTGCTTCCACATGTCCATTGTAAGTCATCATGTCCGCCACGAGCATCATGTGGCGCATATCCACGCTCAAACCCTGCTGGTGAAGGGTATCCAGAGCTTCGTTTATTATTGAATTCCTTGCCGCCTCTATTCCGAGCACGTCTGCAATCTCGATGATGTTATTCGTTCTCACTCTTTTTCCGTCCACTTCATCGAGATTGAGCACTTCTCTTAGATTTGAGCCCTGCGTGTAGATAACCCACTCTCCGTTATCCTTGCCCTTTCTCACGATGGCTCTCTCTATTCCTTTAATTCCCTTCAGATTCAGCATTCTGATCTCGTTGGCGAGGCGATTTAAATTCTTATATGAGGGCTCCGAGAGCTTTAACTTTATGTCATCGCCCACAACTTCCACAACGCTTTTAACTTTTATCTTAGCAAGATTCTCCACGATGTCCTCTTTTCTCACGCCTCTGTTTTCCATCTCGGCCATGTTGGGCCTTATGACCACGGACATATCCGTGATATTCGTTATGACATCCGCCACATCTTTGATTGTGGTGCTCTCTATCTTCTTCGCCACTTCTCTGGCGGCGTCTTCGCTGTACCTCAAATCTTCGCGGAGATATATGGTCATCATTGGAGTGGATGGATCTCGGCGCGCATCCACGATTTCTATCAATCTCGGTAAACCGAGGGTAACGTTCATCTCCGCCACGCCGGCGTAGTGGAAAGTTCTGAGCGTCATCTGGGTACCCGGCTCTCCAATGCTTTGAGCGGCTATTATTCCCACCGCCTCATATGGATCCACCAATCTCTTGCGGTACACTTCCACGACCCTTGCAATCAACCTTTTCAGCTCCGTTTTCTTCATGCTGTACTCTTCCTCGGTTTTTGCGATTTTTTCCACTATGGAGAAAGGAAGCTCAACTCCATGATCTTTTTTGGCAATCTCGAAAATCTCTTTCTCGCGAGGTTTCATATCCCTGAACTTTTCGATGGTGAATTCTCCATGCTCTATGAGTATTCCGTAGGAGTACTTTGATACTCTCTTTATCTCCTCGCCGCTCTCTTTTTTGAACTCGTACATGGGTATGGAAGCGATTTCCTGAACTTCCTCTATCTTAAGCAGGGTTTTTAGATTTTTTGTTGTTCTTTTCAGTATTCCTTCGAGGGGCTCGTAGTCCTTAACTTCGGATATCTTCAATCTGTAATTCGCTTCCTTTCCTTTCAGGGTTATGTACGCGTAGAAGGGGGCTTCTAGCTTTACCGGGAAATCCACCGCATAGTATACGGGTGCGTTGAGTTTTATGCTCTCCACGTTACCTATTTTATCCTTCCAGATGAGCGCTAATTTCTCGGTCATTTTTTCCTCCTCCTGAGCAGGTATTCCTCTCCAAACAGGTCGGTCAATATTTCCTCCATGTCGATGTTTTCACCCCAGCTGCTCCTCGTGGGGTCGATTCCATCTTCTCCGTATTTGAACTGGATGATGTTTCCTCCGGTGTCCACGACTACGCGATCTTCACGCACCTTCAGGTCTTCCAGCGCGTTTATCAATCTTCTTTGCATGTATCCTGAACGAGAGGTACGGACAGCGGTATCCACTAAACCTTCTCGACCACCCATGGAGTGGAAGAAGTACTCGGTGGGATTCAATCCTTTCTTATACGAGGATTCCACGAATCCGCGGGCCTTTGCACCCAAATCTCCGCGCTTGAAATGCGGGAGAGTGCGATCCTGATAACCGCGATGCAATCTCTGGCCTCGAACTGATTGCTGTCCAATCGATCCTGCCATCTGCGATAGGTTGAGCATGGATGCCCTTGCTCCGCTCCTTGCCATAATGACCGATGGATTCTCGAGACCGAGGTATCTTGCGGATATCTTACCTGCCTCGTCTCTCGCTTTAGCGAGAACGCCCATTATTTCCATCTCCAAAGTCTCTTCTAAACTTCTACCCGGAGCGGGCTGCAATTGTCCTTTGCGGTAAGATTCGATGAGTTTTTCCACCTTGTTCTCCGCCTCTTCGATGACGCTCATAATTTGCAACTTTGCGTCTTCGGGTATATCTTCGTCGTCGATACCCGTGGTGAATCCAATATAAGAGATAACACCCACAGCTAAGCGTGTTAGATTATCTATGAACTCTCGCACCACGTTGCTTCCCATCTTGGCAATCCTATCCAGCAGCTTCCCTTTGAACGAACCAATAGCATTCTCATCTATGGTCCCAGCCACCAATTTTCCATCGCGAATTACCACGTATGCGTCGATGGGGCATTTGTCGAACACGCATTTTCCACCGCATACGGATGGATCGCATATCTTGCTCTTGAACTCCATGTTTAGTCCCTTGGGCAGAATAAGCGAGAAGATATCTTTCCCGTAGAAATACTCTTTACCCTTCTCAATGTGCGGTTCTGGGAGAGTGTCGTAGTTCAAATATGAAAGGAGATGTATCGCCTGCTCCTTTGTGAATTTCGGATTGTTATGTGTCAACAGAAACATTGCGGTGATGTGGTCGTGAATTCCTCCTATGATTGGGCCTCCGAATCTGGGAGATAGAATATGCTCCTGCACGAGCATGAGTATTTTCGCTTCCGCCCTCGCTTCTTCTCCCTGAATCACATGGAGATTCATCTCATCTCCGTCGAAATCCGCGTTGTAAGGTGGGCAGACGGCTAAATTGAATCTGAAGGTTCTGTAGGGCATCACTTTGACCAGATGACCCATCATGCTCATCCTGTGCAATGATGGCTGTCTGTTGAACAGCACTATATCTCCGTTTGTCATGTGCCTCTCAACGACCCAGCCAACTTCCAGCTTCTTGGCCACGTTCTCCGCGTTTATCTCTGTTATCTTTATCCTTCTCCCGTCGGAGCGAATCACGTAATTCGCGCCCGGCACGTATTTTCCATCTTCCTTCTTTGGATTGGGACCCCTAAGGACTATTTCCCTCATCTTCTCTATGTTTTGCTCCGTAACCGCAATTGGAACCGTTAGCTCTCTGGCTGCCTTCTCGGGCACACCCACCTCGTTTATTGAGAGAAATGGCTCAGGTGATATGACCGTTCTCGAGGAGAAATTAACACGCTTACCCGAAAGGTTGGATCTGAATCGTCCTTCTTTGCCCTTCAATCTCTGCACTATGGTTTTGAGTGGTCTTCCGCTCCTGTGCCTAGCCGGCGGAATGCCAGCGGTTTGATTGTCGAAGTAAGTGGTAACGTGATACTGCAATAACTCCCATAAATCTTCGATGATGAGTTGCGGAGCTCCGCTGTCTCTGTTCTCCCTCAATCTCTGATTAATCCTGATTATATCTACTAATTTGTGCGTGAGATCGTCTTCGCTTCTCTCTCCAGTTTCCAAGGTTATGGTTGGCCTCATGTTCACGGGAGGAACGGGGAGCACGGTTAAAACCATCCACTCGGGCCTAGCGTTCTCTGGGTTAATGCCCAAGAGCGGAAGGTCTTCGTCTGGAATTCTTTCTAAGCGCTCTCTCACTTCCTTTGGAGTGAGTTTTCTTCCTTCTTCTCTGAACGTTGTTGGTTTATCCAGTGCGATTTTTTTCTGCTCCGCGCCGCAATGCGGGCATATCGGCCTTGAGGATGCTTCGTCGATTATCTTCTTGTATATCACGAAGAGTTGCATGGGGGAAGCGCCCATTGCCTTTGCTTCCTCAATTTTCTGCTTGTAAATTTCGATTTCTTCATCTTTCAATTTAATTCTTCCGCACTCGCTACACGTGGCATCTAAATAATTTTTGATATTTTTCACGAATCCTACGTGTACCACTGGCATCGCTAACTCGATATGTCCGAAGTGCCCCGGGCACTCGTCCACCTTGCCTCCGCAGGTCTTGCATCTCAATCCGGGCTCTATTACGCCCATATGCAGGTCCATAAGGCCCTTATCTATCGGGAAGCCGTCATCGTCGTATGTGTCGGCGGTTATGACCTTAACGGCACTCATCTTTCTTATCTCTTCCGGCGAAAGAAGTGAGAACTTTATGGAGTTTATTCTCTTGGTGATTCCGAAGGCTCTCATTTCATATCACCTACCCTTAATCGCATTATGACCCCAAGAGACGCCAGCTCATCTCGCATGAGTTTGAACGCGTAACTGGTTTCAATAGGATATATATTGGTGGTGTTGCCGCAAACGGGGCATCTCAGTATTCCTTTCTTGCGGTCGTAAATGGCCACGTGTCCGCAGTCGGGATTGCCGCAAACGTATAGAATGGTGCCGTCTGAATTGTCAAGCAAGCGATCTTTGATAACCATGGCCGCACCGTGGCCAATCAAAGTATCTCTTTCCATTTCTCCGAACCTCAATCCTCCGAGCCTGCTACGCCCCTCCGTCGGTTGTCTTGTGAGAATCTGCACGGGGCCGCGAGATCTCGCATGGAACTTGCCGGCAACCATGTGATGCAATTTCTGGTAGTAAATCACGCCTACGAATATGTCCGCTTCTATTTTCCTTCCAGTTATGCCGTCGTACATTGTTTCCCTTCCGGTGTATTTGAATCCATGCCTAACCAAAGCTTCCCTAAGTGCCTTTTCGGGCTCTCCGCTGAAGGCCGTGGCGTCTATGAATCTCCCTTCCAGCGAGCCCACTTTACCGCCGATCATCTCCAAAACGTGGCCCACGGTCATTCTCGACGGAATTCCGTGGGGATTGACGATCAAATCTGGAATAACGCCGCTCTCGGTGAATGGCATATCTTCCTGGGGGACTATTGCACCTACCACGCCTTTCTGTCCATGCCTAGAAGCGAATTTATCTCCTAACTCGGGGATGCGCTCATCTCGAACTTTGACCTTCACCAAGCGGGAGTTGTTCTCGCTAACTGTGAGAAGAACTGAGTCCACCCATCCTTCTTCCTCAGGGCGCATTGTAACGCTGCTCTCCCTTCTCTTCTGCGGACCCAGAAGTTCCATCTCCTCGTCTAAGAATCTTGGTGGTGAGGTCTTTCCAATTAGCACATCCCCGCCCTTCACATAAACTTCCGGTGCAATTATTCCATCTTCGTTGAGAAGGCGATACGCATCTTCGGTCATTGCGCCCCTAACATCAGGGCTCGGAATTTCAAAGCGATCCTCTTGTCCTCCCGGATATCTCCTTTCTTCGCTCTTGTACGTCCTGAAGAATGTGCTCCTTCCAAATCCTCTTTCCACCGAAGCCTTATTCATCACTATTGCATCCTGCATGTTGTACCCGTGATATGAAATGACCGCAACAACCGCGTTCTGACCGGCAGGTCTCTTTGTGAAATTAACGAAGTCCATGGTCTTTGTCTTAACCAGAGGTGCTTGGGGATAGTGCAGCAGGTGACCGCGAGTGTCCGGCCTGCGTCGATAATTCGCCGCCGGAAGTCCCAGCGATTGCTTCATCATGGCTGCACCCATGGTTATACGGGGAGATGCGTTGTGATGCGGATAAGGTATGCACCCCGCAATTGCACCTAAAATCAGCATGGGATCGATCTCCAAGTGAGTGTGCTCCTTGGTTAGCAGCGATGGAACTTCGAAGGTGTGACCGCAGTGCTTGCATTTGAGCACCACATCCTCTTCTCCGGGATTCACCCACTCAACATCGTTTCTTCCCAAAACTCTTCCACAATGGGGGCATCTTTCGGGCACATCATAAGCGTAAACGGCGATGTATGCGTTTTCTTCCTCTTCCGCGTCAATCCATTCCACGATTCCTTCTCTAACTAAATCTTCAACGGTCATCTTTCCCTGCCGGAGGCGCTCGCGTATCTTTGCGTCGTACTTAATTCTCCCGTTCTCCACAACAAGCAGAGGTCTCCTTATCCTCCCTCTGTCGCTGTTTATTATGACCTCGTTTGTTGTGTCGTCGAATCTTACATTTATCTGGTCGGATATTAAGCCCTTCCTTCTCCTCGCTCTTAGCTCATTGGTTAGCTCTTCTCCGTCTTTAACATATCCAACTAAGTTTCCATTCAAATACACCCTTGAGAATCCTTCTCTCTCTGCGTCCATGTGCTTCAATCCCAAGGATTTCAATATTTTCTCCACGTTTTCCTCAGGATAGCCTTCTGCCACATCTATTATCAAAGCTGCGTTCTTCACCAGACCGCAATTTTGACCTTCTGGAGTCTCGTTGGGGCACAATCTTCCCCACTGAGTCGGATGGAGATCTCTCGCTTCGAAGTGGGGTTGTGAGCGTGTTAAAGGCGAAATAACGCGCCTAAGATGGCTGAGTGTGCTCATATGGGAAGTTCTATCTAAAAGCTGGGAAACACCAGTTCTCCCGCCAACCCAGTTGCCTGTGCTCATCGCGTGCATTATCTTCTGCGTAAGCACATCTTGGCGAACTGCAGCTCTAACGCGAATTCCTTTCTTGCGATTGTATGTCCTCTCCAACTGATATTTCAGGTCTTTCATCAAAGCGTCGAATGCGGTCCTGAACAATTCTTCCAACAGATCTCCGGAGAGTTTCAATCTCTTGTTGGAAAGGTGATCCTTATCATCCTCCTTTCTTAATCCTAAGTGCAGCTCAAGAACCCGGCGGGCCATCCTTCCAAGATAATAGGCCTTTTTCAACCTATCTTCCTTGCTCACTCCTAGGTGAGGGAGAAGGGATGTATCTAAAATCTGGGCTATTTTCTTCTCCCTGTATTCCTTGGCCTGACCAGCGGCGAACCTTTTTTCCAGATAATCTATCGCATCTTTTTGCGTTCTTATTCCGTTGGGCGGATATACATCTTTATTTTCCACCTCTTCGATGTTTGCCATCACTATGACGCTCATCTTCTCGTGGCTCACTATCGCTTTGTAAATTTCATCATCCCTCTCCAGTCCGAGGGCTTTCATTATTATGACTAGGGGTATTGATCCCGCTACTGCCGGAACGGAAACCATTAGAATTCCGTCGGCTTTCTTTTCAATGGTCGTTAGAGCTCTGTATCCTCCTCTCTGGGAGAACACCTTTGCCACTTCGATAACTGTGTTGTACTTCTCCTCTTTCTCCACTAAAACCCTATTTGGCGCCAGATCTTCCAATGAAATCAGAGCCCTCTCGCTTCCCCCCACTATGAAATAGCCGCCGGAATCATCTGGGTCCTCTCCAACGTACTGCAATTTCTTCCGATACGGCCAGTTGAGTATGGATTTGTCCTTGGAAATTTCATCTAAGTAACTATCGATGTTGTCCTCGTGAATGGTGCATATCTTCGATTTCACCATCACGGGAAAATCCCCAATTTTTATCTTTTCCGGCTCCTTCTCTGTGCATCTGCCATCGGAATCGCATTCTTCCACAGTTACGTAGAGATAAAGAGGGGCGAGATAACTCATATCCCTTAGCCGAGCTTCCATGGGTGTGATTTGAACCGTAGCTCCTGTAGCTTCTTTTATTTCCGGCTTCCCGATGGTGATGGTTGGTTGCAAGTTTTTATCAGTTTCTCCGTTCTCACCCACTCTTCCGAATATAAGCCTAATCCTCTTGCCTCCTGTTTTCGTATGGTCAAGGGTCATCATTCCCGGCGGATCCTCGTCGGTTACTTTGGTTGTGTCAACAATCTGCTGCATTATGCTGTTTACATTGTCAGGCGTAGGTATGAGGTCGTTGTACGAGGCGATATGGTGATTTACAACACTCTTTTTAAACAGGGTATCAACAATTGCGCGCATATTTCTTCACCTTTAATCCCTTATCACCACTCTATACACCACAATCCTTCCCGCGGTGGGACTGTTTCTCACAATTTTTATCAAGCTCCCAACGGGTATATGTCCGTATTTTCTCTCCAAAACTCTGAGTACGGGGTCGCTCTTCCTTATCTTAGGAAGGTTCTCCTTTTTCACCTTTATCTCCTTTAAAATTTGTTCCTCTTCCTCCGCTGGAACCAAATAATGCTCCGGAACAAGCTCGTGCTCGAGCACGTTGAATTTCATCTTTTCATCACCTCATGAGGCACGGGCCTGCGGGGAATCGAACCCCGGACCACCTGGTTAAAAGCCAGGTGCTCTACCAAGCTGAGCTACAGGCCCATCGGCGCTATGTTCGGACATTAGAGGGTTATATATAAAGTTTATCCTAGCTCGGGATTTTTATTTGCCTCGCGCCTCCCAATAAAATTTAAATATTGCAAAATTATATGCCCAACCACGGGGCCGTAGCTTAGCATGGTTGGAGCACCCGGCTGATAACCGGGAGGTCGCCGGTTCAAATCCGGTCGGCCCCACTGAGGAGACACCTACGGTTTCTCCCTCTACCCTCTTCCCTGATATGCAGGGTGTGCTCGCATCTTCCGATGCTCGTTTACCCCCAAAGAAATTTTTGGATGCTGGAGGCTCTCGCAAACTGGTGGTTCCTATTTTCCAAACCCTCCCCTTGGATAACTCATAATCTTTTTGGGTTGCTGGAAGTTGTAGAAACCCACTGGAGATGTCTACGGTTGCAGGAGGTTATAGGAACCCGCTGGTGGTTCCCAGAAAAATGATTCTGCTTCAAAAAGAAAATCAAAGTTCAATTTTTTATATTTCTCATCACATGCTCCCCCCATGGGCGAATATCGGGGCAGGGCAAAGAAGGGTATGTTCCTCGACATCCTGTGGCTCTCCGTTTTACTTCCCATATTATTTCTTCTCTTATTCTTGCCTCACGGGAGCGGAGTGATATATTACATTTCACTCGGATTTTTCGGGTTTTTTCCAATATTTCTGTTCATCCATCTTTACGGGGCCATTCGTGAGAAAAGGTTGGTGGTCAACGATGCGGGCGTGTTTCTCTACGTAGGGAAAAAATTGCGAAAAAAGGAGTATTGGAATGACATCAAAATGGTAGCTTCTTCGTATTTTCCGGGGAAGTATCCCAGAACTGGGTTCTTTGTAATCGGAAATAAAAAATTGGATATCAATGATCGCGATGTGTTTGGTCCCGTGGACATTTTGAAGGAAGCGTTTATTGAGATCGCCAGCATGGCCGCTGAGAGAGGAATAGATGTGGACGACCCCCTGGGCTGGGCCCCCGGGATAGGGAATATAAAGAAAATCGAACCGGAAGATTATCAGGGAAAATGGCACAGGGTGAATTTGAAAAATTATCTGAGTGGGATTTATCTAATGGTTGTTCTCACTCTAATTGGCGCAATTATAATAATGATTGGCATCTTTTTGCATTCCGATTTTTTGCTAACTTCCGGAGTCACTATATTCATAATTTCTCTAATTTTCTTAGCTATTGTTTTGGTACTATATTTCATCTCGCCTACGGAAATCTATTTTGACAAAAATGGATTGAGAATGAGGTTCAGAAAAAAAGAGAAGAAGTTTCAATGGTTCGAGTTAAGCGGCGTTCAATGCTTAGGAAACATGGGAACTACCTTGCTCATGTTGAAATCCGGGAAAAGTTACAGAGTAACCTTAGAAAAGAATACCTGCCAAGCGCTCAAGAGAATATGGTGGAATAGGTGGAGTTAGAAAAAATTTAATTCCTTCGGTGGCATGCCCCATCTATGTCCGAGCTAAAGGTAAGGGATATAAAAGATTTGATAACCAAAGATGCAGCGGTTGTGGATGAAAATGCCTCGCTTCTTGAAGTTGTTGATTCCCTCTTAGAAGATCCAAAGACCCAAGCGGTGTACGTTGTTGATTCTGATAGAAAGCTGGTTGGAATCATACCCATTGAAATAATAACCCAGTACGCGTATTATGAACACATACCGCCGGAGTACCTAATGTTTCACACCGATATTTTAGAGGGAGAAAAGGCCACTGCCCGCGAAATCATGCTTCCTCCCGTGTACGTTCGGGAAGATGACGATATAGGAGATGCGTTCGTGAAACTATTTGAGAACAAGCTTCTGGAGATTCCAGTTGTGGACGAAAATATGAGGATAATCGGGGATTTGCACCAACTTGAACTTATAAAAGCGTGGAGAGAGAAAAATTAATCCCCAGCAACTTGCCTCAGAAATTCAAGTACATCTTCCTTTTTCATATTTCCCGGGTTTGTTTTCATCAGGGGGTCGCGCATAATCTCGTCCGCAATTGTTTCCATTTGTGCCTTTATTTCTGGAATATTTCTTGGGATATTAAAATCCTCGTTGAACTCCTCTATGGCTGAGGCCAAATCTTCAATTCCTAACACTCTTTCTATGTCTTCGTATCTTCTCGTGTATTTTTCAGTAGCACGTATGAAATAAGGAAGAAGAATGGCATTTACCTTTCCGTGCTCTATTTCGTATATCCCCCCAATTTTGTGCGAAGCTGCGTGGCATAATCCCAACCGGGAATTGGTGAAGCCCATGGCCGCCAGCATGTTTCCGTAATGCACTTGGGCTCGAGATTCTTCCAATCCATCCACCGAATTTTTCAGGTTTTCGAATATGAGCTCGATAGCTTTGAGTGCAAGGGTGTCGGATGCAACGTTATCAATTTTGGAAACGTAAGACTCTATCGCATGCGTGAGAGCGTCCATTCCAGAGTATATGGCCGTTTTTTTGGGCATGCTGAGTACGAAGTTAGGGTCGTAAATTGAAATATCGGGGATTAATTGGGAATTCACAATTCCGTGCTTGATCGCTCTTCTGTCAGTGACCACCGCCGCCGCGGAGATTCCCGTGCCCGTGCCGCTGGTGGTTTCTATCGCTATGAATTTTGCCTTTTTCCTCAATGGTGGAATTTTTCTCTCATAAATTTGTTCCCATGAAATTTCGTTTTCGTAGAATATCCAAGCCAGCTTTGTAGAGTCAATCACGCTTCCGCCGCCAACGGCCACTATCCAATCCGGTTGTATTTCATTTAAAAATTCTGCAACCTTATTCACATCTTCCTCATGTGGTTCTCCCGTTTTACCCGAGCGTTCTATTTGATACACATTACCATCAATTGGGAGAAAATCTTCTGCATTTTTCCACACATTTTTTCCGCTTACAATTGCAATTTTCCCTTTCAATCCTTTAATATTTTCAGCGCTGTTCCAACCGAAGTAAACCTCGCGGGGAGTGAAGAAGTTCATGAGGGGGAATGGGAATAAGATTAAATATTTTTAGATGGGCACGTAGGTGATGGCAAACCTTATTATACTTTCCTTTTATCTCCACACTATGGCTGCATTTGAAAATCCAAAAATAATTGAAATTCTACGCAGGTATAGGAGAATATGGGCTATAGGACATGCGGAAAGCGTTTTGGGATGGGATATGGAAGTGAACATGCCCAAGATGGGAATTCAGGAGAGAAGCGTAGCTCAGGGTGAGCTCTCAGTGTTAAGCCAAGAATTCACCCTCGCCCCCGAATTTGTGAATTTGGTTGAATCTGCAAGTTCCGAGGAATTGAATGAATACGAAAAAGGTGTGGTTAGAGTTCTCCAGAGGGACATAAAGATAAGCAAAGCCTTCCCACCAGATTTTGTGCGGGAGATGAGCGAAACAACCAGTAAAGCGACCATGGCATGGCAGGAAGCAAAGAAAAAGGACGATTTTTCCATATTCGAAGGACATCTGGAGAAAATCATGGTTCTGGCAAGAAAAGCTGCGGATTATTTGGGCTACGAGGACCAGCCATACGATGCCCTTTTAGACCTTTTCGAAGAGGGATTGACAACCAAAGACGTCGAAGAGATGTTCTCGAAGTTGGAAAAACCTCTCGCAGATATTTTCGAAAAAATAATGGAAGATGGAAAATTCCCACGGGAGCATCCTTTAGAGAAAGAAAAATACGAAAAAGAAAGCATGCAGAAGGTGAATATCGCGGTGTTGAAGGCATTCGGTTATCCACTGGGCGAGAGATCTAGGATTGATGTTTCGGCGCATCCTTTCACCACGGAGTTCGGGGTCAATGATGTGAGAATTACAACCCGCTATGAAGGTTACGATTTTAAAATGAGCCTTCTCAGCACCGTGCATGAATTCGGCCATGCACTATACGAGTTGCAGCAGAACCCTGAGTTTATGATGTCCCCCATAATTGGCGGGGTCTCACTGGGGATACATGAATCACAATCTAGGTTTTGGGAGAACATAGTTGGAAGGAGCATGGCCTTCTCGAGATTCATCGAACCCATATTGAAGGAGAACCTTCCCTTCATGGAGAAATACGGCGCGGATGATATTTACAAGTATGTGAACACCGTGCGGGCGGATTTGATTAGAACTGAAGCCAATGAAGTGACGTACAATCTCCACATAATTCTCAGATTCAAACTGGAGAAATTGATGGTTAACGGAGAAATCAAAGCGAAGGATCTGCCGGAGATGTGGAACGAGGAAATCGAAAAACTTTTGGGTGTGAAGCCTAAGAGCTACGCAGACGGAATTCTCCAAGATATCCATTGGAGCCACGGTACTATAGGCTATTTCCCAACGTATTCTATAGGAACAATCTTTGCGGCGCAAATTGGATCTTACATAAAAAGAGATGTCTCCGATTTCTACGGGCTAATCGAGAGAGGGGAATTCCAGCCAATAAGGGAATATCTAAGGGAAAAAGTGCATCGCTACGGAAAGATTTATCCTCCGAAGGTGCTGGTGAAGAAGAGCTTCGGCGAAGAAATAAAGCCGGAGTACTTCATCGAATACCTCAAAAATAAATACCTTTAAATTTTTTTAAAAAATAGAGAAGTTTAGAGGATTTACTGATACTTTATCTTTCCAGAAGGTCTGAACGCGAACTTCTTCTTAGAAGGCACATGGATCATTTCCTTTGTTCTGGGGTTCATGGCCTTCCTTGCCTTCTGGACGCGGCGCTCGAATATTCCGAATCCCACCAGATTCACTTTGTTGCCCTTGTTAACCTGATCCACTATCTCGTCCACGAATGCCTTTATCACTGCCTTCGCCTGCTTCTGACTCACGCCGGTCTTTTTCGCCACATTTTTTGCTATTTCGCTTATTCCTACCATTTTTTTCACCCCGTTTGGGGTATTGCTATTATAGTATATATATTTTTTTGTGCCGATTGCCCAGAAAACTCGTGAAATATGAATTTATAAAAAAACGCAAAAATAAAAGATTTAACGCTAAGTAGCTAAAATACCCAATTTGACGAGAAAATTTAAAAATACAAAGTTTTTTAGGGTAAAAATTGATACTCGAATGTGAAGAGGTCGGATAAAAAAAAATTAGTGAGAAGGATTGCGAAGGAGAGAATAAAAACTCTCTTCTCTCTAGCGGAGAGTTACGCTAATATGGGTGATTTTGAACTCTCTTCACGATACGTGGAACTAATTCTGAGAATTGCCAGGAAATACAATATCCGCCTACCTAAAGAGATGAAATACAGGATATGCAAAAAATGCAATTGTTTTATCATTCCTGGCAAGAATGCAACCGTGAGATTGAAGAAGGGAAAAGTGATAATAAAATGCTTGGACTGCGATCATTATAAAAGATATCCATACAAGTAATTACTCTGTGATGGTCTCAATCTGGAACAGCACGTTGTAGCCTTTCAGGGTGGCGTGAATCTTATCTGCGAACCAAATTGCTTCTTCCACCGTTGCCCCATCGTCCCACTCGTAGACCATGTCGTATGCTCCAGTGATTGGCTTAAAGCCCAAGGATTGCAATCTCGACACTATCTCGCTTGGCGGTGCTCCTTCGCTGTTGAATGTAACCTTCAGATATGTTCTCATCATCGATAGGGAAATGCCTCACTGATATTTATCTTTTTTCTCTACAATCTCAAAGAAAAGCCGAATATACCCGAGGAAAAATTTTATACGTAAATAAGATTACCACCTATGAAGTACTTCACCATGGACGACTTCGACCTAAGGGGCAAGACCGTTTTTGTACGCGTAGATGTCAATTCTCCCCTCGACCCAATAACCAACGAAATTTTGGATTATTCCCGATTCGAGGCCCATAGGAGAACCCTGAATGAATTGAGGCGCTCGAAGGTTGTTATTCTCGCGCATCAGAGCAGGCCGGGGAAGAGGGACTACGTGAGCCTGGAGCCCCATGCGGAGGTTTTCACAAAGATAATCGGAAAAGAAGTGGAGTTCATTGAGGATCTTTTCGGAAAATACGCAAGAGAAAGGATTGAAAATATGAAAAACGGGGATTACATAATCTTAGAGAACACAAGGTATTATGCGGAAGAGTACTGCCTGAAAAAAGGAGACCCCGGAGAAACCAATCTCGTGAAAAAGCTAGCACCTTTGGGAGATTTTTTCATAAACGACGCCTTCGCAGCCGCGCATCGAAAACAGGCGACCTTAGTGGGATTCGCCAAGCACATGCCCATGCTGGCTGGTCGTCTCATGGAGAAAGAGATAAAGATGCTCACCAAGTTCATGGTGATGAAATCTCGCCCGAAGGTTGCAATTTTTGGCGGGGCAAAAGCTGAAGATTCCATTGATGTCATGGAGAACTTTTTGGAGAAGGATATAGTGGATAAAATTTTAACAGGCGGTGTGGTTTCCTATTTCTTTTTGCTGGCATCGGGAATTGAACTTGGAGAAAAGAGCATGGAGTTCTTGGAGAAGGAGTTCGAGAATCCTCAGGAACTTGTGGAGAGAGCGAAGAAACTTTTGGACGAGTACGGGGATAAAATAGAGATGCCCATGGATGTTGTGGTTAATTACTCTGGGAAACGGAAAGCGCTGCGGGTGGAAGAACTCCCTAATGAGTATCCAATTTACGACATAGGTTTGGACACAGCAATCAAGTACATCCATATTATAAAAGAAGCAAAGGGCATAGTACTCAACGGGCCCATGGGGGTATACGAGCTTCCGGAATTCGAGGTGGGTACCCATGAGGTTTACCGTGGAATAGCCGAGAGCAAGGGGTTCAAAGTTGCCGGTGGGGGGCATACCATAGCTGCGTTGGAGAAATATAAGCTGAAAAGCTATTTTGACCACATAAGCACCGGCGGAGGATCGCTAATCACTTTCTTATCCGGCGGAAAGATGCCCGTGTTAGAAGCTCTGGAAAATTCTTACTACGAATTTACAAAATGATTAAAGCAACTCTCTTTTTTTGAAGTAGTATATCATCACCAAGGCCACCGCTAACATTAGGAGAAGGGAGTAGTAATATCCGTATTCCCAGTAAAGTTCCGGCATGTTCCTAAAATTCATTCCGTATATACCTGTTATGAGGGTCAGGGGCATCATTATGGTGGCAATAACCGTAAGAATCTTCATAACTTCGTTCATCTTCACCGACAGCGCGTTTTGCATGAGTTGAATTGCCGTTGTGGTTCCATCAACCAAGTATTCGACTACGCTTATCATCTCGTTTATGTCCCTGAGAATTCTGTGGGCCATCATGCTCTCCTTCTCCTCGTCGATTATTGTCTCCACTATGTTCCTTATTCGCAGGTAATCTCTGTGCATCCTCGTGAGGCTCTTTTTCACGCTGAGGATATCCGATAAAAGATTTTTGGAAGAGGTATGTATGGCTTCGTTCTGTAACTTGCTCACTTTTTCTTCCAATTTATCCAAGGTTCTGTACTCGTTCTGGAAAATGCTCCACACCACGTCCCCGAAGCTGTCCCTTCTGAGAAGCAGTGTTTTTATATTCTCCAGTACTTCCTTGCTCCCCTTAATTATTATCTTCTCTTCTTCTTTTCTCACCTCTATTCCCATAGTTTTAAATGCCCCGTCGTAAAAATGGAGTTTCGCGATTAGAATAAGAGTTCCGTTCTTATTTGAGAATTTTATGGTTTCCCCCACGTTACCCTCGAGCATTTCGATGGACGACATTAAAATAAAAAAGATTTTTAAGTATTTAAACTCACCGCTATTTCTTAACGATGGATAAAAAATTCTGGAACATCTTTTCTCCGTATTCCGTGTGCTCCACCTCGGGATGGAACTGTACCCCGTATATTGGCTTGGAGGGATGCTTCACCGCTTGATGCCGGCAGTTCTTCGAATGCGCCAATGAAATCAGAATGCCCGTGTCCTTAATTTCATCGTTGTGGCTCTCCCACACTATTATTTTATCGGGTACTCCGTCGAAGAGCTCGTCGTGGTTATCTATAATTACCTCCGTTTTCCCGTACTCTGGATATTTTGCAGGACCGCATTTCCCGTTGAAGTGCTCCGCTATGAGCTGGGCCCCCACGCATATTCCCAATATTGGAATGTCCAATTCATCGAGATAATTTTCCTGCAATCCCAGCTTTTCCTTCTCGTAGAATATGCTCGGCGCGCCTCCCGAGAGAACTATGGCGTCAACATCCTTAAAAGAAGAAAGGGGTGTGTCGTTTGATACGATCTTTGTTTCTATTCCCAAATCCCTGAGAACACGCCATTCCCTATGTGTCCACTGCCCTCCATTGTCTATGACGTAAACCTTCATGGTATCACTTTACTATCTCAACATTGAGGGCTGATGAAATTTCCTTGTAGCGATTCCTTATTGTGACCTCTGTAACACCTGCCACGTCCGCTATTTCCTTCTGTGTCCTCGGTTGATCAAGCATGTTCGCCGCGATGTAAATGGCCGCAGCCGCCACGCCCGTAGGACCCTTACCCGAGGTTATTCCCCTCTCTGTGGCCTGCCTAACCACTTCCTCCGCTTTCATGGCCACGTTCTTGTCCAGCTTTAATTTGCTGCAGAATTGCGTTATGTAGGAATTTGCGGTTGTTGGCTTGAGATTTAAGTTGAGTTCTTTGGTTAGATGCCTGTAAGCCCTTCCTATTTTCTTCTTGTTGAGCTCACTTGCCTTAGCAACTTCATCAAGGGTTCGAGGCATTCCGATTTTCCTGCATGCTGCGTAAATACTCGCAGCCACTATGCTCTCGATGCTTCTCCCTCTTATGAGGTTCTTCTCCACAGCTTTGCGATAGATTATGGCTGCTGTTTCGCGAACATCCTTGGGGAGTCCCATCCTACTGGATACGTTGTTCAACTCCTGCAACGCCACTGACAGATTTCTCTCTGCCGCATTGCTTACCCTGATTCTCTGATGCCATTTTCTAACGCGATATATCTGCGCCCTATTTTTATGGGGGATTCTCTTTCCGTATGAGTCTTTGTTGCTCCACGATATTTCGGTTGCCAAACCCTTATCATGCGATAAAAAGGTCATGGGAGCTCCTGTCCTCGCCCTAGAAGCTTCCTGTTCCTTGTCGAAGGCCCTCCACTCTGGCCCTTGGTCGATGAAGGAATCCTCGATAACGGTGCCGCAGTCCGCACAATAAAGCTCGCCCTTTTCATAATCCCATATCAAGTGAGTGGATCCACACTCCGGGCAGACCCTTGGTAAATCTTCCTTTGGTTTCTTAGCCATAATATCACCCATAAATTCCCAGTGCAAACAATCCTTAGCGCTCATCATATTTAAAGCTTATTCATGGTTCCCTCTCGATTCCGTATGAAAAAATCTGAAAATTTGAAGATTACCGCAAAATGTTTTTATACCTTAAATGAGATGTTTGCTTGATGGATGAAGCCACGATGACCGTGATCATTCTTGCTCTGGCAACAGCAGCTATGGTGGTGGTGTATCTTATGTTAGCCTTAATGAAAAAATCAAAGTTGAAGAAGCTTCGAGAGGACGTCGATCCAAGAGAAGATGCTTACAACCAAATACAGATACTGAAATCCATGACCCGTGTGATGAGGGAGAAGAATTACAATACCGTAGCAGTGGAAAATCTCATTCTGAAAGCGGAGGGCGCGTATAACCGCGAGAGCTATGGGGAGTGCATAGAAATAGTGAACAATGCAAAGAGAATTTTAGCGAGATTGAAGGAGGAAAAAATGATGGAAGATCAGGTGAGTCCTCAGGTTGCTAAGGAGATGGAGATAATAAAGAAGATAGAAGAATCCGCACCTGAGAGCGGCGAGGTGCCAACTCCTCTTAGAGAGTTGGAGAAGGAGCTCCCAGAGAATTTTCTACAGTCAAAATTCGAGATTCGAGTGGTTGAGAAAAAAATAGAAGATCATGAGGAAGGGGAGGTTAAGGAAGCCGCGGTGCTTTATCTTTCTCGGGCCAAAGATGCGTTCAACAACAAAGATTACACGGAAGCTCTTCGCCTTGCTGTGAAGGGAAACAGGATTTTAGAGACGGGAGAAATTCCCGAAGAGAGAAAAGAAATTGAAGAGAATCCTCAAATATCCCCAAAGAAAGAGGTTGTGCCCATCGTAGAGGAGGAAAAGGAAGAGAAAGAAGAATTGCACTGCCCCAACTGCGGCGCGGTTGTGAGACCCGAGGATAAATTCTGCTGGAACTGCGGTGCCAAGCTTGTGTTCCATTACAAATGCCCCAACTGCGGTGCGGAAGTTAGCAGCGAGGACAAATTCTGCAGAAACTGCGGGTACAAGCTGAAGTGAGAGTATGAACAAGATAACCCTTCTATCCCTTATTTTGATAATTTCGGGATTTGCAATGTTTTTTCTATCTGCGATTAGTGGAAATGGTGGAATGGCGCTCTTTATAATATTCCCCGTTTTTTATTCAACCGGCTGGCTTGGAGCCCTCGGATTCATTCTTATTTTTTTCGGATTCATCCTTCTGTTCATCGCTCCTTTTTTCGCCCCTTCCAATTATGCAATTCCAGAGAGAAGTGAAGAATACGCGGTGGATAAAGAACCCAGTGAAAAGAAGGTGGAGAAGCACTATGGCGGGGTGATTTTGATAGGGCCAATCCCCATTGTTTTCGGCTCGGATAAAAATTACGCTTTGTTGTCCATTTTGGGTGCAATACTCATGCTTATAGCCCTCGCGTTCGTGTTTTTCTTAATTTACGGATAGCTGATTTTCTTCTTTTTCTTCAGAGCTTCTATGAATTTATCCACGTCTTCATCTTTCATCTCCGTAATCTCTTTGCTCTTTTCTTCCAACTCCTCTAGGATTTTTCTCTCTTCCTCTTTGCTCTTTTTTCTCTCCCCTTTTATTTCAATTATCTTTTGCAGCATCTCATTAGCTTTCTCGTTGTATGAATCCGCTTTCTCCAGCAGTTTTTTTATTTCTTTGTTTTTCTCATCGATTTTTTCCTTTAAAAACATTATCTCTTTGCTTAATTCCACGACCATCTCATGATGCTTCTGGGATTGCTCGTAGAGCTCTTTTACCTTTTTTCCCTCTTCCTTTTCCTCTTTCTTCAATTTTTCGATTTCGCCCTCGATATTATCCACCTCGCCCAGAAGTTTTCTCTTGTTCGCGACTTCTTTTTTCAGTTCCTCCCTCTGAACGCGCAGCTTTCTGAGCTTGTCAATCAACTTGTTCTCATCTTCCACACTATGAGGTTTTACCTGAATTTCCTTTTCGATTCTCTTTATCTCGTTTTCCACATCTTCTAACTGCTTCTCCACTCCCCTATTCGCTCCTTTGCGCATGTCGCGAGAATAAGAAATCAAAGCTCTGATTTTCTCCCTTATTTTTTCTCTCTCTTCCTTGTGCTTTTTCATCTCTGAGACCAGAGCATTTCTTTTTTCTTTCTCTGTTCTCATTTCTTCGAAAATTTTTTCTCTCTTCTCTCTGAGCATGTCCTTTTCTTCCATCAGTTCTCTCGCTTGAGCTCGAAGCTCGTTGCGCTTTTCCTTATAGAAATTAAACTTCTCCTCAGCGCTTCTCAGTTCGGATTTTTTCATCGTACCACTTTCAGTCGATTATGTCTATCTCTGCATCTAAGGTTTCTCCAGCCATCTGCTTCGTTGCCTTTATTGAACCTCCCTTCTCTATGAAGTACGGAGATTTCACGCCAGAGAGAACCACAAGCACTTGTACCATGTTGTCCATTTCGGGATCCACGCTGGCACCCCATATGATTTTTGCGGTTTTGTTAATCTTCTTCTGCACGAGGTCCACGGCCATCTGCGCTTCCTGCACGCTCATGTGTGAATCGCCCACTATTCTGACCAACGCACCGGAAGCGTCGCTTATGTCCGCATCGATAAGCGGGGAGTTGATTGCTTCTTCAACTGCTTCCTTCACTCTGTCATGTGTGCTATCGCTCTCACCAATTCCCACCATGGCCACTCCACCGGCGCCTAAAACGGTTCTGAGATCGGCGTAATCCACGTTCACCAGACCGGGCTTGGTGAGAATCTCAGTTATTCCCTTAATCGTTATCATGAGAACGGTATCCGCAACTTTAAACGCTTCGTTGAGCGGTAACCGGGGAACGAGTTCCAGAAGTTTGTCATTTGGGATAACTATTGTTGTATCCGAATATCTTCTCAATCTCTCCAAACCCCAGATTGCGTTTTCCATCCTTATTTTTCCTTCAGCTTTGAAGGGGAGTGTTACCACGGACAGAACCAAAGCGCCCATCTCTTTCGCCAATCTTGCCACGTACTGTGCGCTTCCCGTACCTGTTCCTCCACCCATGCCGGCGGTGACGAATACCATGTCTGCACCCTGAAGAATCTCGCGAAGCTTATCTTCGCTTTCCCTGGCAGCATCCTCGCCCACCAGAGGGTCGGAGCCGGCGCCCAGACCTCTCGTTCTCCTTTTTCCTAATAGAACCTTTCTATTGGCCCTTATCTGCAGGAGGTGCTGTGCATCCGTATTCGCGGCTATAAGCTCTACATCCCCATGTATCCCTTCTTCCATAATTCTGTTGATCGTGTTGCTTCCTCCACCGCCGCAGCCCACTATCTTTATCTTCACTCTCAACTTCTCAACGAGTTCCATAAGCTCTGCATCATCCGGCGAGCCGATCTGCTGCGCGGGTCTCTGTTCTTCACCTTCACCTTTTATTGCACCAATCAAGGACTTCATAATATCCCATCCTCTTATATTTATCTGTGAAAGGAAAAGAGTTCCATATATAAAAGGATTTCTCGCTTCTCTTCTATGTTTTTTTAGAAAACTTTAAATAACATAATCGCCATTACATTTTGGTGATATGATGAGAGAGGAAGGCGCAGTTGTTGGTCTTCCACTGTATATATTGATTACAGTGGTAGTGGCGGCAGTGGCTTTGGCAGCGATACTGAGCTTTATGGTGACCTCGGGGCCATCCATAAACAGCTGGGTTATAAAGATAGGCTCAGACCCGTCTCACGTGAACCAGACAAAGGTTATAAAAGCGCAGACACAGCAGGATGGTACTGCAAAGTGGGATGGCTACGTAGTTATAACTGTTTATGACCAGAATGGGCATCCTTTGCCAAACGTTAAAGTGGTCTTAGACGGTTGTGGCGTGGTAGAAGCAGGCCAAACCGACCAAAATGGTAATGTTACAATACATCTTACAGGAGTAACTTTGCCCAGCGGTGTACAGGAAGATGAAATTCAAGTGAAGATGCAGTACCCCGGTTTGATTGGTCAGCAGACGAAGACTGATACCCTAACCGTTATAAGGGCATAAACCCTAACTTTTTTTGATTTTTATCTCTACGTCTTCTATTTCTTTTACACCCTTGAAGGATGAAAGAAGGCCTTTTATCGTATTGACCACAACATCCTGTGCGAATTTTCCCATGTAGATGTCTTTTCCGTTCACTTTCACCGAGATCATAGCGTTTGGGTTCCAGTACCTGCAGTTCTTAAACTCGTCTTCTCCTCGATAAATGGCCCGTGCCATCTCCTCGCAGTTTCTGTGGCCGCACTCGCCGCAGTTGAAGTTTGGCAATTTTTTTAATATTTTTTCCACTTCCATCTCTTCCCTGATGTATTTCAATATCTCTCCCTTATCATTACCTCGGAGCACGCAATTCTCACACTCATCTTGAAGGCATACCTTTGGCACGAATTTCTCGCTCTTAAAGCCTTCCACAAAGATTACATCGTAATCTAACGATTTCAATACCCTGAACAGATTCTCCGGGTCCTTGAATCTGATTTCTTCCACACCAAGCAAAACCACTTCTCGCGCTCCTGCTTCTCTAAATCTCCGGCTGTCTTTGCCCTCAATATCGACTTCGTGGGGGGTGTGCTTCACCACCGCTATCTTATATTCTCCAGCTAATTCCCTGAGCAAATCTTCTATAAGGGTCGTTTTTCCAGAGTTTGAACGGCCGCAAAAACCTAAAATCATGGGAATCACCCCCAGAGATGAACCTCTACCTCTTCTCCCTTCTCCACTAGATCAACTGTTGCGGGAATCACTATGTACCCGTCGGAATTTGCAAGGCTGGTTATCGCCCCGGAAGTTTTGTAAGCCGGATACGCAATCTCCCCATCTAATCGTACGGTGAAGAACTGCTGTCGTCCGAGAGTTGAGGTGATTCTCCGGGCTATCTTAGCCTTAACTATTTTCTCTCTCCTCGGCTTGAGATGCGCCATCTCTCTGAGCGCAGGTACTAAAAACTGGTAAGCATCATTGAGACACGAGGTTGGAAATCCCGGCATGCCGAACACAAGTTTTCCATCCACAATTGCGCACCATGTGGGCTTTCCCGGCTTGATTTGTACCCCGTGAAATAACACTTTGCCCATTTTTTCCACGACATCTATGAGCATGTCCCGCTCGCCAACGGAGGAGCCGCCGGAGAAAACTACCATGTCGTATTTGAGCGATTCTTTAAGCTTCTTTTCTATATCTTTGGGGTCGTCCTTCACGTACGGCAGAACCTCGGGTATTCCCCCATTTTCTTTTATTAGCGATGAAATTGTGTATGAGTTCACGTCGTATATCTTTCCCATCTCCAACTCCTCTCCCGGCTTTATTAGTTCATCTCCCGTTGGAAGAACGGCAACTCTGGGCTTTCTAAACACCTTAACCTCAGGAACACCTATGGCTGCAAGGGCGCCTATTTTCGAAGGAGTTAAAATCTCACCCTTGTTCAATATGACATCGCCTTTTTTTATGTCTTCCCCCTTGGGGGCTATGTCGAATCCCGGGTGCACGGGTCTGTAAACTTTCAGCCGAGTTCCCTCTTTTTCCGTATCCTCAACTCTCACAACGGCATCTGCGCCTTCGGGAATAACTGCGCCTGTGGAGACCTCCACCGCCTCGCCGCTCTTAATTTTTATTTTTTTGAATTCTCCCGTGTTGATTCTCCCCACGATTTTAAGTTCTTTCGGTGAATATTGCCCCGCTCCGAAGGTATCTTCCGCTTTAACTGCGTAGCCGTCCTCGGCGGCCCGGTCGAATGGAGGCACATCAATGGGGGAGGAAACATCTTCCCACAGAACCCTACCCACCGCATTTTCTATACTTACGATTTCAAAATCTTCTATCTTCGGTATATTCTCCATCATTATTCTACGGGCTTTCTCGAAAGGAATCAAATCTCTGAACGGTCTCATGGAAGGGACATGCTCAATCATACATATCAAAATTGTGATGAAAGAAAGGGGTGGGTGGGATAATCGTGAACAAAGATAAATCCGGGGAATCGTTATTTAAATCTTCGATGTGATTATCCCAAAAGATAAGCTCAATCTTTCTTTACAACCTTTTTTCCTCTAGCTTGAGGAATCACTTTGTATTTGCCGTCAAAATCCATTTTGAGCTCTTCACCTTTGAAATATCTATCCAGGAAGATTGCCAGAGCGGCCACCTCGCTGTGGGGCTGATTTCCCACCGCTATATTGTAATCCGCCATGTTATAAACGTCCCGGGGCACCTTCTCCGCGCCCACGATTACCAGCATGTCTTTATCTCTCGGAATTTTGTCCATGACTTCATCTATCGGAAGTCCGTACATTGTGAGATGCACCTTGACCCCTGAAAATTCTTTGATTATTTTCCTCCATTTCACTCCGGAGGTTATTTCAAAATCTCCGCCGAAGCGAGAAACAACATCTTTAACCGTTTTCTCAACTTTCTCGTCCTTCGTGGAAATTATTATGCGATGCGCTCCGAAGGCCCGGGCAACTAAAGCAACGTGGGTGGTTATCCTCTTATCCCTCTGCGGCCTGTGTCCCAATCGTAGAACTGTTATCATAGGCGCTCAAATATATCCTCTTCAACGCTGTGCTTTTTTTCCTCTTTCTTCTTCTCTTTTTGGCTCGCTGTGGTTGGTGTTTCTGAGCCCACGGGATAAAGAGCCAGTAGCATGAACCCTATTGCGAAGAATGCCAAGACCAATTCTATTGCGGTTAGCGAGAATATTACTATTTCTCCGAGTATGTCTTTTGAAGTGTTCACATCGGCGATCACCCAGAAGATAACCGCGACGCCTATAGCTATGCCGCCCAAAAACGTGCTTATTGCCGCACGCGTCCCCTTTATTCTCGGAAGCTGGAAAAGAGCGGCGGTGAGTCCCGCGAAGACCATGGCTAAAACGAGGAAAAGAATGGAATAAAGCGATAGATTCTGAAGATACACGAAGTATCCGAACACACCAATGAGCACGAAGCTCATACCCGATATCAAACCTAATTTTTCTTCTTCCCATAAAAACTGCTCGAAAAACATCACAGCACCTCCACTCTCATCCCCTTGATCTCCAATTTATCGCTCCTCTTTATCAGGGCCCTCAGCATTATCTGGCTTATTCCTAAATTCTCCACGAGGTACCCCAGGAAAGTGCTTCCTCCCTTCACGAGTTCGAGTATTTTGTTTTCCCATTCTTTGAATTCCTCATCGCTCATGGTGATAACCCTCAGAACCTCGGAGGCTTCCATTATGGGAATAGTCATTGTTATCTGGAACAGGTCGTAGTAAGTGTGATATGCTCTCACAACTCCCTTTTCTGTTGTGACCCACTGAGTCTCCACGAACTTTATATTTTCCAAATATTTGAGAGCCTGCTCCCCCTCTTCCCCGTACTTCTCCTTGATTTCTTCCATTGTGCACCATTTCTTGGTGAGCTCCTGAAAAACTTTCTTTTTCACTTCGGTATTGCATGAATAAAATACCGACACCAAATCACCAATGTTGTTGACAACCTTAATTCTATTGCCCGGCATTAGAGGGGGTATGGATTTCGGAGATATATATTTTGTGTTATTTTGCGGAAGTTTGAAATACAATCCTTTCTTTATCCTCTGGCTATGACCACGTATCGAGGTAGAATAATAACCTTCACGGATAGCAGAAAAATAGAGGACTTTGAAGGATACATGCAGGTTGAGCATGGGATAATAAAAAAATTATCCAAGGAAAAAATCACAGGGGAGTATGAAGATTACCGAGATTACCTCATCCTTCCGGGATTCATCGACACGCACGTGCATCTTCCACAAGTTGCCATAAGGGGTAAGTGGAGCGACGACCTTCTAAAATGGCTGGAAAATTACGTTTTCCCTGAGGAAAAAAGGTTCTTGGATGAGGATTACGCGAGAAAGATGTCCCGGCGATTTTTTGGAGAACTCGTCAGGAATGGAACAACCAGCGCCATGGTTTACGGCCCGCCGAGCCGCGAGAGCACTGAAGCCGCATATGAGATTGCGGATGAATACGGCATTAACGTGTTCATGGGCCAGACTCTAATGGACATGAACGTTCCTGATGAACTAAAAACATCCACGAAGAAAGCGGTGGAAGACGTGGGGTACATGGCGGAGAGAAGGGAAAATTACGTTCTCACCCTCAGATTTGCGCCGTCGTGTAGCATGGAGTTAATGCGCGAGACCGCAAAGATTGCTAAATTATATGATTTGAGAATTCAAACGCATATCTCAGAGCAGAAGGGCGAGATAGAAGTGGTAAAGGAAATATTCAACAAAGGATATGCGAATGTTTACGATACAGCGGGGGTTTTAACTCCAAAAACTGTTTTAGCCCACGGAATACATCTGAGCGAAGAGGAACTGAGGTTGATTTCTTCACGAGGCTCAAAGATTGCGCATTGTCCCTCCTCGAATTTCTTCCTGCACAGTGGGGTTATGAAAATGAAAAATATGAGAAAGCATGGTATTTCTGTGGGTCTCGGCTCGGACATTGCGGGTGGTCCTTACATAAACATGATGGAAGTGATGAGAGATGCTTATTATGCAAATCCCCTTTCCCCCATGGAAATTTTCCGTCTTTTGACCTTGGGGGGCGCCGAGGTTCTGGGAATAAGCGATGTGACTGGAACATTGGAACCCGGAAAATACGGGGATTTCACAATCGTGAAATATGAGGGAGAAACAACGGAGGATATTCTGGCGAACTTGACATTCTACGGAAACGAGAACAGAATTGTGGGCACTTACTCTCATGGAAGGCAAGTTTGGGGAAAATGATGCAATTTCAACCGCAAAGTTGAAGCAACTATATATACACCTTGGAACATGAATACAAAAATATGAAGAGTTACCGGGTGGGTAGCACGCCGTTTGTGGTGATATCCGAGGAAGGTAGGCTACTACTGAGGCATGGAGATAAGGATTTTATTCTTGCGGAAAATTCAGAGTAATCAAAAGTAAATCATCAATTCTTCTGCGGTGAAATGCGTATGAGATTTTAGTTGTTGGTAATATCATAGGGGTATGTGCGATATTTAGGTTCAGAAATGGCCTTTTGAGGCGGTCTCCAATATAAAATCAAAATGGATGCAGGCGCCGGGATTTGAACCCGGGCTAAGGGCTTGGAAGGCCCTTGTGCTGCCAGACTACACTACGCCTGCGCATTAGCGGGATAAGAAAACACTTATATAAATTTGATGGAGCCCGTTTTAAAATATATCACCTTCGATTCCCAGTCCCGGCTTTTCAGAGAGAACATTGTAACCATCTTTGAATTCCATCCCATCGAACGGCTGCTCTCTGAGGTCCCAGTATCCATCTAAGTCAGTGTAATCCGCCCCGATGCTTAGTGCGAAATGTGTTCCCGCAGCTATTCCCAGTTTGGTTTCAATCATGCATCCAACCATTATTTTCATTCCCGCTGCCTTGGCGATGCCCGCCATTCTGAGTGCTTCTCTGATTCCTCCGCTCTTCATCAATTTTATGTTTATCGCGTCCACCTTTCCTATCAATCTTACTACATCTTCCTTGGTGTGAACGCTTTCGTCCGCCATGATTGGAATCTCCACTTCCCTTCTTAGTATTTCCAGCTCATCGATTTGGTGCGCTGGAATGGGCTGCTCCGCGAATTCGATCTCGTATCTCTCTATTTCCCGCAGAACCCTTATCGCCCTCTTCAACGAGTATCCCTGATTTGCATCCACTCTGATTCTCACGTCCACATTCTCTCTGATTTTTTTGATTCTTTCGATATCTTCTTGTGGATTAAGGCCGATTTTCACCTTTAGAACCTTCGCCCCCTGCTCCACGAGTTTGAGGGCATTTTTCACGCTATCTTCAACGCTTCCGATGGTTACAGTTAGTGAAGTTTCTATCTTTTTCTTCTCTTTTCCCAGTATGTTCACCAGAGGCAACGATGCCTTTTTTCCTAAGAGATCATAGAGTGCAAAATCCACCGCCGCTTTGGCAGAGCTGTTGCCCACCAGAGCGCGATTGAGAGAGTTCATAATTGCTCCGGCTTCCAGAGCATCCTTACCAATTAGAATTTTTTTGAAAAGCTCGAAAGAAGAAATGACGGAACCCACAGTCTCTCCCGTAATTCTTCGAGATGGCGAAGCTTCTCCGTACCCGCAAAACTCGTTGGTACATATCTTCAAAATCACTCCCTCGTAAGAATTTATGGTTCCTAAGGCAATTTTAAATGGCTTTTTCAAAGGGATTTCAATTTTTTTCCACTCTACGCTTTTTATTTCCATAGGGAGGTATGGGAAAAGGGAAAATAAAGCTTTTCATTTCACGAGCTCTAAGAATTTCTTCATCCACTCTGCTAAATCGCCGGGATGTCTTGCGGAAACTAAATTTCCATCCACCGCTACGCCGTCCACGAATTCGCCGCCAGCAGCTATCAAATCATCCTTTACGCCGTACCAGCATGCTATTTTACGGCCTTTCACCACGCCAGCGGAAATTAGCACTTGTACTCCGTGGCATATTATGGCAACCGGCTTGTTCTTCTCGAAAAAATGTTTCGTTATCTCAACCGCCTTCTCATTCAATCTCACCCTCTCAGGCGATTTGCCCCCAGGAATCACCAGAATGTCAAATTCTTCCGGGGCCACATCCTCGTATTTCACGTCCGGAGTTAGCAAATATCCTCTTTTGCCCTTCAGGCTCTCCTGCGACGAAGCTACTTTAACTTCGATTCCCTCTTCTTTCAGCCGGTAGTACGGATAAAAAAGCTCCAGATCCTCAAAATCGTTTTCCGCAAGTATTAGCGCCTTCATACTTGAAAAAATGGATTTGCGTATTTAACCCTTCCGCCCCAATTTATGATATTTCTTCGGGGGTAAAGCACCTATATCATAATAAGGGAGAGGTTTGAAATAGAAAAACGAGCATCAGAGGATATGAGTAATTTCAGAGATACAATCTGCAATCATAAAAGGAGGGGTTTTGAAAGTATGAATCACCAGCGAGTTCTTATACCATCCCGCAACCTAAAAAAAGAATGTTACTAAGGGAAGGGTTTGGAAAGGGAAACCGTAGGTGTCCCTTCCAGTGGGGCCGCCGAGATTTGAACTCGGGTCGCCACCGCCCCAGGGTGGTAGGATGCCAAGCTACCCTACGGCCCCATAGCTTTCGGCATCCTTGGGGCAAAGGGAGATGGAAATAACAATAATAAATCTTTTCATTTAGCAAAGTTTTTTAATGCTCTCGGCGATTGCTCCCCATGTGCATTGTGATATACAACGTTCGATTGCATGGGCGGGAAGGGGAATACGTATTGATAAAAAACAACAGAATAGAGAAAATAGGCTCGGGCAATTTGCCAATCGGGTCGAAAAAAATCGACGGGCACGGGGCATTGATTTTGCCGGGATTCTGCGACTCTCACACTCATCTATCGAATATCGCCTTAATGCACGGAACCCTTGACCTGACCAACAAGACCCGGGAAGAAATAATAAGACTGGTAAAAAACGAGTGCGGAAAGAGAAAAATTATTGTGGGCCGTGGCTGGGATGAGAGTTTCTGGGAAAGAAAAGAGTACTTGACGATGGAGGAATTGGATTCCGCCTGCTCCCGAAGCATCGTTTTTTTAGTGAGGGAAGATGGGCATCTCGCCGTGGTGAATTCTCTTGCCAAGAACAAATACGGCATGGGCGACGAGAACGGCATTCTCCGCGAGGATGAAGTGGGGAAGATGGCGAAAAGCCTCGGAGCTTTCAAAAATTTGGATTTCGAATACGCACAAAAATATGCACTTTCCAAAGGGGTTACATGTGTTCACGATTTCGCGAATGTTAATACTCTTCGGGCATATTTCAGATTGCATCGAGAGGGGAATCTGAAACTGAGAATCTACGCAAATTTTTATCAGGAGGATTTTCAGAGAATCAAGTCTCTCGGTTTGTATTCGGGATTCGGCGATTCTTTTTTGAGAATCGGCGCATTGAAATTATTCGGGGACGGTTCCATAGGCGCGAAAACCGCCGCCACTAAATATGCAGATGGAAAGAAAGTCGAGCCATTGCTCTCGGAGAAAAAATTGAGAGCGATAGTTGAAGATGCAAATTCTTCCGGAATTCGGGTGTTTACGCATGCCATAGGGGATAGAGCTATAGAGAATGTAATAAAAGCTTACCGAGGTACAGAGGGAAACAGAATAGAGCATTTCGAGCTCGTAAGGGACGAATTCTTGGAGGAAAGAAATTTTTCCGTAGCGATGCAGCCTAATTTTCTCAAATGGGCTAAGAAAGGGGGGCTTTATCACCACATGTTAGGGGAAGAATGGCTGGAAAAAAATAATCCTTATCGGAAGATAATCGATTCTGGGATTCCCATGCTCTTCGGCTCTGACTGCATGCCCCTCGATCCCCTTTACGGGATTAAAATGGCCACAGAATCGGAATATGCGACTCAAAGAATATCCTTTGAGGAAGCGGTGAGAGCCTATACCATGGGCTCTAAATATATGCACGATAATCTCGGAGAAATCAAAGCAGGAAAAATTGCCGATTTGGTTGCCATTAAAGAAGGAAAAGTTCTCTTTACGATGGTGGATGGGAAGATCCAGTACGTATCCAAAGGGCACGAAGATTAAAAAAATTTATATCTCATCCCTCTATCCCTCCCTTAAGGGCCGGTAGATCAGCTCGGAAGATCGCCACGCTTGCAACGTGGAGGTCGCGGGTTCAAATCCCGCCCGGTCCATTGAACCCTTTTCTTTAGAAAAGAAAAGTGTTTCATCCCAAAAGAAACTTTTCGGTGGCATAAGGCTTGCGCGAGTTGGTAGTTCTTAGAGGATTAGTCTAAAAATAACCATGTATTTTTCTCCTCCCGCCCGGTCACTAGATGATTTTATTAAAAAGAAAATTTTTGAAATGGATAGATTTAAGAAAGGGGAATGAGCAAATTCAATAGACTTGCGAACCAGCTCTGCTAAAAAGCAGGGCGCTGTTTGGTGCCCCTTTGTCGTGAACTCCCTAATGGTTTGTAATGTGTATTTGCTTTAGAATAGTAGAATCTTTGTTATTTAAAAGTCCCTTAGGAGATACCTTATTAATTATAATTGGTTAGATTGTTTGGATCAGAAGTTGTCATACTCTTTAATTTCGTTTTTCTATGTGGTTGCAACTTGGCTTTTGAGTAAGATAAAGCATATATATGGGTTAAATAATACATTCTTATTATGTTCAAAAGAAAAGGTGACTCTGAAAAGGAGATAGTAACTTTGGCCAATTCAAACAACTGGAGAGATAGAGTGAAGGCAATAGAAATGATATCTAAAAACCCTACTGAGCATAACCTAATTTTGCTAATTGGTCTGTTGGGTGATTCCGACTGGAGCGTTGCTAAGAATGCGGAAGAATTATTTATGAGAATAGGGGACATGAGCAAAGAAATTCTTCTTAAATATGGCATATCCAATAGTAAGGAGAGTCTTCGTAAGAAGGCTTATAATTTATTGATAAAGATGGGGTATAAATATGAAGCAATATCAACTCTTGCAGAATACTATGAAAGTAGTGGTAACTATGAAAAGGCTGCAAATTTGTATGAAAAAATAGGGGATATTGAAAATGCCGAAGAATTAAGAAAAAGAGCAAAAGAAACGTATGTGTATCAAAAATCTATCAATATAAATGTGAATCTGGACTCGCTTTTTGAATACATTAGAACACATGGATTGGTTGTAAAGTACAGATGTCCCTCATGTGGGGCCACATTAGAAATAGATGGTAAAAATACTGTGTATTACTGTCCATATTGCGGAACCAAAATAGAAATTATTAAACTTCAAAAGCTTTTGGAAAGTGTTCTCAAATAATTAAACGTAATTTTTAAATATACAATGTATATTTATTATTGGTGATATGATGAACACCCAAGAAGGTTCTATGCCTTTTAAGTTGGGCACCGAGGAAGTTGTAGTGAAGGATTATAATGCAGCAATAATGAAAAGACCGCAAAAGATGGAGGGCCATATCATTATAACTAACAAGAGAGCCATACTCTATGCATCTACAAGAGGCATGCTCGGGACTTCGAGAGAATATATGTTAAGCGATGTGCATCTCGATGAAGTGAAGGGAGTTACGGCATATGTTGGAACTAAAAGAAGTTTATCAAACATAATCTTGGGAATATTTCTGTTGATATTTGGTTTGATAGTGACTTTTATTGGTGTTCAAAGTGTTGGAGATTATTACAGTAGAGGGATTGGGGAGTTTTTCATAATTTTTGGCCTCATTTTGATTATAATTGGAATTATCCTTGCACTTTGGAAAACAAAATCCATATATGTACATATAAAAGCCGCAAGAGTGCCCGGCATAGAAATAGGTGTTGTTAAAAAAGGACCTATTCAAATAACCGGCGCAAAACCTGGTCCAGATGCAGATAGGATGGTCTATGAAATTAGTGCGGTAATAGCTGATTTACAAAAGCAACAGGGAGTCAAAGAAATAGATGAACTCTAATTTTCACCCATCCTATTTTTTAAGGGCCCGAGAGGTTTGTGCAGGTATGTGCTTTATGTATGAAAAGGTTGCATAAATTCGATGGAAGGAGCAGATTACATTTATAAATACGTATTTTTTTTCTCATTTCATATGCTCTCGGAACCACCGCTCCATCTCTTTCAATCTCGCTTCCCGGTGCTTCGGCTTGCCGCTTCTGGAGAGATCGTGGTTTTCTTCGGGGAACAGAACTAACTTTGTGTCCACGCCCTTCATCTTCAACGCGTAAAACAATTGATAAGCTTCGCTCACCGGACAGCGGTAATCCTCTTCGCTGTGGATTATCAGAAGGGGAGTCTTGATATTCTTCGCATACTTCAGCGGGCTCATGTCCCAATATGCGTTGAATCCTTCCCATAGATCTCTGCCTGCTCCTATATAATCGCCGTTGAACCACGGCCCTATGTCACTGGTGCCCCAGAATGAGAGTTGATTGCTTATGCTCCTCTGCGTGACCGCAGCTCTGAAAATATCGGTATGCCCAACGATCCAATTCGTCATGAATCCCCCGTAGGAGCCGCCGGTGACGAAAATTCTCTTTGGGTCGATTGGGTATTTTTTCTTCACATACTCCACCGCTTCCATTATATCCTCGTAATCACGCTTTCCGAATGCACCCCTCACCGCAAGGGCGAAATCCTCCCCGTAGCCGGACGAGCCGCGGGGATTCACGAAGAACACCGCATATCCCTTAGAGACCAGATAATAAAATTCGAACATGAACGCATGCCCGTAAGATGTTTTCGGCCCACCGTGAATTTCGAGAATTGCGGGATATGGCTTTTTTCCCTCCGGGAGAATGATCCAGCCTTCGATTTCCTCTCCATCGCTTGCCTTGAATTTGAAATGCTCCGGCTTTTTCAAATTTTTGAATCTCTTATTGAAGTTTGTTATTCTTCGCTCTTTATTTTTCTTCACAAACACTTCGCTGGGGTAATTTATCTCCTGAGCGATGAAAACCAATGTATCTCCATTGTAATCGAAGGTCTCTATGCTTCTCTCCCCGCCCAAATGCTCTTTGCACTTCCCATTTGAGAAGATGAATATGGATTGTTTTCCTTTCTCTGTGGCGATGAACATTATTTCATTATCGCTGATCCATCGCATAACCCTCCCGCCCCCGAAGCGCACATCAGAGTTAAGAGATTTCCCGTAAGAGAACGCTCTCTCGCATGCCAGTTCGTATTCTCCTCCCTCTATTGGAAGAAAATACAGGCGAGAGTCCTCGGCGAAGCCCTTTTCGTTGAATTTCAGAAACACGGCGATTCTCTTTCCATCTGGTGAAATTTGGAAGTCCATTATGTCCGCCTTTTTATTCGTTAATTTTTTTGTCTTTCCATCCTTCAGGATATAGAGGTGTGATAAGAAAGGCTCTTTCTCGTCGTCGGCCGCAGAATAAATTATTATGTCCTCGAATACATCGAAGCCCTGAATTATTCTCTTCTCTTCGGTGAGTTTCTCCACCTTTCCACCTTTCAACTTCACCCTGTAAATCTGCGGAGTTTTATCGTATATGAATCCCTCGCCATTGAAGTAAAATGGAATTCTGGTTATTCTCTTCACATCATCCTCCTTCTTCTTTTCCTCGTCGGATAAGAAATATGCGTAATTTCCTCGAACAATCAAAGATGAAAATCCCTCCTTGCGCTCTGCAATTTTCTCGGATTCTCCCCCATCTATCGCTATGGTCCTAAGCTCAGATTTGTCTTTGCCCCCCCTCACGTACACTAATTTTTTTCCATCTTCGGTGAATCTCGGCGAGGAGTCTTTAGTTCCCGATGTGAATCTCTTCAATTTTCCGTCATAAATGTAAATTTGCGATTGGTATGTGTCTTTGCTCCTGCTCATCTTAGCCGCTACGAAGGAAATAACGCCCTTCTTTGATATTTGCACATCACCCATCATTTTTATTCGGTACATGTCTTCCAATTGCATGATGGTGCAGATGCATCCATGGAAATAAATGTTTGCATTCAAAACCAAGTTTTTTATATCTCCACAACTTACCTGCATCCATGGCTCCGGCTAAGGGGGTGGTGGCCGATGAACCGCCACCTGGATGTCAAGCTCATAAAGGAGTCGCTTCCTGCTTTGATTATGGCGTTGATAGCGGATAGCATTGCCGGATATATCATGAATCTCTCAATCAACGTTTTCATTGCGGTTCCCGGGCTTCTCATGATGATTCCCGCGCTAATCGATATGCGTGGAAACGTTTATGGTGCGTTCATCTCGCGATTGAGCTCCGCACTGCATCTGGGAGAGGTGGAAAATTTAGGGGATAAAAGGGTCAAAGTGGAGATAGGGGCCACGAAATCTTTGGCGTATTCGGCTGCGCTCATCGTGGGCACTATAGTTGGGATTTATATATCCTTCGTCACTGGCAATTATTTTTACGCGATTTTCCTCCCCGGGATTATTCTAATTACGCATCTATTCACCGCGTCCATTCTCACGCCCCTAACCGCTTATATCGGTGTAAAGACCTTTCAGAAAGGGTGGAATCCAGACAACATCGGTGTGCCGCTCATTTCTAGCGTAGGTGACATGGTGAGCGTATTCTTCATCATTTTAGTGGCCGTTCTTTTTCTCTATATTTCCAACATGCCATTGGTCGTGTTTTTTATTGTTATTCTCTCTTTGATTTACGTTTTCCTGCTTATTCGCAGAGCTTTGGGGGAAAAGGTGGGGAAGAAGATATACATGCAGAGCATGCCGATTCTCATAGTAATCGCACTTTTGGAACTCATAACTGGAAGCATGTGGGAAAGCAACAAAATTGCGATAATTCTCTTAGTTGTGCCTGTGGTGAACGAAACCTTGGGGAACGTGGGGAGCATATTTTCTTCGAGGCTAACCTCATTTATATACCTCGGATTCGTTGAGCCCAAAATCCTGCCGCGGGGAAAGCATTTCACGAAAGAGATTTTCTCTCTGATAACTCTTTCCGTGATAGTTTATTCCATCATCTCGCTCTTGGTGATTTTTCTAACTTGGGACTTCAGGGCCGTGGCCATGGTGTGGCTCGCCGCATTCCTGTCGATATTCATTCTAATCATAATCGCTTATTACCTGACCATCGGCAGCTTAAAGGCGAAACTGGACCCGGATAACGTGGTGGTTCCAGTTATAACAACCTTGGCGGATATAATCGGAACCGCAGCCCTCATTTTTTCGTATTTCTTAATTTTTTGAAAAGGTATTTATCTCACCTCCCTTTATCCCCTTTTGGTGATGCTCAATGGATTTCGCATCGTTCCTGTTCACAATTGGCATAGTGCTCATATTCGCAAAGATGTTCGATGTGCTTTTCGAGAAAGTGAAGCTTCCAGGGGTTCTGGGAGAAATCGTTTTTGGGATTATCATCGGAAACATTGTTCTTTACGGCTACCTCTTTGGCCCTGGAATAAACGCTTGGCTCCACAACTGGATTCAGCTCCGGGGCCCCGTGGCGTTCAAAGGGCTTGACCCCATACATTATCTTGCCAAATTTGGAATAGTGATGCTTCTCTTCATCGCAGGCCTCGACACAAATGTGGAACAATTGAAATCCACCGGAAAAGTTGCTACCATATCCACCGTCATGGGGGTTTTTGTTCCCCTTATTATCGGTTGGGTTTCGGGTCTTGCCCTTGGGTATTCAGATCATGAGAGCTTCGTTATGGGTGTTCTTCTAACTGCTACGAGTATAGGGGTCACCGTTAGGACGATGATGGATATCAATGTTCTTCGTACCGACGTTGGTGCAGCGTCTCTAAGTGCTAGCGTCATGGACGATTTCCTAGGAATTGCGTTAATCATTTTCGCAGTTGGAACCGGAAGTTTGGTGATGTTTGGAATTCAATTAACGATATTCTTCCTCGTAACTTTAATCGCAGCGTGGTACTACATGCCGTACATAACCAAATTCACGAGAAAATACATACGCACGGAGAGGGGAATGTTGGGAGTTCTCCTTGGTGTCATGCTCCTATTCTCCGCACTCGCGGAATTCAGCTTCGGCGCAGCAATTGAAGGTGCTTATTTCGCAGGCATCGTTCTTAGCCGCTTGCCAGCAAAGAAAATAATAACCGAAGACGCAAGGGCGATAGGATATGGTCTATTGATTCCAATGTTCTTCGTTTACACCGGCGCGCAGATGGATATCGGTGTGTTCCTCAATGTAAACGCTCTTATCCTTGCGGCTGTTATTCTCATAGCTGCCATTTTCGGTAAGATATTGGGTCGTGGGATAGGTGCAAGAATCGGCGGGTTTGACTGGCACAAATCATGGCAGATGGGCGTTGGCTCGATTCCGCGCATGGAAGTGGCTCTCGTGTCGCTCACCGTGGCGATAACGGCTCCTTCTCATCCAATATCGCAGCAGCATGTACCGCTATTCATCGCGGCCACGATGGTGTTTGTGACGGTCACAACACTCATAACTCCGCCAATGCTCAAGTGGTCATTCAGAAAAGAAATAAAAGAAATGAATTCAGAGAAAAGCTAAGCGCTTAATCTCTTCAATTTTCCTATTTTTGGCTCGTAAATCTCTCCGCGATCTTTTAAGGTGTCGAGTATTGGATCGATATCACCGCTGCTCATTCCAAGTTTCTGGAGAAGTTCCTCGTAAGATGCTCCGTCTCCATCGTCCAATTCGGATATCGCTTCAAGAACTTTCTGCTCCAGCTCAACGTCTATTTCTTCCTCCTCTTCTTCTTCCTCCAAGCTGGGCATCTCGTAGCCCATCTCCTGATACTCTGGAAGTAGATGCTTCAAAGCGTCTTTCAGCATTTCGGAATATCTTTCCACATCGATTCTTCCATAGTACTTGATGGCGGTGATTACCCCGTCGGAAATTTTCTCGGAGAATCCTAAATCCACGAGTTTTCTAACCGTTGGCTCGTCCATCTTAAGGGCTTCCTGCATGGCCTCAATTCTTATTTTTAACTTTCTGGCTGTGTCGAATACCCAGTAATCGCGTAGTATTTCGTTAACTACTTTCAATCTTTCAGGAACCACTGAGAGATACATTGTGTCGTCGTTGGGCTGATATACATTGCTCTTTCCAACGACGGCCACAAACTGCGGTACATTCACACTCTCCAGAACTTGACGCACGTTGGGCCTGAACTTGCCAGCGAAAAGATAAAAGGCACCCGTATGATCCACGACCCTCGCTTTAACTGCATCATCTGAAACCACACGAACTTCCGTTAGAACTCCCACGATGAACAGGCGGCTTATCTTAGCACCCAAGGGAGTTATCACATAGCTCGGCATCTTCGGTTCCGTGGCTTTGATGTAATGCTTCGCGCTGTTGAACTCGGATGCGAAAACTCTCCAAGCGGGTTCTCTCGGCATTTTTACCACCCCATCTCCTCTAACATTTTCTCGGCTTTCTTCGCGATGTCCTCCAGATTGAGCATCCTGAACTCGTTAACGAACATTCTCAACCCGTACTTGGGGTCGCTGCTAACATTTCCCCGAACCATGATTGGTCTCGCTATGAGCTTTTCCTCTATTTCATCAACGAGCATGGATGGATACCCTATGTTCTCCTTGGCCTTCTCCAGAATTTCATGGAAAGACATGCCTAGAGCTTCTTCGCTCATCTCGCGGTTGAATAGAGCTAGTACAGCTCCCGTGCCGTCGTCGATTATAGCCTTTATTCTCAGGTCCGGCTTCGGCGTCACTTTCCCATGGACTGGGCAATTGGTTCCCGTGAGAACTCTCCCGCATTCGGGGCATCTCGATATCAGCCCGCTTCCGTCCTTGATGTCTATCACCACACCTTCTATTAGAACGTTCAAACCCCCCTTACCCTCTAAGCTTTCGATGTTCACCGGTATATCCTTTATCTCAATTTCTCTGTCCACTTCTTCCACGTGGGAGCGATTATCCAGTACCAACTGGGGCATGCCCCTGAACGTCGACACATAAGCTCCCGAGATTTTCAGAACTTTGTCCTTCTGCACGGGCACATCCCAGGAGGTAAATATTATTTCTCCTGTGTCGTCTGCGATTATTCCCGAGTAAATCTTCCTCGGCACGCCGTCCACTTCTATTTCTCTCTCGTCAACGCTCATTATTTTTCCCACGACCTCAACCAGACCCATCTTTGGATGCAGCTCCACTATTTTTGAAGGTTTGATTTCCATTTTCACCTTCACAGAGTCCGGAGGCAATAATTTTAGTCGGGTGTTTTGCCCGATCACGAGGGTAACGCGATCCTGCCATTCTTTCGTGTACGCATTAGTTATTTCAACGCAGTCCCCCTTTCTAAGCTCCACATCCAACTTCCAGGCGGTGAATGGAATCACTCCGCTTTCGTCTCCTATCAATCCATAATGCATTATTTTTTTAGTTCCATCCACTTCGTACTCTTTCGGATTTATGCTCAGCACCTTCACTCTAAGATTCACACGGCCCTCTCCTGCGCTGAGCTCATTCACCGCTTTTATAGAATTCTGCAGTTCCCGAACATCGCCCCCGTAGTTGGAAACTATGCTCCTCTTAGCCTCGGATATGCTCACCCCGTACTGGGTTATCCACTTCCTCAGCTCTTTTCTTATTCTCTCTTTCTCAACTTTGCCATTGAGAGCAACGTATATTGATTCCACGGCCCTCTCAAATTCGTCCATTTTTTCACCTCCGCTCCCGCAAAACACGGGTTTGGAGCACTAAGTACGAGATAATATAAAATGTTTCCCCAATTGGATTTTGCGAAAGCTTTATATAGTAGTTCTTATTTAGTAAAATTAGTTATCAACTCTTAGTTGATAACCAAAGGAGGTGAATGAAAATGAAAAAGAATGAAGAAAAAATCGTGCTGAAAGTTGCCGAGGCAAGATCGAGAGATGTTGGAAGGGGCATTGCGAGAATAGACCCCGTAATTTACGAGAAAATGGGTCTCATGCCCGGAGACACCATCATTATTGAAGGTTCAAAGTCAACTGCTGCCACGGTCATGCGGGGTTATCCCGAAGATGAGGGCACGGGAGTGATAAGAATAGACGGGCACACGAGAAGGAACGCGGGAGTTGGCATCGATGACAAAGTGAGCATAAGAAAGGTTGTGGCGAATCCCGCTTCTCAGGTGACATTTGCTCCGACTCAACCGCTTAGAATAATGGGCGGAGAAGAGTTCCTGAAGCAGCTATTGGAAGGTCGTGTTCTAACTAGAGGAGATGTCATTACCATCAACGTAATGGGCAATCCAATTGATCTGATAGTGACTGGCATAAAGCCTGCAAAGGAAGTTGTGATAATAACGAGAAATACCGAAATAAAAATAAGCGAGAAGCCCGCCAAGGAGACAAATGGGATACCTCGCGTAACCTACGAGGATATCGGTGGTCTCAAAGAGGAGATAAAGAAGATACGCGAGATGGTGGAGTTACCTTTGAGGCATCCGGAGCTGTTCGAAAGATTGGGCATTGATCCTCCAAAGGGCGTTCTTCTTTACGGACCTCCGGGAACTGGTAAAACGATGCTTGCGAAAGCAGTGGCAAACGAGGCTAGCGCGCACTTCATATATCTCAGCGGCCCCGAGATAATGAGCAAGTACTACGGGCAGAGCGAAGAAAATCTCCGCGAAATATTCAAAGAAGCGCAGGAGAACGCGCCGAGCGTGATATTCATCGACGAAATAGACTCGATAGCTCCGAAGAGAGACGAAGTGAGCGGTGAAGTTGAAAGAAGAGTGGTTGCTCAGCTATTAGCTCTCATGGACGGCTTGGAATCTCGAGGCAAGGTTGTTGTGATAGGCGCCACCAATCGTCCCAACGCTTTAGATCCGGCTCTTCGCAGACCTGGAAGATTCGACCGCGAGATAGAAATCGGAATTCCAGATACCGATGCCCGCAGGGAAATATTGGAGATTCACACTCGCGGCGTGCCTCTGGCGGAAGATGTTGATCTGGATAAACTGGCGGAGATGACTCACGGATATGTAGGAGCAGACCTCGCGGCTCTGGTGAAAGAGGCGGCTATGCGCGCTTTGAGGCGCATGGTTCCCGAAATAAATGTGGAAGACGAAAAAATCCCGAAAGAAATACTGGAGAAGCTCGAAGTGACTTGGGACGACTTCATAAACGCGTACAGGGAGATGCAGCCCTCCACGATGCGCGAGGTGCTGATAGAGAAACCAAAGGTGAAATGGAGCGATATTGGAGGACTCAACGATGTGAAGCAGGAATTGAGGGAAGTGGTTGAATGGCCGATGAAATACAAGAAGCTGTTCAAGCACATGAAAGTGCGCATACCCAAGGGCATACTGCTCTACGGACCTCCGGGAACCGGAAAAACTCTCTTAGCTAAAGCGGTTGCTACGGAAAGCGAGGCAAACTTCATAAGCGTCAAAGGGCCAGAGTTCCTGAGCAAATGGGTCGGAGAGAGCGAGAAAGCTGTAAGAGAGGTGTTCCGCAAGGCCCGTCAGGCGGCGCCCGCGGTGATATTCATAGACGAGATAGACGCCGTGGCACCCATGCGCGGAAGGGATTTGAGCACCAACGTGACTGAGAGAGTGGTATCTCAACTCTTAACTGAGATGGACGGTCTCGAAGAATTGCACAACGTGATAGTGATAGCCGCTACGAATCGTCCCGACATGCTGGACCGCGCGTTACTGCGTCCGGGAAGATTCGATAGAATGGTGTATGTACCCGTTCCGGACAAGGACGCGCGCAAAGAGATATTCAATATCCACCTGAGAGGAAAGCCCCTCGCTGAGGATGTGGATATCGATAAGCTTGCGGAGAAGACCGAAGGATACACCGGAGCAGATATCGAAGCGGTCTGCAACGAAGCCACCATGCTGGCGATTCGCGAGTACATATCGGAAGGAAAGAATCCGGAGAATCCAGAGGAAGCGAAGATTGCCATGAAGCACTTCGAAGAAGCGCTGAAAAGAGTGAAACCCCTTAGCAAAGAAGAGAGGGAGTTCTACGAGAAGATGGCCGAGAAATTCAAGGAGAGGTAAGCCCCTCTCCCTCTTCCAAAATTTTTTTCAATTCGCTCACGTATTTTCTTGTCTCTTCCGCCCCTTGAGTAGTGAGGTAAACCATTGTTCTCGGCCTATCTCTTATGACTTTTTTCAATTTCACGTACCCATTCCTTTCGAGAGTTTTAAGATGCGAGTCTAAATTTCCCGGAGTAATTTCGAGAACCTTTTGAATCTCTATAAAAAGTGCTCTGTTTCTTGGCAGCAGGTACAGCATTATCCCCAGACGAATTGGATTCCCGAGAATGTTATTCTTGATTATGTCCCTCATCATTTGGCACACCCACGTACTTGAACGCCGAATAAAGATACCAGAGAATTGTAGCGGAGAATGCAATTGCCACCAAGAAGCCGGCCCAGAGCATGGCGTTGGTTTTCATTATCATGGCTATTGGAATCCCGATGGCTGGAATGAGGAACGATGGAATCATTTCTTCCGCGCTGATTTTGTACTTAATGAACGAGAGCCACATTCCGAATATGGAAATGGATATGAACGAGAGGAATCCCATGGCCATGGAAGCCATATCGTTTGCTCCCATATTCATACTCGGCACCAAGAACCAGCCCACCGCCGCGCCTACGACCCACGATATACCAATCATGGCACCGAATCCCCGAGATGATGACTCTCTCTCCACCTTTGCAATCATTTTTGTTATCTTCACAACGAAGAATATAGCGAGTGCGAACGCGATTGGCCAGTAAATGCCTGTAAATAGGATGTTGTAAGACATGAATGGAGCCAGCACGTAGTAGCCGAGCATGGCGACTAGCCAGAATGCAAAATTCATAGCACCATATATTTTTCCAGCAGCCATTATCTTTTTCTCCACCTTTTCCAGCACATCTTTGAGGTCTTTCACATCGTTCATTCACATCACCATGTTACCTATATGCTTCCCCTATTATAAAGCGGGATGTTTCTCTGAATTTCAGAATACGAGCTTAGAGTAATTTCGAAGCTGCTCCAACGCGTCTTCTATTTCCTTTTCCCTCATTTTGCGCGGGTAATTGTAAATCACGCCCCCCGGCCTCTCGTTGTAGAACGGCCGATTGCACCCCGGACATCCGGAGGTTAGGAAGGGCAATCCTCTTTCCACACTCTTTTTTTCTCCCACAGGCACTCTTATTTTCGAGATTTTCCCATTCTCTAATTCGAGAAAATCCTTGTAACCGCGGTAAATTAGAAATCTCGCTAATTGGATTGCTCTGTACCTTCCCACATCCGGCTGCGCTCCGCCTTGCACGGGAGTGAATGAGAACAGTGCAGTTGTTATATTCTCTTTTTTTAATGAGAGCATAACCTTCACTATATCTTCGTCGCTCTCCCCCAATCCAACGATTAGATGTGTATTTGCAGTGCCAAATATCGAAACCGCTTCTCTCAATGCTTTCCAATGCCCCTGCCATGTGAATCTGTTGCCCACTCCCAAGCCTTTCACTCTATTGAATATTTCCTCGTTGGCAGCGTCCAATGCGATGCTGATAATTTGAACTCCCGCATTTTTCAATTTCGCCATATCTTCTCTCGGAATAGGGACGATTGAGACAGAAACGGGAATATTCGGGACTATTGGAAGAATGGCGAGGAGGTCATTAACTACCTCTTCATAATCAAGTGTTTGAAAACAAATGCGCGAGAAGCCCTTTATTTCTTTGAGCACTTCTACCGGATACTCTGGCCAGATTATCCGCGAGAGATAATTATCTTTTCTCGCGTCTCTCCTCTGTGCGCAGAATGCGCAGTTGGAGTCGCATTTTTCTCCGAGCATCACGTAAGCGGTGGTGGGCTCGGCGAGCATTCTCCCGCGGCGGAGGCCCATCTTAACCGCGGTGCCGTAAGATAACCGAATCTTCATAGCCCTCGCCTGTCCAGTTCGTTGTTCACTATGGTTATAGCATGCGATGCAAGAATGATTTTCGGCGACACGGATATTTTTCTCTCCGCAATCTTTTCAATTTTGTTCTCTTCCTCTTCGCTCAGATTTATGCTGTCGCTTAGCAAGAAAACAGAATTAGGGGATATCTCCGCGTTCCTTATATCTTCCCCGTCCTCGTGGAGATAGTATATTTCCCCCATTTCTTTTAATTCTTTCAGGAAATCATCGAAGCTCATGTTTTTCGAGAAAAATCCCGGGGAAGTCTCTTCTCGCTCTCCCATTTTCAATATTGCGTTTCTTATCAGCGCCGCCGTGCTCCGCTCATCCGGATTTAGATATTTGACCCGCGAGGAGTCTATTCTCATTCGAATTTGAATTTTCGGGGCAAAAAACGAAAATATCACGTCTCTCCGTATATCATGAGATAGAAATATTGAGGAGTTTATGCACCTTGCAATCACATCCACCCTCCCAGATCCGGGCAGGTCATTTAAATTTATATCCCCATTGAATTTGTGTGCAATTACTGCGAAAGCTCTCATGTCAATCCCGACAAGTCGAGGTTTCCGTTCTTCATCCCCTTGCGAAGAGCGCGCATGAGCTTGCGGTTTCCGCGCATCTGCTTCATCATCTTCTTCATCTTCTTGTATTCTTTGAGCAATGAGCGAACGTCCTCCTCGGGCCTGCCGCTGCCCCGTGCAATTCTCTTTATTCTCGTGCCCTTGATTATTTCAGGATTCTCTAATTCTTCGTAGGTCATGGAGTCCATCACCACGCGGTATTTCCTCAATTTTTCTTGGCTCTCTTCCACCATGTTTTTGTCCATCTCGGCGCCCATCTTCGCCCACGGAAGAGCAGAGAGAATGCGTTGCATTATTCCCGGTTTGGCCATCTGCTCCCAGATCTCGTACATGTCCTTGAGGTTGAACTTGCCGCTCATCATGCGGTCCATTACCTTCTCTGCCTCTTCTTCGCTCATCTCTAATTCTTTGGCGGTTTCGAGCAAAGTTTCGAGGTCTCCGATTCCCAGAAGTCGAGAGATGAAGCGCGTGGGGTTGAAATGCTCCAAATCGTTGAGATGCTCTCCAGTACCGATGAAAACCACGGGTGCTCCCGTTGCGGCCACTGCGCTGAGCGCGCCTCCTCCTTTTGCGGAGCCGTCCATCTTTGTGATAATAACTCCCGTTATCCCGACTGCGTCGTGGAACGCCTTGGCCTGCTTACCCGCCTGCTGGCCCACGGTTGCATCGAGAACTAAAAATATTTCGTCGGGCTCGATTATTTTCTTCAAATCTTTGATTTCTTCGATTAAATCATCCTCTAAGGAATGCCGTCCCGAAGTGTCGAAAATCTTAACCTGATAATCGCGAACCTTCTTCATGGCTTCCTTCGCTATTTTTCTGGCATCTTTCTCACTGGGGATACCAAATACGGGCACGTTGATTTGCTCACCCAACTGTTTCAATTGGTCATAAGCGGCGGGCCTGTGAACGTCGCATGCAATCAAGGCAACGCTCAAGCCCTTTTTGACGAAAAACTTCGCCAATTTGCCCGCGGTTGTGGTTTTTCCCTGCCCATACAAACCGACCAGCATTATTTTTTGGGGTTTCAGCTCCACGCTCTTTTCTTCCCCGAGAATGGCGACGAGTTCATCGTATATTATTTTGATT
>WAKX01000013.1 GCA_015523125.1 DHVE2 group archaeon | reverse complement strand
TGAATACAATGAGGACAAAGTAAATGGTGTTGGGGTCGAAATATGTAAGAGAGATTCCAACGGTGGCTATTCCCATAACATCCATGCTGGAATAGGCGAATAATCTCTTCGTCCTTTTCTGAGAGATCATCAGCAAAGATGCGACCCAGACTGTGAGAATTCCCAAAATCGCCGTGAGATAAAAGAGCGGCAAAGAATGCATAACTCCGTAAATTCTGTAAAAAACAATAAGTGATGAGGGCAGAAGTGCTCCGGAGAGAAGTGCGCTCACTGGCGAAGGCGCGGTGCCGTGAGCATCGGGGAGCCAAGTGTGCATGGGAAACAGCCCTGCTTTGGTTCCGAACCCAATTAGAGCGAGGGAGCCAATGAGAATAGCACCTTTTGAAATAGTTGCATTTACCCAAGTGAATCCTCCCCCAATTTCCCCGTAGAGAATTATTGAAAATAGTCCGATTGCAAGGCCCGATGAGGCAATAAGGACATAGCGCCATGCACTCTCAACATGGCTCTTTTCCTTCTCCATGAGGATTAGAGTTGCACTAATCACCGTAGAAGCTTCCAGCCACAGCCACGCATAGCCCAAAGAGGGAGTGCTTACTGCCAATAGCATAGTTAGAGAGAAACCGGCCAGAAGGGACCAGCCGTAGTTGGGCGAGATGAAGAATCTTTTTATGTTTCGCATGCAAACATTGGCGTGGAGAGCGGCGAAGAGGTAAATCATGGTGATGATGACAAACATAACCTTCGTTACAAAGTCCACGTAAAGCCAAGAATTGTGGAAATCTGGCTGGATGAGAAGAAAGAGAGACAGAATAAAAGCCACAGAAGAAGCGAGGATATTGCTCAGTGTGGCCAAAGTGTTGTTCTTAATCAAAGAAATCAGAGAAGCGCCTAAAACGATGACAAATATCCCATATATAGCAATTTCCTGCATTTTTATCACCCCGCGAGCTCCTCAATTTCCATGGGTCCGTACTCTTTCTCCGCGCTGAGAATTACCCCGAGCAGCACTGCGCCAATCACATCTAACAAAATTCCAACTTCCAGCAAAAACCCGATGGGATAAAGGACAATTCCCAAGTAGAGCAAAGCGTTCTCTTCCACAATGTACCCAGAAATTTGGGCCAGTGCGTTTCTCCGCATAACTATTATCAAAAGACCGAAGAGAAGCAGAATGAATGGGATCATGCCCTTCCACGTGCCTATGACATTGTGAATCGCGAGATACGCTATGATTCCAACTATCGCTGTTATTATCCCCGCAATCAGAGAGGACTTTGCCTTTGCTCCGAACTCCCTGTGCTCCCACACCCCCTCTCTTTTTATATCTTTTAGAAGAATCTCGGGAATGAGCCATGCTCTGAAAATCAATGTAAATATTGCCAGAGCTATAAGCTCCCACATTCCAAGGTAGAATCCAACTATTCCTATGAGGAGCGATAGAATTATGGTTTGCGCCTGAAGATGCCTTATAACGCTGTGAATGTAATTCTCCGCAATTATTACGAATCCGTAGAGGAGAATGAGAACTCCGAGGAAATCGATGGTGGCCTCGTAGGCTATCATTGGGGCACACCTCCCACCAGGAAGAAAGATATCACCGCTAAAAGCGCGGTGAGATACGAGAAGGTGAGATAATCAATGATTTTGAACAGCCGAATCTTCGCCACAGTTACCTCGACCAAAACGATGGCGAATATAACAACGAGCATTTTCACAAAGAGCAAAGCGATGCCATAAAGAATGGTGAGTGCATTAACCTGAAGGGGGATGAACCACGGCATCGCGAATACGTTGATGAACACGGAAAAAAGAATGAATTGCTTCATGTATGAGCCCCATGATTTCAGCGCATACAGGGGCCCTGAGTATTCCAAACCCATTCCCTGCCCGATCATTCCCAGTTCCCCCATGCTGTGGCTCTCTATGGGCAATTTTCCTGTATCGAAGAGAAGAAGAAGGAAGAACGCAGCTATGAGGAGAAGATGCGTTGGGGAGAGCATCCACGAGAGATTATTCCTCAACGTTTCATTCGTCAGGAATGGATTATTCGTTCCAGTGATTAGAGCAACTCCGAAGAAAACGGTGATAAGCACGGGCTCGGCGAAGGCGCCGAATGTAACTCCTCTTGTGGCGCCTATGCCCGTGTAATACGAGCCAGTTTTTTCAGTTCCTATTACGGAGAAGAAGGAGGCAAATCCGAATAAGAACGCTCCACCAAGGAAATCGACCAGCGGGGCGAACCACGAGGGGGCGCCGAACACTATGGGCACAACCCATGGGAGAATGAGGTACGCGGTGAATGAGAGCATGGGAGCCAAGATAAAAAGAGAACCCACATCTTCTGGTACCACAATCTCCTTTCTGAAGAACTTGGCGAGGTCGTAGTACGGCTGGAAAATTGATATACCCTTTCTGGACTCAAATTTAGCTTCCCATTTCTTCAGGATGCCTACCATTAACGGAGAAAGGAGTAACACGGTCAATACCTGCGCTAAACCTGCTATTATCTCGGAGATCATCTGGCGTCACCTCTTGCGAAAAGGCGTCATCAGCCTTGCGGCACTTTTGGGTGGACGCCATCACCCGAAGCAGGGGTGAATTTTTAATTTCATATATAATGATTTCTCCCTTCAAAATTCCACAATCACTTTTTCCGGTACTTCTTATTCACCACTTCGTGAATCTCTTCCGCCGTTTTTCTCCCGATGCCCTTCACCATTATGAGCTCCCCGACCTCTGCGTTTATGACATCCTTAACGCTTCCGAAATGCTCTAAAAGCCTCTGGGATAGCTTTGCGGAAACATTTGGCAAGGATTCCACTATGAACCTCTGCCTTTCATCCATTGTCATGGCCTTCTTCTCTTTTCTCAGAGATACCTCTCTTTTTTCCTTCTTCTCACGATTGTATAGAGCTTGTATCATCTTCGCTGTCTCCCGGGGATTCTTTGTGAAAATCACCGGCACATTGAAATCCACCAAAATGGAAGCCAAAGCTCCGTATATCGCGTTGTCATGGAATCCCGAAGAAAAAAGAGATTCGCCCTCAATTATAAGAACCGCGTTCTCGTAATTGCTCTTCAAATTTTTAATCTGCTCGAAGAGCCTGCCATCCCTTATCGATTCTAAAAAATCGGTGGTGGTTTTTCTCTCGATTGCTACCCTGTCCGAGATGACATAATCTCCCACTGCAAGTTGCACGGGCACAACATTGAAATTTTCTGCTAATATCTTAACCACCTCGCTCCTGAACTCCCGGGTGTCCACGTGAATCTTCTCCTTCTTCACCTCATTTTCAAATTCAAACAGAGTGAGCTGGCCTTTCACATCCACCCTCTTTTCTTCCCTCTTCTCCTCTTCTTCGAATATTTCCCTCTGCTCCCCGCTTATCTTCTCCGACAGAAATCTGCGCAACCATTTCATCTCCGATTTCATCTTCTTCTCTTTATTTCGTGAAGACCAAAGGTACGCGATGTCCCTCGTGCCTTTGATGCTCAAAATATACACCTCTCCGAAATTCGTTCTCCCTGTTCTTCCTTTCCTCTGTATAGTTCTTATCTCAGAGGGTACTGGTTCGTAGAACACAACCATATCCGTTGCGGGAATATCTAAGCCCTCCTCGGCCACGCTTGTGGCAATGAGCACATTGTACTCCCCTTCCCTGAATTTCTTTATAATTTCAACCTGCTGCTTCTGATTCAAGCCCTTATCCTCGCCCTTATTCGCCTGTCCCACGAAGCGCACGGCCCTTATGGATTCGTAATCTTTTAGATACTCTTCAACTATTCTCGCGGTTTCGCGGTAATGGGTGAACACGATTACCTTTAAATCCGGATTATCAGCGAATTTTTTTCTCAGCAAAGTTCCCAAAGCGTTTAGCTTCGGGTTCTCCACATTTTCAATATTTTCCTTCAGAGTTCGAGCCGTTTTCACGATATCCACGAATTTCTCATGCCGAACGAGCGTTCTGGCCGCCTTGCCCCCGCCCTTGCTGTTCCCCTCCTCTATTATCTTCATCAGATAATTGTAAAACGCGTCGAAGCCCTGAGTCTCCAAGTACTCGAGGGAATAATCTATTTTGATTGCCATGCTCAAAAGCATCGCGGCCTGATAGTACTCGCTCTTTCCCTCGCTTATCTTATCCTGCACGGCTCTTTGCTCCATGAGTATGTCCTTCCTCGAAACTCTCTTTATTGTTAAGAATAATCCATATTTTCTCAGCTCGGCAATTATATCTTCGTAAAGACTTTTCACCTTCGCGTACAGCTCTTTGAACTCTTTCGGCATTGGTAACTCGATTATCCTTATTTTCACCTCTTTGATGTAGGGCTTCACATCCGGGTCGTCGTCCGTTCTGATTTCCACGTTCTCTATGCCTAAATTTTCGATTATTTCCATTATCTTCTCTTCCTTGCCCCCCGGTGATGCCGTGATTGCGAGAATTAAATGGTCTTTCTTTTTTCTGTATTCCCCTGCAATGTACACATAAGCGTAATTGCCCACCGCGCGATGGGCTTCGTCGAAAATGACTAAATTCACCCCATCTAAATTTATATTCCCCGATATCAAATCATTCTGAATAACCTGCGGGGTGGAGATTATTATCTTGGCGTCCTTCCACCTCTCCTCTCTGTTTTTCTTCTTCACCTCCCCTGTGAACACCGCTACATCTTCTGGGTTCACATTCATAAGAGATTTTACGCTTCTCGCGTGCTGCTCCACCAGGGGCTTCGTGGGCGCTAAAAATAGAATCTTTCCACCTTTTCTGTGGAGAACCTCGGCCATGAGGAGAATAGCAATTATCGTTTTCCCCAATCCGGTAGGAAGAACAACCAACGTGTTTCCCTTCAGGCATGACTTTGCAATCTTAACCTGATACTCCCTCTCGTCTATGGCATTCTCCTTTATCAACGGGTGCGAAATCACGGGAAGATATCGGCTAAACTGATTTAAATATTTCTGGATACCTGCCGAGGGAATAAAACCAAAAACTTTATAATTATGAGGGCATATAGGATTTAAGCATGCAAATTTCAAAAATTGCACATCTCTTACTTATCGCGGGGGTTGCTGTATATTTGCTTTCTTCCATAATGCCATGGCATACTCTGAACTTTTCATCATACAACGATTCTCTAAGAGTATCCGAATCCATGAGTCCTTTTGGCACATGGTTCAACTACGAGGACAATAGCAGTTACGCATCATTTCTCATGGTGAACTCCAATTTTTCATCGAATAACACCACCCTTGGAAACATGCCCCCCGTGGGTAACCGCCTCACAATTTTCAGCTTCATCTGGTACTTCTACTTAGTGAATTTTACCGTGTTTGTAGCGGTGGGGGTAATAATGGCTTTCGGAGCCAAAAAAATAGCATATATTCTATCTTTCTTGGCGGCCATGATTATAGTGGGCAGCATTCTCATTTTCTTGCTGATGTATCAAGACGCTCTAACCGCGGATATGCAGATGGCAGGCATATCCAATTTGGACATGTACGGAGGGAAGGTATTCACCATGGACGGAGTTCTAAGCTCCGGGTTAGATTGGGGATTCGGAATGGCTATGCTCTCCACAATTCTAATTCTTCTCGCATCCTTCATATACGTAAGCACTCCAGAGGAAAGTAAAGCTAAGAGCAAAGTTGAAAAGAAAATCCCAGAGAAAAAGCCCAATGAAGAGAAGAAAGAAGAGAAAAAAGAAGAGGAGGGGCGCATAAAGAAGGTCACTATCAAATGTCCAAATTGCGGCAATGAGTTTAAGGTTGATGTTGACATGTCTAAATTGCCTGTAACCGTTCAATGTCCATATTGTGGCACAAAAGGAAAAATTGGGTGATAGATATGAGAAGAACAAAAAGAATGAAAAAAGAAGAGGGAAGCATGGGTATCGGGGCACTGATAATCTTCATTGCTCTAGTGCTGGTGGCAGCCATAGCGGCGGCGGTGATTATCCAAACCGCAAATCACATAAGGGATAGCGCAGACCACACATCCGACAGAATCTCCCAGCAATTTTTAGGGATGTTCGATGTCATAAGTGTGTATGGGGATAGAGGCGCATCACTCAGCCATAATCTATTAGCCATATCTATAAGCACGAAAGTGGTGAGCACCTCCGAGATAGACCTGAGGCACATAGCCATATCCATACAGACAGAGGATTCCGTGTCGCATCTATTCCTCTCGCCCGCTGTAAGCACCCTCGACACGACATACGATGCAGCGCTATCCAAAACATCAAGCACGACTTACTCCGTGTACCTACCAAACAGGGCCGTTGATTCTCCGTGGGACCCTGACAACGGCTCATACAACGTCGGACCCAACGACGTAGTTGTTTTCGTAATCAATCTTACTGCAACCGAGCAGGAGTTGCCCACGCACACAACGTTCCAGATTCACTTCTCCAACACATACACGGGAACAACCAGCAAGATAACTGTTACCACTCCAGCCGGCTACGAGAACGACGATGAATGGATAAGGATATATCCTCCGCTATGAGGTGATGCAAATGAAGAAGGTAATTAAAAAAGATGATGGAAGCATAGGCATTGGCTCTTTAATAATATTCGTGGCTTTGATGGTTGTGGCTGCCATAGCCGCAGCAGTTATAGTTGGAACTGTGTCGAGCATGAGAGATAAAGCGTATGGAGCCGCAAATTCTGCGGACAACATGATTAACGGAAACATATGGGACGCTCAATTCGTTGGATATAGAAATAGCGGGAACGAGCCAATCACTCGCATAGAGATAACATTCTCTGTGGTATCTGATAGCATCGACATTAATTCCACGATAATCGAGTACTCTTCCAACAACACCCCGCCTGTGTATTTCAGGCTCAACTGGCAGCACACAAACGTTTACACGGGATATCTATTCGCGGCAAACGTATCCGCATTCAACCACAACACCGAGAGCTGGAACCCCGCGGAGCACAAGTACTGGGCTTCCCCCGGCCAGCTGGTGATAATTACGCTCGACCTCTCCGGGCTGCCCATCCATCAGGGCCAGAACGCCATGATCACAATAATCCCCAAGCCGGGTGCACCTTACCAGCACACAATTTCCGCACCAACAGATTTCGGTACCGCCTTAGCAATAGAGCTGTAAGGGCTTCGGAGTGAATTACGGTGATAGCCATGGTCAAAAAGAAGAAGGAGAAAAAACCCAAGAAAAAGAAGAAGTCAGAGAATAAAGCAAAGACTGTCGAAGAGCCTGCAATGACATTCACAATAGTGGAAGAAGGAGGAGAGAGCGAAAAGGAAGAGCCTAAGGCACAGGAAGCTCCTCCGCCACCACCCACCGAGGGAGAGGAGAAAAAAATACCCGTAACTTTGAAGGAAGACGGCGGCGAGTTCAAGCAGGCGCCTCCAAAGAAAGAAGAGAAACATGAGGAGATGGAAATATCTGTGAGTTATCCAAAATCCGCCGGCGGCTCGTGGCAGGAGAGATTCGAAAACGTACTCAACGATATTCTGGCGAGGATAGAGCATCTGGAGAATAACTACAACCTCGTATCCGATTCCGTGGAGGAGATAAAGGAACATGTGAACGATTTGGAGACGAATATGCACGAATTAACCGCATTATACGACGCCCTCTCCGCGCAATACAACCCATTCATAGAATTGAAACCTAAGGAAATCGAAGATGAAATGAGCGAAGAGAGCAACGTAGAAGAGGTTGGGGTGGAAGAGAGCGCAGAGGAACTGGAAGCAGAAGAGCTGGAGATGGAAGAGCCTTCGGAGATGCTGGAATTGGAGGAAGAATTTGAGGAGAAAGAGACTCCTGAGAAGAAGAAAATCGAATATCTCCTCCCCACGATACCTGACAATTCACTGAGCAACATGATGGCAATCAAGTGGACGGAGTTCATGCTGGAGAAAGTGGGTCCGAGAAATATAGGAAAACTGCTGGAATATTACAGGAGCATGCACTGGATCAGCGACGCCGTGGTGCGAAAAATAATGCATCAGGTGATGGGACTCATAACCGACAACTTCTCATCGGAGTACGATACGTGGAAGATGAGCACCGACGACCACATGAAATCTCTGGTGTTCATAGAAAAAATCAAAGGAGGCGAAGTTGGAACGATACATGCGGAAGAGGTTCAGGAGCTGGCGGAGGACATAAAGAAGGGGTGATAAACTAGTGAGCGGTGTTTCGGTGGCTGCGCTGGTGATAACAGTTAGCTTCTTCGTGGCTTTCACCATGATTTACTCTGCATCGCTAGATGAGCAGCATAACGTGGATAAAGCGAGGGAAATTCGGGAAAAAATAGAAGAGGGCTATTTCTCATCGAAAATACGAATCACCAATGTGAGCTTCGACGGCAACTATGCAAACATAACCGTGGAAAACATCGGAGAGAATGTGTTGAACCCCTACTATTTTTCCGTTCTGATTAACGGAACCGTGCTCATCCCAGAAAAAGTGCAAATCGGCGAGGTTGAGAGCACAATACTCCTACCCGGAGAAAACGCAACATTAGAGGTCCCGTATTCAGAACTCCAAGGAAGAGTGATGATTGTGACACAATACGGGAACACCGCCTATTACACAGGGTGAGCAGCTATGGCCGGTGAAGGTGTTTCCTCATTAATTCTTCTCTCTGCATCAATAACCGTGGCTCTAATCGTAGGTGCGGCCATATATCTGACCGCTTCATCCATGCGAGACTCCATGCAAAACAGGGCAAAGATGGAAGAGAACTATCTGAAATCTAAAATTGAGATAATCAACGATTTGAGCTACAACCCGTACAATAAATCGCAAAACACCCTCAAGCTTTACGTGAAGAACATCGGGGTCACGGTACTGCACATGAACAACACGGCGGTTGTGGTGAATGGAACAATATACCCTTTAACGTATCCACAGAGCATAAAACCCATAAAGGGAGATGCGTGGGCCCCGCAGGTAGTGGTTGAGATCGTGGTGCATTTGAATTCTCCGCTGCAGAATGGGGATTACGTGGCCACCGTTGTGGCCGATTATGGAGTGAAGGATAGCATCCAGTTTAGGGTGGGATAAATGGCGGATGTGTTCAACATAAAAATAGACCGCGACACGCTCCACGACAGGCTCAACGGAGGGATACCTAAGGGTAGCATCACTCTAATGGAAGGAGAGGACGGGAGCGGAAAGAGCATACTATCCCAAAGACTTCTCTACGGATTCTTAGTGAATGGCTACAGGGTTACATACATATCCACGGAGCTCACCACCAAGGGATTCTTAGATCAGATGCGCTCTTTAAACTACGAAGTTCTCAATTACATGATTAGCAGGCAGCTTCTCTTCGTGCCCGTTTATCCCCTAATTGGTAGGCCACGAGATAAAAGCGATTTCCTCGAGAGATTAATGTCCGCCAAGGAGATATTCCAAAGCGATATAATAATCATCGACACCTTCTCGGGATTATCTCCGGAGGATGTGAGCGTAGCGGACATAATGAAGGTAATTTACTTCTTCAAAAAAATAGTGAGCAAAAACAAAGCGATAATATTGACCGTGGACCAGAACCACATATCGCCGGTGGTGTTGAAGCATCTCAGGAACACGGCGGATGTGTATCTTCAATTGATAACAAATGTAACAGAGGGAGAGATATCGAGAATTATCGTAGTGCGAAGATTCTCCTACGCGGTGGATTTCGTTAGCTCGGTAACCGGATTTAGAGTTGAACCGCAGGTTGGAGTAATAGTGGACATCACAACGGTGGCGTGATATGAGCCTCGAAAAGGCGATTAGGAACAATCCGCATCTGGAAGAATACATAGATAAATTCCAGAAGAAGCATGGAGTTATTCCAATATGGTACGATAGTTTAGATAGGAAAGTAAGCAAGATGGCCTTTCCCAACATAATTTATCCCGTAGGAGACCCCATATTCATCCACGTGTACCGCCTCAACGGATTGCATTACGTTGCTGTAGAGCCGAAATTAACCAAAGAGGAGGAGGAAAAATACGAAAAAATAAAGAAATCGATTCTGAAAATAGGTAGTCAGATGGATATCTCCGATGATCCAAAAGAGTTAAAAAAGACGATAAACACCCTTCTAAAGAAAGTCACCACGAGAAACAAGGAGGAAAAAACAGGATTTCTGGCAAAATATCTCAAGGGAGAGATAGACAAGGTGTACGTTACCAAGGAAGAACTGCAGACGATTAAGTACTATCTAAATAGGGATATAATACAGATGGGTCCCCTGGAGCCGCTCATTAGGGATCCGTATATAGAAGATGTTCACGTCGTAGGACTAAGGCCAATTTACATAGTCCATAAATTATTCGGAACCTTAGAAACCAATATTCGATTTGAAAGCAAATTGATGCTGGAGAAATATCTTAGAAATGTGAGCGAGAGGATAGGAAGCCCCGTGAACGATGCAACCCCAATAATCGACGCTTCCCTGCCGGACGGCTCGAGAATCAACATAATATACAGCGAGGATGTGAGCAAGGAGGGAAGCTCATTCACCATAAGAAAATTCTCGGAAAAACCACTCACATTACCTTATCTAATATATTTGGGAACCATGAGCCCCAAGCTCGCTGCATACCTCTGGCTAGTGGTTGAATTCGGAATCAATCTGTTCATCTGCGGAGAGACCGCAAGCGGAAAGACAACCACTCTTAATTCCCTAATTCCATTCATCAACCACCATTGGAAGATATACAGCGCCGAAGATACCCCCGAAGTTATTGCACCGCACCCAATATGGCAGAGGGTTGTCACAAGAGAAACGGTTACCGGAGAGGCAAGCGTGGAACTCTACGATTTGGTTCGTGCGGCCCTGAGGAGCAGGCCAAACTACATAATAATCGGAGAAATCCGAGGAAAAGAGGGGTTTGCGGCGTTTCAAGCCATGCAGACCGGCCACTATGTGATAAGCACATTCCATGCGCCTTCCGTCAGTCAGATGATTCAGAGATTGACAGGTGATCCTATCAATATCCCAGAGCGGTTCATGGATAACCTCAACGTGGTGGTTTTCCAGCAACTTATATACGAGAAGGGCCGGCTTTTGAGGAGGGTGACCTCAATCGACGAAATTCTGAAATACTCAAAGGTAAAAGGAGGAATACTAACGAGAAACATGTTCTCGTGGGATCCAGTGCAGGATAAGCATTTCTTCCGAGGTATTAACAACAGCTTCATTCTCGAGGGAAAGATAGCCCCGAAACTGAAGTATCAGAATCTCAAGAGGATTTACAAAGACCTCGATACTCGCGCTGAAATACTGCAAAAGATGGTAGAAAAGGAGATCTTCGAGTACGACGAGGTGGTTCGCCTTTTGAGAATATATTACGATGAAGGAGCGGAAAGCCTCAAAAAAGAGCTATGGGGGATGTAAGGTGCTGGAATCGAGGTTACTGAAAGCGTACAAGTACATGGGAAAACCATTTCCCGCATATTTGCTCACGGTATTCATACCCATATTTTCAGCACTCATCATCTCTTACTACATTTTCCTCTATTTCTACGGAGCATATCTCACCACATTCTTCCTGTTTTTAATAACCTTCGCCCTATTTCTTGCGGCAATAGTCGTACTATTTTTCCCGTACATAATGTACGTGAGAATCGGAAAATTGATAGACGCGGATATGCACCTATTCATAACGAGACTTGGCGTTCTATCTCTAAGCTACGTATCCCGCAAGGACCTATTCAATATTTTATCCGAGATGAAAGAATACAGGCAGTTAGCGGGAGAGATAAAAAAGATTTACCAACTCATTTCCAAATGGAACGTTGATCTGCCAGAGGCGTGCAGACTCGTAGCAGAAAATACTCCCAGCGAGCAACTAAACGATTTTCTGATAAGAATGGCCCATGCTGTGGAGTCGGGGGAAACGGCGGAGAGTTTCTCAAAGAACGAGCAAAAGGCGGCAATAGAGGAGTACGCGATAAAATATGAGAACGCTGTATCATCCATAGGTATATTGAACGAAATATACCTCGCAAGCGTATCATCGGCTCTGTTTTTTATAACCGTTGCTGCCATCCTTCCGATGTTAATGGGTGGAGATTTCACTCCATTTTACATATCCTTACTTCTATTCGTGGTCATTGAGATTGGTGTGTTTTACTACATATATATATCAGTTCCGTGGGAGCACGTTTGGGAGACTTCTTCGTTCAACACAAAAATCAAATTGGAGCTCAGAAAGAAGCTTCTTCAAGGAATTTTACTTTGTATCCCAACCGCCATCGTGGCCATATTCCTTCCAATCCCAGTTGAGATAAAAATAGCGCTTTCAATAACCCCGCTTATCATCCCGGGATACTACGCAACCAAAATGGAGGAGATAATCAAAAGAAAGGAGATGTTTTACTCGCCGTTCATACGTTCTCTGGGAACAAGCGCATCTGGAACCGGAAAAGAGACAACCTTTGCCCTTAAAAAGCTCAGATTCTACAAATTCGGGCCGCTAACTGAGAACATAAACGATTTGTACAAGAGATTAGCGTTGAGGATAGATAAGCGTTTGGCTTGGAAAATATTCGGTGCCGAAACGGGAAGCGATTTAATTTCAAAGTTCAACGATCTCTACGTGGACGGCACGGAAGTTGGAGGCGATGCAAAGAGCATAAGCAGGATAATCAGTGACAACTTCATAAAAATCATATCCCTTAGAAAAAAGAGGTTTTTGGCGGCGTCCACCACATCGGGCCTTCTTTACGGCTCAATGATATTCATCACATTCCCCCTCTACGTGCTCATTTGGGTTGTAACCCTCATGGCTCGAATGTTCGCAGAGATTGCCCCAATAACCGAGCAGTACACCTTCTTGTCCCTATTTTACGGAAGTATGTTAGGCGTGGATATCCTGAGAATATTGATGTACACCATAGTGTTTATTCACATAGTAATTGCAACAGCCATAAAGAAAGTCGTTTCCGCTTCAAGCAATATAAAAGTACTCTACGACATAGTCATCATGACATGGGTGGCCGCGATAACTGCCGTGCTTACCTACTACGTGATCGGGAGTATTCTCCTCTGAGCTTTCTGTAATCTGTGTTGGAAATTATCTTCACATTTCTCTCCTTCCCATCCGCAGGTATTGTAAGAGGAATTCGAAGCCCATCTTTTCCTCCGATTACGATTTTCATTTTCACATTTCCGCTTGCAGAGGGCTTTATCATTACATAAAATTTTTCCACGCCTCCTGAGCTTTTGAATTTTTTCAACCCGTACTTCACATTGCCGAAAACCTGAATTTTCGGATTAGTTATTCCCCTCACGTACAAAATAAGCCTAGAAACCCTATCTGGAGAAAATAACCTGTCCAAAAGAATCGCGTACTCTATCTTTTTCTTAGGTATTGAACCGTATATGTTGTCGAAAAGGCTCTTGTAATTGAGCATCACCTCAAAATTTCTCTTCACATAAGCCATCTTCATCTTTGTGTATATTTCCACGAGCCTTTTCCTCTTTTCCATACTGCTTTTCAAAGAAGAAATTTTAGACTTTGTGTCATCTAAAATCTGCATGTAGTATGTGAGATTGTTGAACAGTAGTATGTCATTGTTGGCGGCGAGCACATATTCCCCGTGCTGTGTCACATCTACAGCCAAAAGTGGCGAGGAATGCCGATATTCCCATATTATGTCGTGGGTATTAAAAAAGTAAAGATGTCCCGAGTCATCAACGCAAACGTTGTAATTGCCCACATCCGAGAATTTTATATTGGTGCATGTACCCTCAGTAACATGCCTCTTAAGCAACGTTCCCTGCTCGTTCATTATCCTCAGCCCACCGGTTTCGGACAATATGATATTTCCAGATGAATCGAATCCAATCCTAGAGGCGTCCTTTATCTTGTATTCCAAGATTTTTCTGCCCATCCTGTTAATTAGATAAAAATCTCCGTTGTTCAGAAGCACGGCCACGCGGGAGCCGTTCCTGCTTATCGCCACATCCTTTACCTCGTCCACGAAATCCATACCCCATCCCCTACTTCCACTCATAAACACTCCAAAATCTATACCCTTATCTCCATAAACAACGAAATATTTACCGAGGGAATCCAGAATTATTCTATTATGCGTTTGTCTGTATACCTTATCCCACAACACACTCTTGAAGTTCATTATCCCTTTGATTGTTCCATCGACTAAAAGAACAACTAAGTTGTTTTTCTCGAATGAAATATCCATTATTTTTTTATCGTACGTATTTTTCCAAACGAGGGTTCCGTAGTGGTTGTAAAATGATATGGTTCTCTGATTTGAAACAATGGCTATTTTTTTGTCCCGTATCAATTTGCATTTTACGTTCCTTTCCCTTCTTTTTATTATTGTATTTCCCCTCACAATTACATAGCCATTTTCAAATGAACCAATTATCATCTCCCTATCGTTGGAAATTCCCACGCTATTCAGATATTCTCCCACGGGAATTGTTAATTCAATAGGTGCCTCTTTCATAATGATCCCCATCAATCGCTAATGCTTATGAGCGCCTCGCTGTACTCGCCCACGTTCTTCACTAACATTCTCCTCTTTTCCTTCCTGATCAATGATTCCGCCTTGCTCGAATCGTAATCCACACTTTTGATTTTTATGTCGAATTCGAAAGGATGTATGCGAAGCATTATCTTGTACGAAGGAATAAACACGCTGAATGGCGGATCCACGAACAGAGGTTTGAACTCGTCATATTTCTCATATAAGTCATCCAACTTATCCATATCCTGTTCCACCAGCAGGGGTATCTTTATCTCTCTAACTTCTCCCGGGTAAATTTTATCTATTTTCACCTGATCAGTCCAAGACTCGTATCCGTTTATCTCAATGGGCTCTATCACTATGCCCTCCAGCGAGTACTTCATTAGATTCTTCACCTTGATTTCCTCCACGAGCCCTATTCCCGATGAGTATATGCTGTACTCAATATCCACATGGCGCCCAGGCACCATGCCCTCGTCCATGTACAGGCTGTTTTCGGACAATGTTGTATCGAATTCCAGCGTTATCTCCTCGTATGGCCTTATTGGTCCAATCTCCTTGTTCATACTAACGCCCGATCCAAGAATTGGGAGGAGCTTAAATGGGCTTATTGTGTTACCCGACGTGTTTTTAACGGTTATGGTGTAATGTAACTTTCCATTTTTTACGCGGGGGGAGATTACAAGTTTCATGTTGTACGTGGTGAGCAAGAACTCCGCAAGGTTGAATCCATGCGATTCCTTCCTCTCTTCATTCAAATCAGGGGGAAGCCCACGGTGCAGGTACGAAAGAAAGAGATTGAAGCGCCCTACCTCGTCCCTGTTCTTTTTGTAATAGGCTTTGAACATCTCACTTGCCTTCTCGTATTCACCCTTACGGGCGTATGCACAGCCCAGATTGAAAATACCTTTATCGTCTTCTATTCCGTCAAGAAGTTCTATTGCGTCGTCAAATCGACCATTCATTATGAACACTCCCGCGAGATTCACCTTCATCTCATCTTTCTTGTCCAAGTGCATGGCAACACCATAGGCGCGCTCAGCTTCCCTGTAACGATTCATGTTCATCAAAATATTACCTTTGAGAAGCCAGAACTGCGGGTTTTTGGAGTTTTTGTTGATGGCCCGATTCACGTATTTCAAAGCTAATTCGTGATTTTCAATCTTGTGCTCGATGTATGCCCTCATGTACGCCAATTCGCCCTCTTTGTCTTCGCCCTCAAATTTAGAGATATTCTCCTTGCCCTCTTCGAACATACCCAAGTTGTAATAAACTATTGATCTGAGAAGATACGCTTCCCTGAGAGATAATTTTGAAAGGAGATCCAAAGCGTTTTTGTACATCCCCAATTTTATAAGAAGAAGAGCGCGATTGTATGTAATCACCTCTTTTTCCATCTCGCTGGAGCTGAACTTCAGTGCGTTGTTGAAACTGTCCATTGCATCGTCATATTTTTCAGATTCCGCGTTGTATATTCCTCTGGCGTTCCAGTAAAGAGCATCCTTGGACAGGCTTGCGAATTCCTGGTCAATCCATTTTTTTGCGCTGTCCATTTCCTTCAATAGCAAATAGGAGCCCATCATGTTAACCGCGTCCATTCCGCTTATCTCCATGTGCTCCGTACCATTAACTACATCTCCTCTCAAAATATACGCCACGCCCAAGTTGTTGTGGAGATTTCCGTACTTGGTGTACTTGGTACCCATCTTCAACGCCATCTTATACGACTCAACAGCATCCTTGAGCCCATCTTTATCGTAATTGTACGGATAATGGGTGATCTCGCCCTTAGTTATCGACAACAAATGTATATCGCCCAAATATCTGAAAGCGTCTCCCGTATGAACATTGGCCATCTTGTTGCTTGCATTGGCAAAATCCCCCAACTTTGCGTAAGCAAGCCCGGCCACCATCTGAGATTCCTCATCCTCGCCCCGCTCCACCGCTTTCAGAGCTTTTTCGTACTGCCGGAGCATCAGGTAAATCTTGCCCAGATCCCCCCATTGCCCTCCGTAGCCTTTCTCTTCCCCGATCTTGAACGCCTTTATGGCCTGCTCCAGCAAACCTGCGTGCATTAGAGCAAGCCCATAGAGATACCACGATTCTCCGTCGTTGATTTCCTCCACTATTCTTTCTCCATACTGAATCGCTTTCTCCAAATCTCCCATGCCTATGTAAACCCTGCAAAGCTCCTTGATTGTTCTCTCCCCCCCTCCAGATTTCGAAAGCATCTCCATGGCGAGGTTGTATTTCCCCTGCTCAGAGTAAAGTACCCCTAAATAGAAGTAAGTGTCCTCCGTGCCTCCGATCTCAAGCGCTTTCTTCAGCGAGCTTTCCGCATCGGAGAATCTCTTCAATTTCAGGTAAATTATTCCTATCTTTGTTAGAACCTCCGCCGAGAACTCTAACTTCTCCACCTCTTTGTACAACTTCAGTGCTTCCACATAGTTACCTTCCCTCAAGTATATTTCAGCGAGGCTCTTCATGGCCTCGATGTCGACTCCTTTGCTCAACCTCTTCTGGTACAGAGATTTCAAGCGGGTATAATCCCCCAATTCCCGATATATCTTCTCGGCCCTCTTGTACCCCTCGTTATCTTCTGACAATTCATAATATCTCGCGGAGGTGGAAAGCTCCCCTATCAACTCGTAGGTCTTTGCCAAGGATTTTATGAGCTTCCTATCATCGTTGCGAATTTCGTACGCCCTCAGGTAATATTCCTTGGCCCTATGGGGCTGTCCCTTGGCCAGATATATGTTCCCCAAGAGGAGAAGAACGTCGAAGTCGTCTTTTTCCATATTTCTAAGAGAATCTATGGCCTTGTCGTAATCTCCGAGGGTGTAATGTATCTCCGCCTGCATTTTGAGCGCTTCCTCTCCCCCCATGCCTTTCAGAATTTCCAGCGCTTTATCGTAATTTTTCAATTTCACATAGATCCTGGAGGCGCGCAATCCCGCATCCCTGTCCCCGGTCATGGCGTAATATTCTTGATATTTCTCGGCCGCTTCGGCGAATTGACCCCAAGTATTAAGGATTTCGGCCATTTTTATAATGGATTCTTCATCCCCTATTTCCTCGTAAAGTGAATAAGCGTCGTTGAGATTTCCGGATTCGTAATACAGATTGGCCAGCTTCTTTTTCGCTTCTTTTATTCCTCTTTCCATGGCGAGCCTGTAGTATTTCATGGCTTCCTCCCCGTTCCCCATGGTCAGCGCAGCATCGCCCTTGACCTCCATAAGCCTTGGCTCATCTCCTTCCATATTCAAAATTTCCCTGTACTTGCCCATCATGTAGAGATTTTTAGCTACCATGTGCATTATGCCCAGCTCTTGGTAAATCTCCTTGCTCTTCCGGTAATTGCCGAGGCCATAATGGGCCCGCGCCAGTTCTTCTCTCGCTGAGATTCCCATGAACTCCATGTCTCCCAAATCCATGAGGATGTCCTTCGCTCCCTCGTGCTCGCCCAATTCATTGAGTATCTTCGCCTTCAAAAGCAGGTACTCATTCTTCTCGATTATCCTTATGAGATTATTCACCGAGCCCAGAGCTTCCCTGTATTCACCCATATGCTCTAGAACCAGCGTTTTGTAGAGCCAAAGCTCCTCGTTTTGAGGGTCATACTTTATTCCCCTGTTTATGAAATTTAGCGCCTTTTTGTAATCGCCCACCTGAAAGCCCAGTTTGGTGCCTAAAACGAATATGTCAATATCATCAGTGCTCCTTGAAACTTCTTCCAGATAGCTTAGTGCTTCCTCCTTCCTATCAGTGTGCACGTAAATCTCCGATAGTTCTTTCGCTATCTCCAGGCTCTCGGTGGATTTCTTCAGGGAGACCAGTATTTTCTCAGCATCCTCGTACCTGCCCATCTCCTTGAGGATTTTTGCTTTCAGAAGGAGAGTATGAGAGGTCTTCGACGTTATTTTTTCTATGACCTCGTAAGCCTCCTGATATTTCCCTATGGAGTACAATATCTCCGCGTAAAGCTCCATGTACTTGGATTTCTTCGATTTCTGAACACATTTCTCTATGTTTTTGAGCGCTTCCTCCAGATCTCCTATGTTCATATATGCCATGGCCCTGAGATAATAGCCCTTGGCAGCCTTCGCGCCCTTCCTCGAAATCCAGTAATCTGCAAGCTGAATTAAATCGGTGTACCGCCCCATCTCTATCAAAAGCGCATCCCTCTTATCCTCTATGTCCTCAAGCTCGGGGTGATCCGCCAAAATCTTAGTGTATGTGTCGTAGGCCCTTTCGTAATCACCCCTCTCCCTGAGCATGTTGGCAAGCTTAATTAGTACTTGAACATCACCTGTAAGCTCATAGATTTTCTGGTAGTACTCGTCTATATCCTCCTTTATGCCCTTCCTCTCCATGTATCCAACCAATTTCTTAAGCGCCTCTAACTCTTCGGGGTACAATAGCACGATTCTGCGGTATACTTCCATCGCTTCTTCATCGTTGATTCCCTCGTATAATTTCGCGACTCTGTACAGATTTTCTTTGGATTCTTTAATCTTCAGGAGTTTTTTGCCCTCCGCTATAACTTCGCTTCCGCGATCAAGCTCGATGGCCATGTCAATTAGATGCTCCAAGCACTCCACATCGTAGGATGAGCATTTCTGGAACTCTTCCATCGCCTCTTCGGGCTTTTTCTTGAACATATATGCGATTCCCCGGAGCTTTGCCACTTTCTCTTCTTCTAAGTCTTCCATGAGCTTTAGTGCCCTATCGGGATCTTTTCCCACAAGTATTTTGGCCAGCATGTACTTTGCCTCTTCGTTCTCAGAATCAAGCGAGAGAACTTTCTCCAAAAGAAGTTCCGCATCTTCGTCGCTGCTGATCTTGGCAAGCTCCAAATATTCCTCAGGCGCAAGATTGCTCTTCAAAAGCTCTTCCATCATCTCTTCGGCCTCTTCCATCCTGCCCAGTTTTCTGTAAATTTTTATCTTTATTACCATTGAATCCTTGTCCTTGAAGCCTTCCAAAAGGGATAGCGCCTCCTCGGGATGCACATTGGCAATGACAAATGCTAGAAGTTTCTTAGCTTCCTCGTTATCCGGCTCCTCCTTCAAAACAACCCTCAATATATCCTCCGCCTCTTCCTGCTTGTTTCTGTATATTATCTTTGCCAGAAGGAATCGATATTTGAGATTCTTTCCGTCCTTCTCCAAAGCCTTTCTGATTAATCTCTCCGCATCTTCCATCTCCCCCTTATTGTGATGCACCTTTGCTAAAAGATAGTGAGCTCTCGGATCATCGACGCCCTTCAGCAATTTGAGAACATCTTCCGGCTCTTCATTGATCACCCGCTCCGAGAGCATGATTCTCGCTTCCACGATATTGGGATCTATTTCGAGAACTTTCTGAAGGTACTCTTCCCTTTCTCCTCCCTCCGTGAGCCGGGCCATGCCCAGATACGCCATGGGGTTTTCTGGATTGAGTTTTATCAACTTCTCGTAGGTTTTCTTCGCTTCTTCCTTGTTCTTCGATTCCATCGATTCTGCATATATCCCCAGGGCAATGGGATTGTAGGGCTCTTTCTCCAACACTATTTTCACTGCTTCATCGGCGCCCTCGATTCCGTGCTCGTGCATTATTATCGCTTTCGCCAAGAGAGCGTAGCTGTTTTTAGGGTCCACCTTCAATATCTCATCGACCCTCTGAAGAGCGTAATCCACTCGTCCCTCCTTAGCGTAAATGAGAGAGAAAATCGCCTTCACACCGAGGTCCACATCTTCCAATTGCCACAGAATATCCTTCGCTTCCTCGTAATTGCCCAGAAAGTACTCGCACCTAGCCAGTGCGTAGAGGATTTCAGTGGAAGATTTCTCCTTCAACCCCGCCTTGTACAATTTTTTAGCTTCTTCGTAATGCCCCATGAACTCGTGATAGGCTCCCAAAGTGAGATAGTAATACTTGTCCTTCTCCTCCATCTCCTCTGCTCTCTTCTTAATTATTTCCATCTGCTCCACGTCGCCGATGGATATGGACGATTTCATGGCGTAGTACAAAACTTTTGAATTTGCAGAGCCTTGGAAAAAGCGCTTGTAGCCGTCCAGTATTTTATCGTAATTACCTCTCTCGTAATAGCATTCCAGTAGGACTTCTCCATACTTAGTCTCTCCCAATCTGTTTATTGAGTCCAGTATCTCATCGCAATTCTTTTCTTCTTTCAGAATTTGAATGTAAAGCTCGCGATCTCCTCCCAAATCTGCATATTTCTTTGCTCTCTCCAGATCACCCAATTGATAGTACTTTCTACCCAGCGCCACGTAAACGTCTCGCAGCTCGCCAGCGTTGTACTTCAATTTCGCAGATTCTAATTTCGACTCTATCTCCCCGAGCTGAACGAAGCTGCTGGCGTTGTTAACCTCCTGAATGATATCACTCAATTTCGCCTTCTCTTTTTTTGCCTTTTTTCCTCCGAACAACGGCATTCGCACCACCTACCATAATCAAAGCAAATATGACAAACGTGAAATCTGAAAATTCAGGGACTTCCTCATTAGGACCATCCTCACTCGGTGTTTGCCAGCCCCATGTATTTGTTGGCTCTCCATTTTGATAATATCTAGCATATGATTTCCCTAGATGGTAGCCATCAGTAGAGCTAACTGAGGGAACTGCCTCAGATTCTACTATATCATGAGTACTTGTATCGATTAATTGCACGGATTTTCCTGAAACATTTATATATTGTTCTAAAGAGGGAGTAACAAAGTATCCACTAGAGTCTAATTCATCGGTGTTCGAAAATACATATACCTGCACAGTATCATATTTTTTTTCTGATTCAAAATAACCATATACATCTAACTCATAGCCAGACAGACTCGTTCCAGGAGTACCATACATTTCTATCCAATCCATATTTCCATTACTATCTATGTTTATCTCATTTATTTCAAAAGACGGACTACTCCGAGAAATTAATATATTTTCAGTTGTGTCCCACACGTTGAGCCAGTTATTCACGTAAATCACATATTTCCCGCCGAGGCGCAAATTGGCGGAGAGCTCTAAGCCATGATTTGATATTGCCACCTTCACCGGCCCCACGGGCTTCCATGCGCCCTGCGAGTATTTCTCTAAAATTGCCTTCGTGGCCTCCTGCATCTTGCCCTGAACTTCGATTAGATAATCTGCACCTATTCCCATCCACCTGTAACCAGTGTTTAGGTTATTATCTTCATCTATGCCAATATAAACCACGTCGGTGTCGTTCCTTATGGGCGCTTCCCTCGCCCCCGGAGACCCCGAGGGAGTTCTATTCCCCTCTTCTATTTTTTCCAACCCGCTGTCATCTCCGATGTAAGTGCCCCTGAGAATCTGGCCCATGGATTCCACGTAGAAATAGGTCTTGTTACTCACTATTCTCCCAAATTTAGTGATGTCCGCGTTCTCCGCAATTGAGCGGATTTCTTCAGGATTGAGATTCTGGGGCATCAACGTGTCATTTTTCCCATCTGCGTTCAGAATTTTCCACTCTTCGAATCCTCCATCTACCCGCGGTTGAGATGGGGGAGAACCTAAATAAGAGACATGCACCGGGGTGAAATCCACGGCCGCCGGCGAATCAGAGATTACAGAACTAAGAACGAGGGAAACCGTGCTTCCGTTCAACTCCGAAAACTTCGCGTAGAGGGGAATTGCAACTTCGCCATTATTTTTCACGAAAACGGGTTTGGTGAAAATGTATGTCATATTCTCTGGGAAATACCTGCCTCCGAGAGTACTATTTATAATTCCTTCGAATTTCGCGTAATCGGGGCTTTTGAACCTCAGCCCTTTCACTTCCACCCCCGAGCCGTATGCCCGAAGGGTGATGTTCATAATTATCTCTTCGGTGTGGTTTATTATTTCCGGAGCCAGCCACTGCTCCTTAGCTATCAAAGATCCCTTAGAAGTGGAGGATATAGGAGGAGCCACATTTTCCCCCAGAGGCCCGCGCTGGAATCCGAAGGACACGGAGTAATGCACATTGCCAAAATTCTGAGGCTTGTAAATCGCGAGCTCCGCCTGATTGCCGCTGAACGCGTATCTCATATCTATTGGACCTTCCCAGTTGGCCGGGTCCTTCACGTTTCCCCCCTTAAACACGCTGTAAACGGCGTTTTTCGGGTCACCGTTGCCCCCTATCGATATGAGAATATCTCCCCGCCTGAATTGATAACCAGTGATGTTATCCGTCGAAACAGCCTCGGTGCCGTTTGCGGGCAATATGTAGTAATAGTGATTCGTGGGCGAAATTTCTCCTCGAACGTGGAGGTGGAGATAAATCATGTTCCCATACTCGTAAATAGGATTTTTCCCGCTCCAATCCGAGAAATTGCCGTCAATCTTTATGCCGCCGCCGGGCATAACAAAATAAACGAATGAGGGAACTATGAGAATTATCACCAAAATTATTATTCCTATCAATCGCCTGTTTTGCTCCCCGTATATGTTTTCCCTTATTCTCCTGCGCCTGTCGTAGCTGAAGAGTCTCTTCACATCCCCTATCTCCAATTTCTCCCCATTCACGTATCCCCGCTTTAGAATCTTCTTCATGTCAACGTACTTACCATTTACCGCGCTGAACCCGTTTGTAAGCCCCTTGCCATTAATTAAGCCCTTACCGTTAATCAATCCCTTTCCATTTATCAACCCATTTCCGTTGATTAGACCTTTGCCGTTAATTAGCCCGTGCCCATTTATTAGTCCATTACCATTCACTAACCCTTTTCCGTTCACGGCCCCCCTGCCGTTCACCATGCCCCGCGAGGAAACCAGTCCTCCCTTCTCCCCTTTCTCCTCCTTTTTATCTTCACCCGTGACTTCTCCCGCATTATTTCCTTCATCTGTCACATCAGTTTTTTCTTTATTTGCATCATCGATTTCAGCTATCGTCTCATTCTTTAAATCGTTCTCACCGCTAACCCCTTCGCTCTCATTCTCCTCTCCCATTTCATTTTTCCGCTCTCTCTCCTCGGCAATTTCTTCCTTTTTCTCCGCGATTTTCCCTTTCATTTCCTCATTTTCCATGAGCTTTTCATCAGTTCCCCTCTCTTCCTCCACCTTTAACTCCTGCTCCACCATTTCAACTTTTTCTTTCTTTTTCGCCTTATTTTTCCGACTTCTTCCCTTATTCTTCTTCCTTCCTATATTCACTCACCTCCCATAAGCGAGCCTAGGAGCTTTCTTGCGTCCACGAAATCCGGTTTGAGCCTCAAAGCTTCGTTCAATATCGATATGGCCTCGTCCTTCCGCCCCATATCTGAAAGAATCAACGCCTTGTAATATAGACCTATGGGGTCTCTTCTCATGGTGAGAGCTTCATCTATATATTTCAAAGCCTCCTCGTGCTTCTCCAGCTCGTAGGCGCTCACTGCCAGAAGGAACTTGATGTCGCGATTTTCAATCTTCTTATCGACTTTCAATAGCGATGCATAAGCATTTTCGAAATCGTGCTCCTTGATTTGAATCATACCTATGAGGCGCCACGCGTCCCACATTCCATCGTCTATATCCACCGCTTTTTTCAGAGCTTCTATGGCCTTCTTCAGATTGTCCTTCCTCTGATACGCCACGCCCAAATTGTACCAGCAGAGCGCATCCTCCGGAAAATCTTTCACCGATTTCTTCGCCTCTTTCAAAGCCTTATCCACCTCCCCCATGTTAAGATAAATAGGAGCCAAATACTTGGAAATCTCCTTGCTCTTGGGGTTTATCCTCTTCGCATGAGTCAAATCGTCCATAGCAGCTTTATAATTTCCTTCAGCGATGTGCAGCTTGGAGCGCAACAAAAACCAGTCGAAATCCTCTTGGAAATACTTCTCAATAAGATTTTTCGCTTCCTTGTATTCTCCATTCGATATGTAGATTCTCACCATGTCCTTGGCGTATTTCTCCTTCTCCTCCTCGCTAAGCTTGGGATAAAGCTCTTTTGCATCTTCTTCCCTTCCCAAACGGATAAGGGCTTCGAATTTTATGGCGATGGATTCCTCGTCTCCGAATGTGGAAAGAAGCTTGAGGGCATCTTCGTAATCGCCTAAGAGCATGCTGCATTTTGCCGCATTCTTGTTATCTTTAATTTGCAAAAATATATCCCTCGCTTCTCTCAATTCCCTCTCACCCCCTAAGGCCATCAGGGCCAGAGCGTAGTACTTCTTCGATTCTTCATCGTCCAAATCTTTCAGATGCTTGACCGCACCCCTAAGATCCCCTATGTGATAAAGCGAGATTGCGTACATCTTCTCCGTTTCTCTGTCTTTGGAATTTTTGAGGAGCGTAGCTGCGGTGGAATAATCTCCCTTTGAATATGCGATTATGCCCTTGAACGCCCCAATGTCCCCTTCGTATCCGGATTTTTGGGCCAAATCAAAATAGTATTCCGCATCTTCGTATTTTCCTAAGCGTAGGTTCGCTATGGCCATATGGTAATAATCCTCGCCGTCTTTTTTCTCCAAACCCTCAAATTCTTCCAAAGCCTTCTGGAATTCACCCAGATTGTAATAGGACATGGCTAAAATCTTTTTATCCGCAGGCTGGATTTCCACAACCTTCCTGTAGTTGCCCAGCATGTAATGCGCCATCGCCAGCTCTTCCTCGTGCCCTTCCATCCCATCCAGATACTCCACCGCCTTTTCATAGTTGCCCAGCTTGAAGGCAGAAAGTCCCGCATACTCTCTCGATTTTTCGTCCTCTGCATTTTCTAAGATTTCCAGAGCTTTTTCATATTCGCCCATGTTGTAATAGCTCATTCCCAACTCGAAAATAGGAGCGTTAAGAGAGGAAAGATATTGAATCGCCTTCTGGTAATTGCCCACTTTGTAATAACTCAATCCCAACTCTTTATCCACGTCCATCCCCATACTCTTGCATTTCTCCAAATGCTCGATGGCTTCTTCGTACCTTCCTAACTCGAAAAGAGAAAGCCCGAGAATTCTCAGGGCGTCGTTGACCTGCTCTCCCCTATCCACCAGAGTTTTCGCATTTTGAACCGCATTTTCCCAATCACCTGTGCCAAAGTAGATGAACATCTTCTCCCTCGATACATCCCCGTGTTTCTCCGCCACCGAGAGATATTTGAGGGCTTCTTCGTAATTCTCCTCCCCCACCAGAAGCTTAACCAAATGATATGCACCCTCTGGCACATACGCGACCTTCAATAGCTCTTTCTTCGCCTCTTCCTCTGATCCCATGTCTATAAGAATTTGAGCACGCATTATCACCGCTTCCGGCTCGCTCGAATCCCTCAAAAGTTCCAGAGCCCCAGAATATTTTTTCAGATCCCTTAGGACTTTGGCACCCAGCAGAAGCGCCTCGAGGGATTGCGAAGATGCTTCGTTGATGTATTTTTCAGCCTCTTCCAACTCGCCCTTCTCGTAATGGCCTTTGAGGAGAAGATAAGCAATCTTCGAGTTTTTGTAGCCGAACTCCCACGCTTTCTTGTAATATTCGAACCCGGATTTTCCCACCTTGTCTAAAGAGTCTCCGTAATAATACCACATCTCCCCACTCATAAACCCTTTCTTCTCGCATATGTCGAAGAATCTCACGGCGTTTTCGTAGTTTTCGAGCCAGTAATAAGAGAGGGCTTCGTACTTGTAAGCCTCATCGTTAATTGTTTCCGCCTTACTTAGATGCTTCACAGCCTCCTCGTATCTGCTCAAATTGAAATATGAAACGCCCAAATAGAATTCCACATCCTTGATTTTTCCTTCATTTTTGATGTAATCTTCGAACTTTTCAACCGCCCCCTCGTACTTGCCTAAATTATAAAGCACTAACCCGTGATAGTAAAGCAAATCCTTTCTCTCCTTGGCATTCCCAAAGAGCTTGTTGGCCTCCTCGAATCTCCCCAAAGCCACTAAGGTGAGAACCTTGTAATAAATCACCTGATCATCGTAATCCTCGCTCACAGCCGTTAGATGTGCCAAAGCCTTCTCGTAGTTGCCCATGTTGTAGCTTGCAATTCCGTACAGAAGATTCATCTTCTCCGTTAATTCTCCCATATTACCATCCAAAATTTGTAGGGCGATATCGTATTTTCCCAACTTAATTTCCGTGTCCGCATAGCTTTCCACGAAATCGGAATCTGCCATAACCTCGGCCCTGTAATGTCCCACCGCCAGTTGAAACATCTTCTCAGCCCGCTGGTAATCTTCCAAAAGATAATAGATGAGCGAAAGATGATAAAGCGCATCGTAGTTTGTGAGGTCAGAAGAAAGAACCTCCTCGAAATATTTTGCGGAGGATTCATAATTTTTGAGCTTGAACTGCGCCTTACCCAAAAGCAATCTTATTTCGTCGTTCCACTTATCTTCCGAGAACTTTGTGCAGAACCTGAAGCACTCGGTAACCATGTTCCTCGCCAGCATGATCTTAGCTTTCAGTGCTATGTACTCAGGCTTCTCGGCGATTTCCAACAGAGAATTGGCAGCGTTCATAGCTTCTTCGAGCCTGTTTGTCTTGAAAAGAGATAATGTGTATATCCTTAATATCTCCTCATTCTTCTCTATCTCAACGGCCCGCGATGCATATTTCAGCGTCTCTTCGTACATCCCCTTCTTCTCGTACTCCATACTCACCAACAGCAGAGTTTCGAAGTTCTCCGGGTCACGGCGAAGAATATCCTCGGCAACTTCGAATCCCTCCTCTTTATTCATTCTGAACAGGGCCTGCATCTTGTAAATTAGCGCTTTCGTTAGTTCTTTACCTCCGAGGGCCATGGCGATGTGGTTCACGTAATCCACAACTTCCTCGTATTCTTCCATTGCCAGAAGGATTTCCGCTTTGAGAAGCATGAACTTGGGATACTCTTCGTATTTTTCCACCAGCTCCAGAGATTCCTTAGGTCTGCCGGTGTCGAAGTAGATTCTGGCCATGTAGTAACTGGCATCTACCTCCAAATCGGAGATCGACATCAAAGGCTCCAGTAATTTAACGGCGTCTGCAAATCGGGATAGGTGATAATAAGAAATTCCTAATAGAAGGGCGATGCGCTTCTCTCCACTGTACTCTTTATGCAATTTCTCCCCTAACTTTGCACCTTCATCGTATTTCTCCAGTTTCACCAACGCCTCCAATTGATAAATTCTCAGGGATTCGTCGGATGTCTTTTCCACTATTTTATCGATTATGTCGAGCACGCTTTCGTATCTCTCCTTCTCTATGAGCTTGCTCAACAGGGTTCTCCACACATCAGCCTTGGCTTCGAGGGTGATTATCTTCTCTATATATTTCTCCATCTCCTCAAAGTTTTCTTTTTCGGCGGAAATTATGGCGAGGCGTAGATAAGCGTCCAAAAATTTGTCATCCAATTCCACAGCTAATTTGTAATACTTCTCAGCCTTACCCAAATCTGTCTCGTAGGCCACCTCTCCCTTGAGGAACCATATGTACGAGTCGCTGTTCGTCACACCGGTCAATCTCTTTAAATACTTGTCCAACCTCTCGTAGTCCTTCAATTCGTACAGAATGATGCACAATTTTCTTAGATGCTCCACGCTCATTTTCCTCTCTAGAGCCCCCTCGAGGGCCTCTGCAACCTTCCTCTTATTTCCTTGAATGGCATAAACTTCCGCGTAAGCGGTGTAAACTAAGAAATCATCATCCAACTCTTTTGCTTCATTCAAAAGCTCAATGGCCGTGTCGAATTCACCCAAGTTTGCAAGGGCGAGGGCCTTCAGAATCATTGCCTTGGGATAATCTGGCTTGTTCTCCAAAACCACATCTGCATCGTTCTTGGCGATTTCGTACCTCCCCAATTTTCGAGCGCTCTCTCCCCGGACCATCCTTAGCTCCAGGCTCTCCCTCTGTTCCAAAAATTTAGACGCGTATTCGTATGATTTCTCGTAATCGCCCTTCAGAAAATAGCCCTTGGCGAGAACTCTAAGGGTCCTTACATCTCCCCCTTTCTTTAACGATGATTCAGCTAACTTTATCGCCTCATCAACCTTGCCGTTTTCCAGCTCTATGGCAGCTAAAGCGGTTTTCACCTCAGGGCTCTTCTTGATCTCGTAAGCTCTTTTAGCGCTTTCCTCGGCATCTTCAAATCTCCCCAACCGAGATTCGCATTCCGCCTTGAAGAGAAGCGCATCCACATCCCGCTCCTCCTCTCTTAAATATTCGGATATGTGCACCACAGCCGATTCCAAATTTCCGAGGGCAAATTCGATCATCGCCATGGCTTTGTGATAAGCGCCCCTGTGCTCCTCGTCCACCTCGTACCCTTCCAATAGCTCCTTGGCCCTTTCGGGTGCTCCGCGATTCAGCATGGTTATGCTCTGATTTATCCTCGCAAGGTGAAAATTGGGATTCAATTCCAGCGCCCTTCTGTAATACTCCTCCGCTTTTTCCAAAAGCCCCATCCTCGCGTGTATGTTTCCCATCTCGTTAAAAACGTACTCGTTTATTTTTTCTTCCGGAATTTCCTGAAAGAGCTTAAGAGCTTCTTCGTTGCGCCCGAGCCGCACTAGAGCGAAGGCTATGTTCATCTTCGCCTCCACGTTATCCGGCTCCTCCTCCAAAATGACCTTGTAGATGTTGTAAGCTTCTTCGTAGTTTCCCTCCTGATACATCCTGTTCCCGTTGATGAGCGCGAGGGATTTGACATTCATACTCACATCTTTTGATTCACCGGCCAAATATTGCGCCACGGCCTTCACGTTCTCTAACTCCGGCGGGAGGCTACTCTGCTTTAACATGCTTCTCAGCCTCCTTTATCATTCCCAGAGCTTCATCATACCTACCTGAGACGATCTTCATCACCGCCGCGTCCTGCCATGCCACCGGATTGCTTTTATTCACTTCCACAGCTTTCTTGAACATCTCGTCGGCGCGCTCCATATCTCCACGTTCTGCGTATATCATTCCTAAATTAACGAGGGAGGAGGAATCTTTTGGATTTTTCTCAATGGCTTCCAAGTATTCCCTCTCCGCCTCCTCTTTTTTCCCTAATGCGAGAAGGATATCCCCCTTCAACCCGTGCTGCCCTTCAATATCCTTAATCATGGAATACGCTTTCTCGTAGTCTCCATCTTTGTACAGCGAATAAGCCATTACGATCTTCATCTTCTCTACGAGCTTTGGGCTCTTTATCTTGGTCATTGCGCTTCCGCCCATCTGCACGACCTTCCTGTAGTTCCCCGTCTTGAAATGAACCTGTATGTCCTTCAAGTCCCTTACAAATCCCCTGACTTCTTTCAGGTACGATAGCATATCCTTGGCGCCGAACAATCCCAACGCAATTCCGTAAAATGCGGTTAGGTAGTCGTAGAACCCGTAATGCAGGTACGAGCCGTAGGAGACGGGGAGCAGGGAGCCGGTGGCCACGCTCACATCCCTTCCGAACACCGCCAGAGCGAGGAGGAATATGTAAAGAAATAAGAGGGAGAATAAGGCGGAGCCCCTGCTGATCACATGAGCTCCTTTGGAGAATTTGAAAAGAAGCACCGCAGATATCAAAATGGCGGTCAAATCGTAGAATACGCTTATCCCTATGGCCATTCCCCCGAGGGACAAAACTCCTAAATTTATCATGAAAAGAGCACGGATAGGGGAGGCTATGAAGGGCAAGCCAGCGAAGAAAACCTTCATGTAGTCCTTGCTGAACCTGCCGAATTTGAGGAAGAGAATGAACATGAACCCCAAAGAGATTATGGCGTAGGCGATGCTGGAGTCGTAAATCGAGAGCGATAGATAATTGTACTGAATCGCATTAATAGTGCTCAAAAGGTCCGCAATTAAGAACACTACAAAATAAAGGGCGAGCACAATGCTTGAAACAACGACCAGTTCCCCCACATAATCTTCATCAAACAACATTACCTTATCATAAATGCCATGAAGATATATAAATTTTTATCGCTTATTTTCTGCCGTGTTATCAATTTTGGAAAAGAGCTTTAAGGTATTCTTATTATCATAAATGTCCGATGTGCCGTCGTGGTCGGAGTCCCCCTGTAGTATTGCATCCATAAATACCACATACCGCCCCAAAGAAATATATGAAATTCTCCATCATCTTAATCTGTTGAATTCTTCTATGATTAGTCCCAAATCTTTTATTATCCTTCTAAGCAGCCCTACAGATATCTCTCTGCCTTTATGTATGGGTATAGTTATCCATCTCCCATCGGGGTGTCTGTATACTGCATCACTTCCTTTCTACCTTATCTTTATAAATCCCAATTTTTCGGCAATTCTAACCAATTGCTCCGGCTTTATGGGCTTTAGTTTCTGGCTCATTGACTTCTACCTCTTCTATTGCCATCTCTATGGGGATTTCCTCGCCCATCTCTTTTCTCGCCTCTATGTTCAGCTCTATAGCCTCTCTTACGTTCTCCATAACTTCCTCATACGTCTCCCCCTGCGTGTAACACCCCTGCAAAGCCGGACAGTATGCTATATACATCCCCCTCTCATCCCTCTCCACCACCACTGTGTATCTGTACTTAACCATATTTATGCGTCACCTCCTTCTATTTTAAGGTTTTCGCCATCTTTTCCCACTCCGCTTCTGTGAGATTATCCTTTACTTTCTGCGGTTTATTCTTTCTTCTCTGATGCATAACAATTTCTAATATCACAATAACTATCATTCCGAAAACCCCAATAGTAAGAGGATAAATTTTTGGATCTGAAAGAGGTAATTTCAGAAAAATAATCCCAATGATAATCCCATCAAGAGCTATTAATAGAGCTACAATTTCCGCAAATAATGTAAGGATAAATTTTTGTCTTCTATTCAACCTTCTTTTCAAGGCATCTAAATTAATGAGAATACCAAGAATAACACCAATAACTATTAGGGCTAATCCTAAAAAAGCAAAAAAATCGCCTATTGACATTAAAAGACCACCCCCTGAACATATGTTGCTCTGCGAGGTAGAATACTCAAAAATTCAAGTAATAGCTCCCATACTGTTTCTCCAAAAGTTATCAATGAAGAAGCGAAGAAGAAACCGAGTATGAATTCATCAATGTAGCCAAATATTCCACCAAGTTCATCCCCGTCGTAATCTTTGGTGTGGAGAATCGCGCCCCACAAAGCCGAATTTATCTGCATCCTGCTTAAATTATGTACCTCGGCGCCATCGCTGTAGGCAATAAAACAATTGTTTCCTATACTCACATTCCCTCCTCCATCAAAATGGTTATACAGGTTCAAATATTATCTTCCCTTCCCTCTCTTTGAATGTTATGTTAAACCTGTCAAATATGTCCAATCTTCCCAGCAGCGGCGGCGCTTCTTCAATCAATGCCCACGCAACTCGGGGCTCTAATTCCACGTCTCCTATTCTCATTCTCACCTTTGTCAATATCGTGGGAACATTTTTTCCAGCCACACCTTGAAACTGCACCAGATTCTCCTCTTTCATCTCAAATCCAATATATTTACCCACGCTATAAGGTATTATGGTTATGTCTGCACCAGAATCAATAAATGCCTCGTATTTTATCCATTTTCCTTTTCTGGTTTGAAGGCGTATGTCTGCAACGGGTCTCAATATTTCTCCAAGTACCCTTGATTTCATTTTGCGGTAATAAAATGTGATCATCCTCTCACCTCAAAGAACAAGTATATCATCTGTGGGAACTTTAGCAAGTGTTATTTCCTTATTTGGATATTTCTCCTCCGCTTCTTTCATCACTTCATCCGCCCTGTCTCCGCTCGCCACCACCTTTCCATCCACGATCGCAATCCATTTCCCAGCGTACTCGCTCAGGTCTGCGTTGATGTAGAACTCGTAATTCTTATCTTTTATTTCCTCTACTTCGCTCATATTTTATACATCACCTCCTTCTATTTTAAGGTTTTCGCTTCTTCTCGGCTTTTGCGTTTATATCATTGGCAACTATTTTATATCCTTTGTTCCAGCACAGTTCCAATTCAAATTTATCCCCAAGCAGATTCTTAAGGTTATACAGAAACTCCTCCCCATGCTTTGAAAGCTTTGAAAGATAACCTATAGGTACTTTTTTTGGTTTTTCCTTATCACAATGGTATATCAGAAGATAAACCATTTTGGGTATCTTCTAAACATATACCACCCTATAAGCCTTATGAAAAAAATACCCAGGCTTCTTTTTATATAATATAAAATCACTGGGCCTTATTACTCTTTTATTCGTTAGAACATAAGAATAATCGCCCTTTACTATCAAAAGAGTGATTACTACACGGTAAAGCCAAATCGTTATAAATACCGCACCACTGCCGGTCACTGCTACTCCCCAATAGGCCTTAGTTATATTCGTCTCAGTATACATATGAAAAATCCCCCACTACATTTAAAGTAAAAAAAGAGAGTAAAGCATAAACAACTACCGCAAAAAACACGATGATCCATGCCATAATGTCCAATCGGTAGTTGTCCCACGTCTCTTTGTACGGGATTTCCATCGAAAGGGATTCTCCAATAGATAGTCCGAAATTTTTCATTTAGTCGCCTCCTTCCTTCCGCAAATCCCCTCGTGCCGCGTATTAAACATCATGGCATGTTTATAATATCTTCGCATTATATTACCTTTTTCCCCGGTGCTCCACAATTTCCCCGTCCACGATGCGATAAGAAAGGACAATTCCTTTTATTTCCGTTATGTACGCCACATTCTTACCCGAAGATATGAACCACTCTTTGCCCTTCTTCGCGTAGGGGAACTTTTTGAATATCTCCTTAGGAATCTCCCTTTTGCCTATCTCCTTCTTTCTCTCACATGCTACACATACCCCATCGTGCATTTCGTCCTCTCCCACGACCCTGCCGCAGACCTCGCAAATCCCAACATGCTTCTCACAATACGGTTTTCCGCTGAGCTCGGAGAAGTAAGTATGATCATCGCATAGTTCAACGTTGCAGATTGAACAGCGATTCACATGCTCCCCGCAAAGAGTCTTACCGCAAACGGAGCAACGATGAGTGTGCTCCGGGCATAGGGGTGCGTGGCATACCTCACAATACTCCACATCCTCCTTAGCAACCGCGATTCCGCACTCTTTGCATCTAATCTCGGGAAGAACCAATTTACCTCCATAACCATCTTCGAGATGATCTTTGCAGTACCATTTCCCATCTATCTGCGATGCGCAATTCTCGCACACGTTCTTGCCGCAAATCTCGCAGGTGTGGATATGCTCAGGGCATACATTCCCACCGCACACCTCGCAAATCCGAGTGTGCTTTGGCCCGATTGTCTTTCCGCAAACAACGCAGGAATACGCGTGCTCGTCGCAAAGCGGAGCATTGCATACGGAACAATGATTCACGTGCTCCGGGCACATCTCGTTGGAGCAGAATTCGCATTTGGTGGCGTGTTCTTGGCATATTGGCTCATGGCATGTGGAGCAGAAATGCACGTGCTCCTCGCAAAGCGGCTCGTGGCACACTTTGCACTCGTAAGCGTTAATCATGGGCTTACCGCACTCTTTGCACTCTTTATAGCAGTTCTCGCAGGCTATGCCATCAACCGTGAGATAGAACTCATTGGCTTTTTTCCCGCAGCCGTCGCACCTCAGATCATGTTCTCCCGTGAGATTGTCGAATTTCCACACCACCTCTTTTTTAGAGTATTCATTTTCCAATACACTTCTGTGAATTTCCACCGGCGCATTGATTCTAAGGAGGGATATGGGCTCCACCTTGATCCTCAACTCAGGAAGCGGCATATTCTTTCTTCTCTCTACTTCTTCCCTTATCCTCTCTGCCTCTTCGCTTTTCCCCTCCCTAAGCTTCTCTTCCACCATCCTCTCCAAATGCTCAACCACATTTTTTCTCTCCTCCTCCACCCTTCTCTGAAATTCTCTCTCTCGAAGTTCCCCCTTTTTCTTTATCTCATCCATTATCTCATCCGGAATTTTGAAATCGTTCTCTCCGGGCACTTCTTCGAACTCCCCTCCTTTAAGTATTTCTGGATTCATTTTTCCGTCTTTCCATAGAGCCTCTACGATTTCGGTTTTGGAATCCAACCCTATGTAAGTGATTTTCAGGGCGAAAGAGTACAGCACCTGCTCCTCTTCGTAAACATCATTCACGAGCTTGCAGTTCTTGAACTCTGGCTTTTTTCTCTTCATTTTCACAGACGCGAAAGAGTCCAAATTACGCACCCCCGTAAACCACGTTTAGCTGGAACTGCGAGAACAGGGCATCATTTATGCGCTCCGACGCCTCGTACTTGCTCCGCAGCCTGCTCATCTCCTCTCCCAATTCTTCGAATCCATGCTTTATATCCTCGTGGGACGTGGCCCTCATAATTATATCCGCTATGATGCTCTCGAAATTTCTCTCCAAAGAGCCCAAAATGGCATCGACTTCGCCCACAACACTCTTAAAAAGATTGATTTTCTTGTCCAAGATGTTTAGAACATGCTCCTCAATAGTGTCCCTGTACGCTAAATTTATCACATATACATCCCTCACCTGCCCGATTCTGTGGATTCTCCCGATTCTCTGCTCCACCCGCATTGGGTTCCACGGCAAATCGAAATTGATCATCGTATTTGCGAATTGCAGATTCAGCCCCTCGCCGCCGGAATCGGTGGCCACCAAAAATCCGCCCTCTTCCCTGAATTTCTTTATTATTTCGTTTTTTTCGTCCCTGCTCATGCCCCCGTGGAATAGATGCACCGAAAATCCCAGCGAAGAGAGATACTCGTGGATTTCCCTTTGTGTTTGCAGGTACGTGGTGAATATGACTCCAGATTCCACGTTCTCCGATATTTTACCCAAAAGCTCCAATTTTTTGAACTCGGAATCCATTGCGGCGCGGTATATTTGAAGGAGATAATTTCTACTTCGTATATTATTCTCTCTCTCCAACGAATTCCATGCCATCTTCGCAACGGCCCGCGGCGATGAGGTGGCGGCCTTCGCATAGGATATCACCCTGAGCTTATTTTCCTCGCTTCTGAGAAATTCCAAAATTAGAGAGTAAAGCTCCTCTTCCTGTGAGCTCATCTCGGCCATATGCGTCCTAACAACCCGGTCCGTGAAATCCACGAAGACGTCCCTACGGCGGTTTCGAACCATTATCTTCTCGATTTTCATCTGCAACTCTTCCGGGTTTTTCACCTCTCTCCCCTTTCTGTCCTGAAAATATCTCTCCTCGAATTCCCGGTACGTACCAAATATCCCGGGAGAAACAAGGTCTGCGAGGTAATAAAGCTCCTTCAGAGAGTTGCTCACGGGTGTCGCCGTCAGGAGAAGAAGAAATTTCGAGTTGATTGAGCGAATTAGTCGATAATTCATGGTACCGGGATTCCTGGCGTGATGCGCCTCATCAACGATTAGCATATCCCACTCCTTCTCCATAATTTTCTCCCTGTACGGCTCTCTCTTCGCTAAGTGAATGGATGAGATTATGAAACAATCGGAAAAATCGTAGCCCCTGCCCGCTGCTTTGAACTTCAGCCCTAATTTTTCATCGAGCTCGAGTCTCCACTGCTCCACCAGCGATGCGGGGGTGAGAATCAAGGCCCTTTCAACTTCATTGCGAAGAATTTTTTCCTTCAATATGAGACCGGCTTCTATCGTTTTCCCCAATCCCACCTCGTCGGCCAAAATCGCTCGGGTTCCCATCTCGTAAATAACCTTCTTAGCCACCGCTATCTGATGCGCCATTGGCTCGATCACAATTCTATTTTTAACCAAAAGCTCCTCGCGGGCCATCTCCCTCGCTCTGCTCAATGCTTTCAGATATCCGGACAGAGAGCCGTCAAGCTTTGAGGGAAAATCCCGCACTTCGATGATCACAGCGAGGCAATATGCGAGACGTATTTTAGAATTGCGCAAACGGAAAAAAATAAACATCACGATGAATTACACCATGTGAAGTTCCTCGCGGACCACATGCTGGGCAAGCTCGCGAAATACCTGCGGTTCATGGGCTACGACACATATTACCCGCAGGGGAATATGAGCGATGACGAAATAATCGAAATTGCAAAAAGGGAAAAGAGAATAATATTGACGAGGGATAAAGAGCTCGCAAGAAGGGCGAATGGGGTTTATGTGGAAAGCGATGACTACGAAGAACAATTGAGGTTCGTTGTGAAAAAATTCAATCTCACCTCGGAAAACATGCTCTCCAGATGCTCCCTGTGCAACGCCCCTTTGGAGAAGGTGGATAGGGAGAAAATAAAGGGGAAAGTGCCGGATTACGTGTATGAGAATCACGAAGATTTCTACATCTGTCCGCGATGCCACAGGGTCTACTGGTACGGCACCCACACAGAAAAAATCGAGAAAGAAATAGAGAAAATAATGAGGGATGAGAATGAAGATTGAAGAGAAGGAGAAAAACGAAATAAGCGTGTACGTGGACAACATCGATGATTTGTGGTACTTGAAGAATGTTATTAGAAGCGGTGACCTAATTTTCGGAACGGTGTTCAGAAAAGAAGAAAGGAGTGAGGATATGCAAAGGGCGAAGAAAACAACGAGGAAGAGGATGCGCTTAGGAATCCGCGTGGAGAAGGTGGAGTTTCAAGAATTCTCAGATCGCCTGAGAATCATGGGGAAGATTGAGCACGGCCCGGAGGATGTTTTAGGCGCGTATCAAACCATAAATCTGAGCATAGGGGATGAGATTTCGATAATAAAAGAAAATTGGTCGAGGGAGGAGAGAGAGCTTTTAAAAGAGGCGGTGGAAAATTCGCAGAGGCCGAAGGTGTTCTTCTTGGGGTTAGAACACGGGCTGGCCACCATAGCCGCTTTGAGAGCCTACGGAATTCAGGAAATCGCGTCAATAAGAAAAAGGGGAGACGAAGATGATGAGTTCTTCGGGGAAGTTCTAGCCGCGTTGAAGAGCATCAGAAGCGATGAATACCCGCTAATCATACTGGGTCCGGGGTTCTACAAGGACAACTTCGTGAAATTTGCGGGCAAAGAGCTGAAAAATTACTCCGTTCTCCAAGCTTCCCACGGAGATATGCGAGGCATACATGAAGTTTTGAAGTCTTCGCTCCACAAACTCCTTAAGGATTCTCGCATAGCCATGGAGGAGCAATTGGTGGACAAGCTTTTGGAAGAGATAAAAAAGGAAGGAATGTACGCTTACGGCCCGAGTCATGTGGAGAAATACCTGAACATGGGAGCCGTGGAAATTCTTCTAGTGACAGATAGAAATTACAGAAAATACGAAAAACTTTTGAAATTGGCCCAAGAGACAAATGCGAAGGTTCACATAATAAGCACCTCGCATGAGAAGGGAAAAATATTGGAGAGTTTAGGAGGCGTAGCTGCGTTACTCCGTTTCAGGTAGATTATTTTTCAGGAGAAGGTAATAAACAATTACTGCGGCGAAGCTTAGAGCGACGATTAGATATGCATTGCCTATGGAGTGAACGAACATAACCATGTACGCCAAGAAGAAAGACAGCGGCAGGGAAGAGAGATAGATGATGTAGGTGTTTTTGGTTATTTTTCCGTACGGGGAGAAGTGCATGGTCATTATATGAAGCATTAGGGGTGCCATGAAAGAGTAGAGGATGGCGAGGTGCATGGCCGTGAATTGCGATAAGGATGCGAAAGGAAGCACGACGAGGAAAATGGAAAATAGGATGTACGTGTAAAATAAAACCTCGTCCTCCAAATAGAGATAAAGAAAGATGAAAAACACCGCGATAGAAATGAGAATTAGTGAGAGGAAAAACAGCGCGGGGGGCGTGGTGGCTAGGCAGACGGCGAAATATATTCCGAGGTAGAGGTACGACCATTTCATGTACTTTTCAAATTTCATCTCATCACCATCAGTATTTTTGTGAGGGGATATTCGATGTTCCAGTCCACCACATTCGCATACAGTCTCAATCTCCTGAGCCGTATTTCTCTCTCCGTCTTAAGAATCTTCGAGGCAAAATCGGTGCTTTCGCTTATGAGGGACGGGGAAATCACCAGTATATCGTAGCGCTTGGCCATTAGCTCCACTATGGCGTCGTCTATGTCCCACGATAAGAGTGGAGAAATGAGAATGACGAAGGAATTTGGCGGGAAGAATCTGGAGACTATGAACTTGGCGTACTCAAAGGGGATATGGCTTATCTTCTCGCTCTTTGTCTGCAGCAATTTCTCGAGAACGAGGTACAAAGCTCTCTTTCCGTAAGTGGGATAAATCCAGTCCACCGTTTCCCCCAAAAGCACAAAGCCCACGCGATTTTTTGTCCTCGATAGATAAGTGGTGAGCGTAGCGGCGGCGCGCACCGAGTGCCTCAAAAATTTCATATATTCTTCGGATCCCTTGTAGAAACGGCGCACATCCAAAAGAATGACCGCATCCCCGGACCTCTCGCTCTCGTACTCGTTCACCATCAACTCGTTCTTCCTCGCGGTTGCTTTCCAGTTGATCCACCTCATTGAATCCCCAGGGTGATATTCGCGGATATCCGAGAACTCCATACCGAGTCCCTTGCGACGGGAGTGGTAATCGCCCAACAGGCTTCTGGTCCTTCTGGGTCGTATAACGAATTTCCGCACGTACTCTATCTTCGGGTACACCTTCACCTCTTTGTTTATCTTTTTTCTCGTCTCGATTATTTCCATTCCCCCAGAGTCCTCGGATGTTATAAGCATTTCCTTGCCCTTTATTTTTCCGAACTCGCGGAGATGCACCTTCTTAACGATTTTTTCTTTTTCGTCCACATATCCAGATAGAAAGCCGAATTCGTCCTCAATCCTGTAATACGCGTGTCCACTCAAATTGTAATTCACCCTCAGAGTATCGCCTTCCACGTACCTTCTCTCCTTGTACTTCCTTTTCACCTTCACTTTTTCAAACTTGAAGAGGGTGGAGAGAAGCATCACCCAGAGGAGCGGGATTGCCACGAATATCGGGATTGGAGATTGAAATAGCAACCCTACGAAGAGGAGAAACGCAGAGTAGAGCAGGAAGGAGTAGAAGAGCTTGGTTCTCATTCCTACACCTTGGGCACGGGCAATTTTTTAAGGATATCCTCGAGAACATCCCTTGGCCGCACTCCGCGAATCCACGGCTCGGGCTTGAGGATTATGCGATGCACCAACGCAATTCTCGTCACAGATTTCACGTCGTCGGGTATGACGTAATCCCTACCCAAAACGTACGCTCTCGCCCTTGCTAACTTCATAACCGCTATTGAGCCTCGCGGGGATGCGCCCACTTCCACCTGCACGTTCTCCCGGGTTGCCCGAACTATGCGGAGAAGATAATCCAAAACATCGTCGTCGATGAACACCTCTTCCACTTCTTTTCTCATTTGAAGAATATCCTCCACCGTTGCCACCTGCTGCAACTGGATTTCATCCTTTTTCCACTCGATTCTCCTTTTCAGTATTTCCATCTCGCCGTAAAAATCAGGGTATCCGATGCTCAACTTCACCAAGAATCTGTCAAGCTGGGCTTCCGGAAGTGGATAAGTTCCTTCGTACTCGATGGGGTTCTGCGTGGCTATCACGACGAAAGGTTCCTCGAGATGATAAGTCTCTCCCTCCACCGTCACCTGCTTCTCCTGCATCGCTTCCAGCAACGCGGCCTGAGTCTTCGGCGGAGCACGGTTTATTTCGTCCGCGAGCAATAAGTTCGTGAAGACCGGGCCCTGCATGAATTTGAACTCTCCAGTTTTTCGGTCGTAGATATAAGTGCCCGTTATGTCGCTGGGCAGCAGGTCCGGAGTGAACTGCACCCTCTTGAACTTAAACCCGATTGCCTGAGAGAATGACCTCGCAATTAGGGTCTTTGCAAGCCCGGGGTTATCCTCGAAGAGAATATGCCCTCCGGAGAGCAGGGCGTACATCACCTGCCTCAGAACCTCGTCTTTTCCAACTATTACCTTCTTCACCTCGTTCATTATGCTCTCTATTTTTTCGTTCATCTCATCGCCTCCAATACTTCTTCCACATCTCTCTTGAACTCTTCCTTTGGAACGGGAACGTTCAAATCATGTCTGCGCCTGTAGAATTTGGCGATTATCTCGCCTGCGTGTCCCATGTGCTCCCTCATAAATTCCCCATTTCCGAATTTCATACGGAGCTCTTTATCAGATAAGTCGTACCTGATTTTAAGGTTCACCTCGGCCATGGTGAGAATGCGCATCTCCACATTCCTCTGGGCCACGGGATTCCCGTTGAGCGCCTTTTCCACAACCTCCCTGAAATGTTGAATCTCATTCACCACTAAAACATCCTCCTTATCCTCTTTCTCTTCTTTTTTGTTTTTTCTCCAAGCCCCGCTTATGAGGGATACAGGAATGTATATGACTGCGAGTATGGACACGTAGAGGAGATAAACGTCCGCGCCCAAATTTATGAACATGGCCCGGGAGATGAAAAATATCAAGATGACGAGGAAAAGAGAATAAATTAAAAATTTCACCATGACTTTCTCAAGATAGTTCATGCCTTATCGCCTCCAGTGCGGAAATGGCGTTCTTTCTATCTTCTTCTCTCATCTCATGCTTGCTGTACCTTGCGGTCTCGAAGAGGGACACGAGTCTCTTAACAGGATCTTCGGATATTTCGAAATTTTTCAGCACGAAATCTTCGAATTCCCTCGGTGTGTAATGCTTTTTCTCAGAGGCCCGAATTGCATGAATCATGTTCTCCATCTCTTTGTACGCTCGCAGGATGGCGCTGCGCACATCGTCCCCCAATTGAACGGTGTATATGGCCTGCTCCACGTATTTTTTAATCTCCTTCTCTTCCACCTTTTCCCCTTTCTCCTTTCTCTTCAGATTTCTCAGTACGGCGTAGAACAAAATGCCAATTAAGAGAATGAAAGAAGCGTAGAAAATAACGACTCCGATTGGAAATCCTCCCGCGGGCTGCACGGGCTTGGATGAGGTGGATATGCTGATTTTATTCGCCAAGAAGAGCAGAGCGAAGACGCCGCCCAAAAGTATAATGAGAGCAATAAAATTGCCAATTATGTCCTCCAAAATCGATTTCCCGAGTTTTTTTCTGAGCAGCAACGCGCCCACTATCGCCACGATTATGAGTGTGTAAAGAACTCCAATGGTGAGCCATGTAAGATATGGACCCATGTAAAAATTGCCACCGCCGGGAGGAGCGACCTCGGTGGGTGGATGGGAATTAACGATGGAATAATCGTAGTTCAGGTTTCCAACGCTAATTGCGATTGAGATGAAAAGGAACATGAGGAGTAGTACCAGCGAAGATGTAGATGAGATTCGCATGTGGAATAAGGCATGGTTTTGTATTATTTTACCTTTCAGGTTTCCAATACGGTTCTCTTTTCATTATGGCCTCTTTGAATAATTCCAAGAGCTCATCGTCCCCCGCTCCTTCGCGCATGGGTGTGAGAATATCCACTAAATTATCGTCCCTGAGTAAACAGGGTTTCAATTTTCCGTCGCTGGTCAATCGTATTCTCGTACAATTCATGCAGAATTCGCTGTTGTGCATGGGTCTAACAATCTCCACCTCAGCTCGTTTTCCGGAGAAGTTGAATATGTACCGTCTACGGCGATGCAATTCGTTGTATTCTATTTTCTCTGCAATCTTCTCCAGATGCTCCTCAATGAATTTCGGGTTAAGATGGTACTTTCGGAAGAATCCCGTTTGCTCTTTCTCCACGGGCGCTTCCAGTTCGATTATCTGGAGAATCACTCCCGTTTCGGCGGAGAAGCGAATCATATCTTCGATTTCATCGTCGTTTATCCCGCGTAAAAGAACCATGTTGAGCTTAACCGGATAGAAGAATTTTACCGCTTCTCGTATTCCTTCGATAACATTCGGAAGATACGGTAAACCGGTTATTCTCTCGTATTTCTCTTCGCTCATAGTGTCGAAGCTTATGTTTACCCTCATCAATCCCGCTTGTTTGAGTTGCGCTGCATATTTTTTCAGAAGCGTGCCGTTGGTTGTGAGCGAGACATCCCTGTCCATTATCTTTGCCGCCCTTTCCACGATTTCCACGATATCCTCCCGTACCAGCGGCTCTCCGCCCGTGAACTTCACCTTTCGTATATCTAATTTTCTCGCAATTCTCAAAATTCTCTCTATTTCCTCGGGACTCATTTCCTTCGTGTGTCTATGCCATTCCCCCTCGCGATGGCAGTAGAAGCAGCGCAGGTTGCAATCCTCCGTCACGGAAACTCGAATGCTATTCACCGGCCTTCCAAATCTGTCCTTCACGATATTCCTGAATGAACATAACGATTTAAAGATGTCGGTGGGAAAAATTATTTATTCCGAATAACGTAATCAGCAAAAATGGCATTCCGCAGAATATTCTCTCTTGGCGAAGATACCATTTTTTGCGATGGGATACCCGAGGGAAAATCATGGGTGCTCGTTGGAAATACGAAAAACGATGGAAAATACGAAATTGTTCTCATCAAGATTGATTCCGATGGGAATGTGATATGGCAGAAAAATTATGGCGGAGAGGATGAATACGAGGCACGGAGAATACTAAAAACAGAGAAAGGATATCTCATTGGAGGAAACGCGCACGGGAAAGCGACGGCGCATGGAGGAGAGGGGTGGGAAGGATATGTACTAATGGTGGATAAAAACGGAAACAAATTAAATGAGAGAAGCTATAAAATCGGAGGGAACGATGCCATATACGATATACTCGAGGAAAAAGAGAATTTCTACATCTTCGGAGAAACTGAAAAACAAGGGAAGAAGTCGGTTTTTATTCTCAGTGTAAATAAGAATTTGGAAATCGAAAAAAGATGGTTCTACGGGGCGCACGATGACATATTTGCTGGGGCATTAACTCGAGGCGCTCTATCGTATTCTTACTCGGATGGAAATAAATGGAATGGGAGAATCATCAGAAAAGATGAAAACATGGGGGTCATATGGGCTAGAGAAATCGAAGATTTTCTGATCTATTCAATGTACGAACACAACCAAAGTTTCTTCATTGGGGGCTCAAAAAAGAACAAGGCGTGCATTGTTAAAATAAATGCGCGGGGAGAAGTGAAAAAAGAAATCGTTTTGGGAGAGGGCGCTATCATTCATATATTTGCAAAAGATGAGAGAATAATCGCACTGGGCGAGATAAACGAGCATCCTGCAATTTACCTACTCAACGAAAAGCTTGAAATTACAAAGGAGAAAATTTACGAGAGCACAACCGGCTGGTACGAAAAGGGGATAATGGGAAATGAGAACAAAATCTTGGCTCTGATGTATTCCTCTCACTCCAAAGAGGCAGTGATAAGCGAGATATAACAATTTTTCAATTCATTTTCTCAAAAATGCATTTATCAAGAAATTCGTAAGTTTTTCTGTCCACGATTATTTCAAATGATTCTTTGGAAGATGTAGATATCTTAACAATAATCCAATCCTTTCGGGAACGTATTGCATGTACATAGGTAATGCTGTTTATTTTCACTTTTTTCTCTGAGTGTCGAAATTTGAAGGTTATGTATTCCCCATTGTAGCAAATCCACATGGGTGGGAGAGTATTCACCCCTTTTTGCAGTGGCATCAACAGTAATGGCAAAAATATACCAACTATAGTACCAAACAACGCCGCAATAAAATAATATCCCATCGCTAGAAAAATCACTATTAACAATACCACCAATGCGAAAATAATTGCAGTTCCCCACCTAACAGTTGAGAGATATTTATCATAAGCACTGTTTTTAATCCTGTTATTATCACACACCTCCATTATACCTCAGTATCTCATAAAAAATAGATATACGTTTTGGTTCTATCAAACCACCCGCACGCTGGAGGCCTTGAAATAAACGAAAACCTCGTCTCCTTCTTTTAGAGAAAGAGCGTGAATCGCGTTGGGAGTGAGGACTGATAGCAGGGAGAATCCTTGAAACTGGAGCCGCAATCTCACCGTGGTGCCTCTATTTTCCATCTCGATTATCTTTCCCCTGATAGCATTACGCATGGAACTCTCCATTTTGTTTTTTGCCACGATTATGTTTTCCGGCCGTATGGAGAGGAGAACTTTGCCCTTTGCCATTTCGGATATGTATATCCTCTCGTTCCCCACCTTAACCGCTGTGAGAGAGTCCTCGGTTCCGATAACTTCTCCTCGTAGAATGTTCGCGTCCACAAAATCCGCCACGAACTCTGGGTTGGGCTTTGAGAAGACCTCATCGATTGTACCAATCTGAACTAACTTGCCGTTGTGCATTATTGCAACCTTATTAGCCATGAGCCATGCAGTCTCTATGTCATGGGTTATGTGAATCACTTCCACCCCTAATTCCCTCACCACATCCTTAACCAATTTTCTCATGTTTTCCCGATTTTTTCTGTCTAACGAAGAGAGGGGCTCGTCCAAGAGCAGAATCTCCGGGTTCAAAACAAGCGCCCGGGCGAGGGCGCAGCGCTGCAACTCGCCCCCACTTAGGGTTCGGGGATATCTATCAAGGAGATTCTCGATTCCCAAAAGTTCGGCAATTTCTCTTATATCCTCTCTTTTTTTTCTGATTTTCAAAGGGTATTTTATGTTCTCCTCTACGGTCATGTGGGGAAAGAGCATGAAATCCTGATACACTATGGCAATGTTTCTCTTATTGGGCGGTTTCGTGTCTATTCTTTCGTTGTTTATATAAATCTCTCCCCTCGTGAGAGGGTAAAATCCAGCTATGGACTCCACTAAAACGGTTTTGCCGGCGCCGCTGGTTCCCATCAGCGCCATATAATCTCCCTTCTCCACCAAAAGATGCGGGATTTCGATTTTTATGTCTTTGAGTTCCACCAGCAAATTTTTAATCTCTAACATCGGAGTACCTCCCAGATATAACGCGAAGGATCACGAATATTGAAAGGGTCACCACAAGGAGAAACGACGTGGCGGGAAGCGAGGCTTTGAGCCCGAAATTTGAAAAGAGATAATAAATGTAGGTGGGCGCAACCATGGGGTAGAAGGCAATCATTATAACTGCGCCGAACTCGCTCATTGCTCGGGCCCAAGAATTAATAGAACCGGAAAGTATATTCTTCTTAATCTGCGGAAGCACCACGTCTAAGAATGCTCGTGTTCTCGACGCACCCAAGTTCATCGCCACGTACTCGTATCTCTCGTCTACTTTTTCTATGCCGTTTCTCACCTGATTTATGAGGAAAGGAATGCTAACGAATAGCATCGCAACGATTATCCCCGGCAAAGCGTAGTAAAATTTTATCCCAATTGACTCCAGTGGAGCCCCGATTATCCCCGATGAGCCGAATATGAGGAGAATAAGAATACCGGCGACGGTGTGGGGAATCACTATGGGAACATCTATGAGTCCTTCGATAAATCCCTTACCCGCGAAGTCCCTCCGGGCCATGATGTATCCTAAGGGGAGAGAGAAGAATATGCCTATAAGTGTAGATATTGAGGCTGCCACAATGCTCGTTACAATCACGGATATCAAAGGCTCGGAAATTGATGTTGGAGGCGCAATGACGAAGAGATAAACTATGGGGAAAAGTATGAATATGAGAATGAGAGCCGAGAGAAAAACCGAAACTTTGATGAATGGTTCGTCGTCGGCGATGAATACGAGAATGATTATGGATATTATCGCCAATGGCAGATAGAGAAGGGAAAAAATGGAAGAAATGAGAAAGACGAATGCTCTCTTATCATGAGAGACATAAAAATAGTGGAAAAACACAATAAAAGACGCGCTAATGAAAGGCCAAGCACCGAAGGGAAAAGCTAAGAGAAGAAAAAGAGAATAAATAAGAAGATTCTTCATTCCTTTACCTCCGGTGGCACGTTCCCGTAGTATTCGGTTATGGGTATCTGTCCGCAATCTTCCAATATTATCTTGCCCTCTTTCCCGAGGAGCATCTTCACGAATTGGTAAGCTTCATGAGGATGAGGAGCGTTGTTGGGCACCGTTACCCCGTAGTTTATGGCGCTTCCATTGATTTCCGTTCCGTCCGCCAGCTTAACCACCGCATTCCCGTAGAAAGAATCGAAAGAGGAGTTGGAGAGATTGATATCATCTGGAAGTTCGATGAAGGGAAGCCCGTGCTGCTTCGCCACGGATCTGTATTCAATCGCGTAATCTATGTTTCCCGTCTCCAAATCCGCAAGGAGACTCACTGATTTCTGCTTTATAAACACCCTTCCCGTGTGGTTCAGGAGGGAAGAATCGGGAGGGACAATAATGGTGCCATTCTTCTCCTCGATCGCGGTGTTATTTTCCACCACACTCTCGAATATTCCGTTCCCGTATTTCAATTCGGCGAGGTAGAACATCATCACCGCGCGATACCCGCACGGGTCGTCGTTGGGCGAAGAGAATCCGATGCGCACATCTTTTTTCATTATGTCCATCCAGTTGCTCCCGTTGATTTGCGAGCCGTATTTGCTATGATTTGTGTACACAATAACGAGAGAATTCTCCGCAAATTTAGCGTACCAGTCGGTGTACTTTGGCATGAGATAATTCACAATCGCTTTGTAATCGGCGACGGCTACCACGTCCGCCTTTATTCCCAGTTCGCTCACCTTTTTCACCGTTTGGATGCTTCCGGCGGTCTCTATGTACACATTCACCCCGTATTTTTCCTCAAACTCATTGGCTAACTTTTTGAATGGCACCGCAAGGCTCCCGGCCGCGAGGACCCTTATCCCCGGTTTATTTCCCAAAGAGACGTAATAATATCCCAACGCAACCCCCACTAAGAGTAAAATCACGAGCACGACAAGCCATTTTTTCTCCATGGTTTCACCTCCGATATGCTAAAAAAGGAATAACGAGGCAATATTTAAAAATTTTGAGAGAATCAGAGAAATGTAATCCCGTACTTCTTCTTCACGGGAACTGTTTTCTTTGTGTCCATCTCGTGAACCACGAATTTGTTTTCTTTTTCCAGATTCTTCACCTTCTCTCCCTTATTGTGTTTCTTCACTTTAGTGGCCTTCACAGGCTTAGAGCTGATCGACTGCTTACGAGGAGACATTGAAATTTTTTCCTTCTTCGCTGGAATATTCCTCACGCGGCTCTTCGTTGGATAAATTCCCCTCTCTAAGATTACCTGCCTGCTCATCGCCCCGCCGATGAAGGCGAAGGTGAGCATTATGAAGAACGCCGAGGGAGCATAGTAGAGATACGATAGAAGATTAGTTCCTACCTCCATTCCCATGGCGAAGGTTTGCTTCACATAGGGCACGAAAACCGCTCCTGCGACGCTGGAAGATAGGTATCCACTGAAATATCCCTGAATCAAGTGGGGCACATGCACCCAGCCCATGGCCACAAGCTGCACAATGACGAAATAGAGAGCTATGGGTATGGCCATTGCCACAAGTCCTTTTAGGGGATCTCCAGCTTTTCGGCCGGTAACGTATCCAATTATTATGGGGCCCAGCACCGGGAGCCACCAGAGTGATACAAGGAGAACTATGGAGTAGCCGACGGCGCTTCCAAAGCTGTATGGGTATTTCATATCATCACCTCTGTCTGACTATTGTCATATGAATATATGACGAAATCCTATTTAAGAGTTTTGCAAAAGCTTTAAATACTTTGAAAACTATATCTGCCATGTATCAGACATGCATATGACACGAAGTATGCCATGAAGGTGATGGGATATGTATCTAAAAGCTCTAGAGCTTGAAAATTTCAAATCGTTTGTTCACAAGAATAGAATTGAACTGAAAGAGGGTTTTACAGCAATAAGCGGCCCCAACGGGAGCGGAAAGAGCAATATCGGGGATGCAATTCTCTTCGTTTTGGGACCAAAAAGCTCCAAGGTCATAAGGGCCAATCGTCTGACAGATTTAATATACGACGGCGGAAAGAAGGGAAAGCCCGCAGACTACTGCCGCGTAAGCCTCATTTTCGACAACTCGGATCGCATGCTTCCCATCGACAGCAACGAGGTGAAGCTCACAAGATACGTTAAGAAGGCAAATAACGAAGCCGGCTATAATAGCTATTTTTACATAAACGACGAGCAGGCCAGATTGCAAGACTTCCTATCGCTGTTGGAGCACGCCAAGATTTCTGCTGATGGCTACAATTTCGTGAAGCAGGGGGATGTCACGAGAATCGTGGAAATGACCCCCATGGAGAGAAGGCAAATTCTAGACGACATTTCGGGAATTGCTGAATTCGACCGCAACATAGCCAAGGCCGAGAACAAGAAGAGGGGTGTAGAGGAGGACATGGAGAAAATCGAAGTTCTGATGGACGAGTTGAAGAACAGGTTAAATATTTTGGAAGAAGAGAGAAAAATCGCGCTCAGATACAGGGAACTGGAAGAGAAATTGAAAGAAACGAAGGCAAAAATCGCGTACGCGCGCATGGTTCAGTCCCGGGACAACATGGACTCGTACAAGAAACAGATTGAGGAATACGAGGCAGAGATGGAGAGATTGGAAGAGAGAATAAAAGAAAAAGAGGGAGAAATTGAAGAACTGAAAAAGAAGAAGGAAGAGGTGGACAAGAAAATCGGAGAGTTAGGCGGGGAAGAGCTCAAGAACATGAAGGAGAAAATCGATGCGCTCAAGATAGATATCGCTAAAATAAAGACGAATATAGAGAACAGAGAGGACAAAATAAGCGAGAATGGGGAGAAGATTAAAGCTCTCAGGAATGAGTTGAAAGCTCTGAAAGAAGAGATCAAAAACGGGGAGAATGAGCTCAAGGAGAAGAGGGAAAAGCTTAACGCTAAGAATGATGAGAAAGAGAGAAAGGAAAGAATGCTGAGGGAGAAGGAGGAAAAAATAGGAGAAGCCAATAGAAAATTCAGGGAGCTTTCCGAAGAAGTGGAAAAAATAAGCGGGGAAATAGAAGAGAAAAGAAAAGAGTACAGCAAAAAGACCATCGAGTTCAACACCTTAGGGGAGAAGATAAGATCAATCGAGAGAGAAATCGCAAAGTTGGAGGAGGAGAAGAAAGAGGTGGACGAGGGAATAAAGGATGCAGAGTGGAGAATCAAAGAAATAAAGGGCAAGAGCAAGAGCTTCGAATCAAAAAGGAAGAAGCTCAACGAAGAGTTTATAGCGTTGAAGAACAGGCAGGCTCAGCTCAGAAAGGAAATACAGGGGAAGCAGAAGGAAATAGACGCATTGAGCGCGGAGTACCAGAGGCTCAGGGGCAGGATGGAGAGCTCGGATCCGTTGAGCACAGTGGTTAACGCGATTCTTTCGGCAAGAGATACCGGGAAATTACACGGAATTTATGGGACAATAGCCGAGCTGGGCAACGTGGACGAGAAGTACGAGCTCGCAATTCAGATTGCCGCAGGAAATAGGTTGATGAGCATAGTTTGCGAAGACGATGAATCGGCTGCCAAGGCAATCGAGTACCTGAAGAAGAATCATCTGGGGAGAGCTACTTTTCTACCGCTCAACAAGATGCTGGCCGGCAGACCGAGAGGACGGGCCATATTGGCGGCCAAGGACCCGAGTTCCCATGGATTTGCGATAGACCTGATAAAATACGATAAAAAATTCGAAGCGGCATTCTGGTACGTGTTCGGAGACACCGTTGTTGTGGACGATTTGAGCACCGCCAGAAAGCTCATGGGGGGAGTTCGCCTCGTAACCCTCGATGGCCAGTTAATAGAGGCAAGCGGTGCCATGGTGGGCGGCAGCGTGGAGAAGAGGAGAAGAATAAGCATGGGCAATCTCACCGAGATAGGAGAGAAATTGAGAAATTTGAAAGAAGAGCGCGACGCGCTTTCGATGGAATTGGAAGGCGTGGAGAGGAGAATAGACGAGCTTCTCCAAGAGATAAACTCCGTTGGCGGTGTAAGCACCGAGGACTTGGCGGTGTGGACAAATGAGAAGAACAGGCTTCAGGAGAAATTGTCGAAGATTCTTATGGAACTTAAGAGAAAGAACGCCGAGAGAGAGGAGATAATTAAAGAGAAGAACTCCATAAAGGACGAACTGGAAAAACTGGGAAAAGAGATAGAGAATTTGGAAAGCAAGAGGGACTCGCTCAAGAGGGAAATGGAAGCCCTGATTCCCGAGAAGATATCAAAGGAAATAGATGCGTTGAGAAAAGAGATATCCTCTTTGATAGGAGAAATCTCTGAGCTAAGTGGAGAGGTAATCAAGTTAGAAGAGAGATTGAAGAGCCTGAATTCTTCCAAGGAAAGAGGGGAGAGAGAGATAAATAGCCTCGAATCCGAGATAAAGAGATTCGAAGAGAAAAATGAGGAAGAGAAAAAGAGAATGGAATCGCTGATTAATGAGAAGAAGAAGTACGAGGAAGTGGCTCGAAGAGAAGAAGAAAAAATACAGGAACTGGTGAACGAGAGCAATTCCCTGCTAAAGAGGATCAACGATTTAGATCGGGAAATCACCACCATGAACAGCGATAAAAAAGTCAAAGAGGAGTTAAAGATAACTGCAATGAGCAGGATGAACGAGGCATCGCAGAGATACGAAGAGTTCCGCAGGGAATACGAGTCTTACGGAATAAAGGTGGAGAAGGTGGAATCGGTAAGCAAGCTAAAGAAGTACGAGGACGATATTCAAATTCAGCTTTCATCCATGGGCAACGTAAACCTGAAGAGCGTGGAAGAGTACGACATGGAGATGGAAAGGTATCAATCTCTGAAGGATGATTACAACTCGCTCCTGAAGGAGAAGAAAGAAATCGAAAAATTGGTGAAAGAGCTAAACGACAAGAAAAAGTACGCGCTTTTCAAAGTATTCGACGCAATCAACGAGAATTTCGGAAAAATATACAAAGAGATGAGCAACGGTGGAGAGGCGTATTTGGAGCTGGAGAACAAGGAGGATCCGTTCAAGGGCGGTCTGATCATCAAGGTCAAGCCCCCGGGCAAGGGGATAAAGAGATTGCACAGCTTGAGCGGCGGGGAGAAGAGCCTCACAGCGCTATCGTTCATATTCGCGGTGCAGCAATACGATCCCTCGCCAATATATCTCTTAGACGAGGTGGATATGTTCTTGGACGGTGTGAACTCCGAGATTCTGGGAAGAATAATAAAGAGAAACTCAAAATCCGCGCAGTTCATAGTGGTATCCCTGAGAAAAGCAACCATAAAGTTTGCGGACCACATAATCGGTGTGACAAACAGAGGAGACGGTATATCGCGGGTTTATCCTCAACCAATCCCGGGGGAGGTGAGCGAAGATGGTGAGTGAGGTAATGGAGCATCTCATGTTCCACAAAGCGTTGCTGGGCAGCGATGTTGAACTTGATCATTACATCGAGTTGGCGGAAGAGTTGGAAAACGGAGCGCATATTGCTGCCAAGGACCCGGTGGAGAAGGCCATCACAATCATATTCGAACTCGTGATGAATGAAAAAATCAACCCGTGGAACATAGACCTGGAGAAGTTCGCGAAGATATACATGGAAAGAGTGAAAAAAGAGAAGGACATAGATTTCATCATCGCCGGAAAAATAGTGTACATGGCTTGGGATATACTGAAGAGAAAGAGCGAGCAGGTTCTCGATAAAATGGAAGTGGAGGAGGAGCAGTACGATGACTTCTTCGGAATGGATATCAGCGAGGATTTCTACTCTTACGATGATGGATACGTGGAAGAGCCCACCGCATTACCGGAGCTGGTTGAGCCGGTGAGGCGCGAGGAGAGCGCGCCCGTGAGCTTGTTCGATCTCATATCGGCCATGAACGAAGTCAAAAGGGAAATCGAAAAGAAGAAAAAGAAGAAAAAAATAAGGGAAAAGTTCAAGTTCAATCTGGAAGAGAAGGTTCACAAAGAAGATTTAGAAGAGGAGATAATGGAAGTGTGGGAGCGCCTCGCCGAGGTGCGCGGGGACGAAGTGGCTCTGAGCGTTCTTTACGATGGCACACGGGAAGACTTCATAAAGGTGTTCATATCGTTGCTTTTTCTGGAAAAATTCGGCAAGGTGGAGTTGGAACAATACGTGCCCTACGACGGAGAGATATACATAAAAATAAAGGTGCCAGAGGAACTGAGAGGAGTGGAATTCGAGCCCATACCTACGATTTCGATTGCACAGCTTTGAGACTTCTCTGGTAATTAGCGTATAACTCTTCGTATATTTTTTCTAGTTTTTTCGCAGCTCTTTTTATTGCTGCTTGCGGCTTGCCCTCCCTCACCTTAATCTTTATGGTTGGATTCTCCAAATAGGGATGCTCAAAGTGGTAAATTGCATACTCCACCTTATCATCGCGATTCATCTCTTCTACCAGTGGAATGAGAAGCGTGCGGTCGGCGTTGAGCACTTCCACCACAATTTCATTTTTCTCCTTCGAAACTACTTTGAACTCCATTTCCTTCATGGGTGAGGTTATTTTCCACTATTATATAAAGTTTAGCAACTTCCTCACGTGCCCTCCTGCCACTCTTCCAGGTACCTCTTCTGCTCATCGGTTAGTTCATCTATTTTCACACCCATTGCTTGAAGCTTGAGCCAGGCAACTTCATTATCGATTTTTTCTGGAACCGCATAAACCCTCGGCTCTAACTTTTCATGATTTTTCGCAATGTACTCAGCAGTAAGCGCCTGAATGGCAAAGCTCATGTCCATTATCTCCACAGGATGCCCCTGCCCGGCCACTAAATTTATGAGACGTCCATCGCCCAACAGATAGAGCTTTTTGTTTCCAAAATCGTATTCTTCCACGAATTTTCTTATCTCTCTCTTTCCCTTTGCCAATTCCTCCAACGCCTTTTTTGAAATCTCGTTGTCGAAGTGCCCCGCATTTGCGAATATGCATCCGTTCTTCGCATCCATAATATGTTCTTTTCTAACGATATCCTTCATTCCCGTCGCCGTTATTACCAACTCCGCTTCTTTTATTGCGTCAATCATTGGCATTACTCGAAAACCATCCATGCGCGCTTCTATGGCCTTCACAGGATCAATCTCGGTGACAATTACATTTGCACCCATTCCTCTAAGCCTCATTGCTATTCCCCGACCGCACCAGCCGTAGCCGGCGACCACCGCTATTTTACCAGCTATGCTGAGATTAGTGGCGCTCATGATTCCACCTAAAGTACTCTGTCCAGTGCCGTATCGATTGTCGAAGAGATGTTTCATCTTGGCATCGTTCACATCGAACATCGGAAATCTAAGAACTCCTTTTCTCTCCATGACATTCAGACGAAGCACTCCGGTGGTTGTCTCTTCGTTACCCCCTATGATTGGAAGATGCGAGTATGAAGTGTGAAGCAGGGTTGTCAAATCTCCCCCGTCGTCAATTATTATATCCGGCTCCATTTCGAGCACGTTGTGCAGGTTTTCGTAATATTCTTCCCTCGTTTCTCCCTTCTTCGCATACACCTCTAGACCTCTTTCTCGCAAAGCTTCAACAACGGAATCATCGGTGCTCAGGGGATTGCATGAGGCTAAGCGTACGTTTGCGCCTCCGTCTCGTAGAGTCAAAGCTAAAATTCCGGTTTTCGCCTCGACATGTAGAGCCATACCAATTTTCAGACCTTCAAACGGTTTCTCTTTGAGGAATCTCTCCCTGATTTTCTGGATTACGTCCATATGTGCATAGGCCCAATCGAGTCTGTTTTGACCTTCCATGCGGAGACATGGAGATATGTGATATAACAATTCTTATACCTCCAACGCGATTCCCCCTCATGCTCGCATTCGGCCCCGTGCCATCAAGGAGATTCGGAAGGAGCTTGGGAGTGAACAATATACCCGACAAAGTATGCACTTACGCCTGCGTTTACTGCCAAATAGGAAACACATTGAGGATGGAAATTGAACGGCGGGAATTCTACCCACCAGAAAAAATCTACGAGGATGTGGGAAAAATAGTGAAAAAAGAAGATGTGGATTACATAACCTTCGTGCCCGATGGAGAGCCAACTTTGGACATAAATCTGGGAAGAGAAGTGGATATGCTGAAAGACTTCGGAATTCCCCTCGCTCTGATCACCAATGCCTCTCTCATTAATCGTGAGGACGTTCGTGCCGATATGATGAAATTCGATGCAGTGTCCCTCAAGCTCGATGCCGTCACTGAAATGATTTGGAAATTCGTAGATAGACCCCACAAATCTTTGAAACTCGATGAAATACTAGAAGGAATGCTGAAATTCCGAGAAGAATTCAAAGGAAAGCTAGTTACGGAGACCATGCTGGTAAACATGGTGGATTACGAAATGGAGATTAAAGAAATTGCAAAGTTCATAGGGAAATTAAAACCGCAGGTTGCATACATCGGCACGCCCACGAGACCTCCAGCGGAAAAATGGGTAAAGGAGGTGGATAACTACACCCTCAACTACGCTTACTCCGAATTTTCAAAGTATGCAAAGGTGGAATTTCTTACAGAGTACGAAGGGAATGAATTCTCATCCACCGGAAACTTCGAGGAGGATTTGCTAAACATAACCGCGGTGCACCCAATGCGAGAAGATGCGGTGATGGAATTGTTGCATAGAACCGGCGAAAAAATCGAAAAACTGGAGGAAATGGTGAGAGAGGGAAAAATAATGGTGGTCGAGTACAACGGGGAAAAATACTACATGCGAGAGTTAGCTAGCAGGAAGAGTATGAAAAGGTAAATTCAAAAATAAAATATACTATGTGCGTTATTGCATAAGTAATGGACGATGATTTGGACATCGGACCAATCGGATTTCGAGAGTTCTTCGTGGAGTTCGTGAAAGTTTCATACTATGCAAAGAAAGTTCTGTTTTCTCTTTTCTTAATAATTCTCATCTTTGGCATAATGTTGGGATACACGGAAGGAATCGGTGTATGGGAAGGAATATACTTGGGATTCATCTCCGCGTTCACCGTGGGCTTCGGAGATGTGACCCCTCACACAGCTCTCGGGAAAATTCTATGTGCATTCGTTCTCCCAATTTTCGGGATGATTTTAACAGGAATAGTGGTATCAATCGCGATAAAATCCCTGGAACGCGTAATTAGGGAAAATATAGAAAACAGCAAAAAGTAGTATGCTAAGAGTAGTAGCGGGGGGTGGATTTGAACCACCGATCTCCGGGTTATGAGCCCGGCGGGATTTCCTAGCTACCCCACCCCGCTATTCTTCAATGCGTTATATTGCGCCAATATTTAAAATTTTCCCAAAACTCGAATAGATTTTTCATGATGGACTTCTCATTTTTAGTAATCTTTATATTTATGTTGTATTTACGGAACTCTGGTGTTACGATGAAGCGTAGTTCAAGAGATTGGAAAAAACGTGGAAAAATGCGATGGAAATGGAGAAAGAAGAAAATGCGCCGCCTGAAGAGGCAGAGAAGGGCGAATAAGCGCTAATCATTAGTTTAATTTTTATTCTCCTTTGATTGGATACATAGTCGATTGATATTGTGAATCAATTTCTAAATTGTCGATTTTCATTGATGGGATAAGTTGCAACTTAGGAACCACCTGCGAGTTCCTATAACCTCCTGCCGCCATAAAATATTTCTTTGGGGGTAAAGCACCTTTCTTTCTAAGAAAGGGGCTTAGTGGGCCCGCCGGGATTCGAACCCGGGTCGTAGATTCCGAAGACCTACAGTCTATCCAGACTAGCCTACGGGCCCTTAGCGGTGTATATCATTGCTCATTATTATCTTTTCTGCCGTAAAATTTCTAAATTAAATATTTAAAAAGAATTTTTCAAAGCAAATAATGCAAACTGTTTTATATCATGATTTGTTATTATCCAACATGGAAAGAAGAAAAAATAG
>WAKX01000012.1 GCA_015523125.1 DHVE2 group archaeon | reverse complement strand
TTCAAGTATTCTTTTGTTTCTTGAGCGCCTCTATCTGTCATAACTATCATTGTTCTAGGTCTATCTGCTATAACTTTCTTAATTTTTACATACCCTTCCTTTTTTAAAGTACGAAGATGAGAATCCAGATTTCCAGGGGTTATTTGCAATGCATTTTGAATATTGATAAACAAAGCTCTTTCCCTAGGAAGTAGATAAAGCATTATGGCTAGACGAATTGGATTTCCAAGAACGTTGTTTTTTGCAATCTCTTGCAATGGCTCCATACTTTATCCCTCAATTGCATGGAAGGCATTGTAAAGGTACCATATAATTGTAAGTGTGAATCCAAGTGCTATGAAGAATCCACCTATTATCACCGCACCTGTTTTTATGCTCATTACTACAAGAACTCCCATGGCTGGAATAATAAAGGAAGGTGTTATTTCTTTCGAACTACACCCATAATAGCTATAGATAAGCCACATACCGAACACTCCAATAGCTACAAAACTAAGCAGACCCATTGAAAAACTTGCCTCCATATTAACCCCTATATTCATGGCTGGTACTATGCCAAATCCAAGAAAAGCACCTATACCCCAAGATACTCCTACTAAAATACCACATTTTCTAGCTTTTTTATTGTCTCTATTTTTTTCCAAATTGCTCAATCTTTTGCCCACTATATAGGAGAAATACATAGCTAGAGAAAAGCCCACAATCCAGTAAATAGCTGTTTCCCAAGCATAAAGATCAAAGAGAGCTTCAAGTACATAATACAGAATCATTATGGCTTCCCACACTGCGAAGTTCAGAGCTGAGTACATCTTGCTCGCCGCGATAAGTTTCCCCTCAATTCTCTCTAGCACATTTTTCAAATCAGATACTTCGTTCATGCCATCACCATGCATCTATATACATTTGTGTTTTATAATACATTAAATTACTCTGAAATGCAGAATAAATTATCTGAAGTATATGAGAAGTTTCAATGCTTTTCTGTTAAAATGTCTATTTATGGAGCAACTCTCTTTTTCTTATATATCCACACTACCCATATCAAAATTGGGAGAATTATAAAAGACATCATATCGCCGGTGTCCCCTGCAAATGCAAGCACATCTGCAAAATTTTTAATTCCTCCAATATAAACAAGCAAGGGGGGAATGGTGGTGAGACTCCATGCCACAATTTTTTTCATTCTTAGGTACTCCACGGTGTTGCTCTGCTGTGCTAACCCAATTCCTATGAAGCTAGTGGTTATTGCAATAAATGGGATTATGTTTCCTATTAAATATCCCCAATATCCATACATCTGACTGAGACCTTGAGTGGCGATTTGTGGAGTTTTTTCCCCAAAAGCCAGAAGAAAAACTGCCATGAAAAATGCATATATCAATGTGGGTATTAGAAACGCTAAAACTACAACCCTCTTTGTTTTGTTGTAATCTCCAATTGCCTTGTAAACATCAGGTATTACTGTGTGACATCCCAGTGCAAAAATAGCAATGCCCATCATGGATATGATACCTGCAAAATTTATATAAAGTCCATTTGAAAGTTTTGCATAGGGTACGAGCATGCCCATTACTCCTATAAACAATATGAGCATAAAATAATACATTAAAAGCTCCGCCTTACCGCTGGTTTTGAGCCCACGATATACAATGAAGGATGAGAATGCCCAGAATATTAGTGCACCCAGATTTTCATCAATGCCAAAAAGCTGTGAAAATACATTACCCATACCTGCAATATAAGCTAAAAGAGCACCGAAACTCATGATTGTAATACTTAAATACATTGTCCAGCCACCGGCTTTACCCAATATCCTCTCCGTTATGGTACTCATCTGTGCCCCATTCATTCCCGCGGATAATTTTAGAATAATCATAGCAGTGAATAGCAAAAGGAGCATTACTCCAAAGAGAATAAGTGTAGCAGGAATTAAACCTACCTTTGCGGCTGCATAGGGTAGCCCTAGAACACCAGCGCCTATTTGAGTGCCAACTAAAATTGCAAGTCCTTCCTTGGGAGTGATTTTTTCCTTTTCAACGCGAATGTGGTATCTCCTCAAAACTACCTTTCTTTTGGCTTTTTTAACATGAATGAAGAGTAGTTGCCTTCTTTTTCTACGTTTTCTTACTCTTTTTAGATGTGCGTAGTACTCTGCGGTTTTTCCCTTGGTAACCATTTTTATCTCTCTTGTTTATCACTCTTGAGGGATAACCATTGCCGTTGTAGTATCTATTACACCCTCAACTGTGTATATTTTTGGGAGTATTACTCTGGTGAGTTCCCTGAGACTTGAGGCTTCAACAAGCAATATTGCATCATAGGGTCCAGTCACAGCATTTGCCTCTTTTACATTTTTCACTTTCTTCTTTATCTCTTTAAGTGCCTTTTCTACCTTGTCTATCTCTACGGTTAGGAGCACATACGCTTCAATACTCTCGTCCATGGCCCCCTGCATGGACATCGGGTATATAACTCTTGTTAAAAATTCTATTGAAATTTACCTCGAAAACCAAGATTTCTTAGTTTCCACATCTATTTCCTTTGCCAACTGTTTTACAAGCTCTTTTGCCCTTTTACTCAATTTCTTGGGCACCTCTATCTCAATATGCAAAACAAGATTACCTCTTCTTCCTCCACCAAATGGGGGCAAGCCTAAACCCTTAATAGTTAGTGTAGAACCTCCTTGTGTACCAGGTGAAATCTTCACTTTCTGCACACCCTCTAAGAAATCAACATCTATCTCTCCTCCTAAAACTGCAATGGGGTAAGGCACACTTATGTTCTTATGGATATCTAAACCATCAATCCAAACGCCATCTGGCATATTTATGTGCACGTAAACGTATAAATCTCCAGGTACACCTCTTCCCTCAGGCATTTCTCCTTTACCACTGATGCGCAGTGCATCATCTTCCCTAACGCCCGGAGGGATGTGCACCTTGTAAGTTTTTTCACCCAAAACTCTTCCAGTACCCCTGCATTCAGGACAGGGTTTTTCTATAATTTTTCCTGTGCCATGGCAGACATCACATGTTGTAACTGTTACAAATTGAATAGGCCCCATCCTTTTGACAACTTTCTTTTGTCCTGTGCCGCCGCATGCTGGACATATCTTTATGGATGAGCCTGGGGCTGCACCCGTGCCATGGCAAACTGGACAAGTGATATATGTTTTGACTTTAACTTCCTTATCTACCCCTGTAATTACATCCTTTAAATCAACATTAACCCTAACCGCTATGTCTCTACCCCTATTCTGCCTTGGCTCAGATGAGAATCCGAAGAAATCGCGGAAGAAATCACCGAACCCGCCGAATATGTCATTCAAATCTGAGAAATGAGTGAAATCGTTCCATGTGAATCCCCCTTCGTTGAACACCCTTCCCTTCAGCCCCTCTTCGCCGTATTTATCGTATATTTCCCTCTTTTTATCGTCCATGAGAACTTCATAAGCCTCGCTGATCTCCTTGAATTTCTCCTCCGCTTCCTCACGGTTCTCTGGATTCAGATCAGGATGGTATTTTTTAGCCAATCTTCTGTACGCTCTCTTTATCTCATCCTTCGTGGCGTCTCGACTCACGCCCAAGATTTCGTAATAGTCCTTACCCATACCGCTTCACTTTTCTAACTCGTGCTTGAAATATGCGTAGAGCGCGTCGTACAGGGGGAATTCTTTCTCTAATGTTTCGTAATCGTCCTTCGCCGCCAAGCGATAGCCCTTCGCCAAAATCTTCAGTGCTATCGCAAGGGGCGATGGCTCTTCCACATGCGTGTCTGCTTCGTGGACTATCTTTTGTATCTCCTTAACAGCGGGATCCTCAATGTTGTATTTCTCAACGAAGGCATCGAAGGAGCAGTTGCCATTGTGATGCCCAAGCTCAACGCCCTTCATGTCGAAAGGTATTCCCTCTTTTATGCTCTTAGGGTCCGTGTCCCTCGGAACAAAGACGAATTCCGCTTCGGGATCGATGAACCTCGTGATTAGCCATGGACAGGCTACACGGTCCACATGCACATACTCTCTTGTTACCCATTTCATTTTTATCGCCGAGTTCGTTAGGTAGGCATCACATATATAGTTTCACTTCTCTTCGTAGTTTGCATCGTGAACTCTTTTATTTTCTTCTCTCTCCTGTCCTTGTGGCCCTTGTTGAGCTTGCTGCGCCTGCTGGTACATGGCTGTGCCTATCTTTTCTATCTTCTTTGAAAGCACTTCCAACTCTTCTTTTATCTTGTCACCTTTTCCTTCTTCCAGTATCTTCTTCGCGTTCTTTATCTCCTCTTCTATCTCCGATTTCACATCCACAGGTACCTTATCTCCGTATTCCTCCAGAGATCTCTCGGATGCGTAAATGAGTTGCTCCAACTTGTTGCGATTCTCTATTTCCTCCTTTCTCTTCCTGTCCTCTTCCGCGTACTTCTCCGCCTCTTTCTTCATCTTTTCTATTTCCTCTTTGGACAGCTTGGTGCTCGCGGAAATCGTTATTCCCGTTTCCTTTCCAGTGCCGAGATCCTTCGCGCTCACATGCAGAATTCCGTTCGCATCGATGTCAAAAGTGACCTCAATCTGAGGAATCCCGCGAGGAGCAGGAGGTATGCCCGTGAGGTTGAACATTCCCAAAGAGACGTTGTCTTTTGCCATGGGCCTCTCGCCCTGAACCACATGAATGGTCACGGTTGTTTGATTATCGGCTGCGGTGGTGAACACCTTTGATTTTCGAACGGGAATAGTTGTATTTGCGGGAATCAAAGGCTCAACTAATCCGCCTAAAACTTCAACTCCAAGGGTTAGAGGAGTGACGTCCAAGAGAACAATGTCCTTAACCTCTCCCGCCAGAACCGCGCCTTGAATAGCCGCTCCGGTTGCCACGCACTCCATTGGGTCTATGCCTCGCTCAACTTTCTTGCCCATGTAATCTTCCACGAATTTCTGCACGATGGGCATTCTTGTTGGCCCACCCACTAAAATAATCTTGTCGATATCGTCCTTTGTGAGATTGGCGTTCTTCAAAGCGGTATCAATACTTTTAGCGGAGCGCTCAACTATCGGCCTAACAAGTTCCTCTAACTTTGCCCTCGTGAGAGTCATATTGAGATGCTTCGGCTCTCCGTTCACGATTGTTATGTACGGGAGATTGATATCCGTCTGCAGAACTGTGGAGAGTTCAATTTTCGCCTTCTCGGCCGCTTCTTTCAATCGGATGAACGCATTCTTATCTTCTCTCAAATCCACCCCGTGCTCCTTCTTGAACTCCTCGGCGATGTAATCAATTATTGCGTTGTCCATATCCGTGCCACCTAATTGGGTATCTCCCGCCGTGGAAATCACTTCAAACACGCCGCTTCCGTACTCCATTATAGTCACATCTAAGGTTCCTCCTCCGAAGTCGTAAACCATGATTTTGAGCTCCTCATCGCTTTTGTCTATTCCGTAAGCGAGAGCTGCGGCGGTGGGCTCGTTAATTATCCGAACAACCTCCAATCCCGCGATTTCCCCCGCATCTTTCGTGGCTTGCCTCTGATTGTCGTTGAAATAAGCGGGCACGGTTATAACCGCCTTCTTGATTTCCTCGCCCAAATACGCTTCGGTGTCCCTCTTTATCTTCTGAAGCAAAAATGCAGATAGCTGCTGCGGGGTGAACTCCTTACCGCGAATCTTGTATTTGTAATCTGTTCCCATCTTTCTTTTGAATGCGTAAACGGTACCTTCCGGATTCGTAAGAGCTTGCCTTCTCGCGGGCTCTCCCACCAGTAGTTGCCCATCTTTAGTAATTGCCACATAAGATGGAAAAGCCTTCCCATACAGTGTATTGCCTTCCGCACTAGGAATAATTTTGACATTCCCATTGATGTATACAGCCGCGGCCGAGTTGCTCGTTCCCAAATCTATTCCTATTATTTTCTCACTCATCTTCTTTCACCTCCTTTTTAGAAACCAAAACTTTAGAGTGCCTCAATACCGTATCTCCGAGCATATAGCCCTTCTGATACTCCTCAACGATCACATCATCCTCCTCGCCATCCACCACGCCAATTGCTTCGTGGAGCATAGGGTCAAACTTCTCACCCTTAGCTTTTATTTCTCTCAGCCCAAATTTCTCCATTACCTTCTCCATCTGTTTCAGAATTAGTGCTATTCCCTCTTTCTCCTCGTCAGGCAGGGAATCCACAGCCTTGCGAAGAGATTCGTATGGATCTAAGAACTCCTTTATGATCTCTCTCCTGCATCTTTCAATCTCCATTTCTTTTTCTCTTTCCATCATCTTCCGATAGTTATCCATCTCCGCGAGCTTGCGGAGATATTTGTCCTTGTACTCATCTCTTTCTTTTTTTATTTCTTCTATATCTTCGCACATTATAGGATGGAGATTAGAAAATTCTATTTAAGAGTTCGCAGAATTCATAACGAAAGATAAATAAGGATGGGAGCCATGGCTCATTGAGGTGAGAAG
>WAKX01000011.1 GCA_015523125.1 DHVE2 group archaeon | reverse complement strand
TATCTACCTCGTCTCCTTTCTTCACTCCCGTTTCATCTCGTACCATCTTCGGAATTGTTACTCGCAAAGCCCCAGCAATTCATTGTATATAACTCCCTCTTCTCTATAGGGGATAAAAAATTCAGATATATTAATGTTTTTTCATTTTTTCACATAATACCCAGCATCATCCATTCATTTCAAAAAGAATTATTTACCCTCGTCACTTTATTTCCCTCGGTAGCTCCAATTCACACGCCGATTTCGAAAATTTTATTCGGCATGAAATTAATGATGTCCCGTGGCGGATTAATATCTCGACGGCGTGTTTTACGAGGAAATGCTCAAAAATCTGGATAGGATGGAAAATACCATATCCGAGATAATCAAGCTTCCAGACGTGCCCGACCTTGAAGAGCTCAGAAAGAATCTGTTGATTGTGGAGCAGTACACCAAGGCCATAGAGTACTTCCAAGCGATGATAGATCACTATATCTTTTCCGACCATTCAGACATACCTTCTTCGCTGTGCAACGAGCTTTTACATCTCTCATTGGGAGAAATACTTCTAACCCTTCCAGAAGAGCGATTCTCGATCTATTATCAACTTTTGGAGATATTAGAAGAACTGAGAAGATTGGGCGCTGAAGAAGAGTTCGAGACATCGATGAAGAAGCACATGGGGGAAGTCAGGTATGCCATGGGCATGGCGGTGAAATACGTGAAAGAGAGAAAAGAGCAGTGCGAAAGGTGCATCCTCGAAAAACCTTTTTATTCAAAGCGCCAATAATCCCAGCATGGAGGTAATTAACCCTTGGGCTTCGCACCAGTTCAAAGACTACGCAAGGCTCCGCGATGAATTTGGAATTGAGGAATTCAAGTTTGATCTGCCAGATGCCCCAAGGCTATTCAGAAGGGGCATAATATTCGGACACCGCGATTTCCAGCTCATTTACGACAGGATAAAGAGAAACGAGGATTTTGCGGTTCTCACCGGATTAATGCCGTCCGGGCGTATGCATTTCGGGCATAAAATGACCATCGACCAAGTTGTCTACTATCAGAATCACGGGGGAGATGTTCATATTGCGGTGGCGGACATCGAAGCATATGCATCGAGAGGAATATCATTGGACAAAGCGAGAAAAATCGCGCTGGAAGAGTACGTTCCCTCGTATCTCGCCTTGGGCATATCCCCTGAGAGAGCGGAAGTGTACTTCCAGTCCAAGCGCAGGGAAGTGAAGGACCTCGCATGGCAATTGGGGAAGAAAATAAACATCAACGAATTTCTGAAGATATACGGGTTCGGCAACGAAGCCAATATGAGCCACATATTTTCCCCGCTGATTCAAGTAGGTGACATCTTGCATGTTCAACTGGACCGCTTTGGAGGGCGCAGGCCCACCGTGGTGCCCGTGGGCGTTGATCAGGATCCGCATCTGAGATTAACCCGGGATCTCGTGGATCGTTGGAGAATGTTTTCGGTGGTGAAGCAGGGCGACAAAATCGGGGTATTTTATCGAGGTAAAAATGAGGAAAGAGTAATTCCGGAAATCAAGGCGGTTTTGGAAGATTTCGGATTGAAAATGGAAGAAAATATCCCGTACAAAGCGTTGTATCTCTCGGGCTTCGAAGATGAAAAAGAAATGCTAATGAGAATCAACGAGAAACTTATAGAATACGAAAAGAGAGAAAATCCCTTCGGATTCTTCGCTCCCTCCGCGACGTATCACAGATTAATTACAGGTTTAACCGGCGAGAAGATGTCCTCATCGGTGCCCGACAGCGCAATATTTCTAACGGATTCACCCAAGGAAGCTCGGAGGAAGGTGATGCGAGCAATAACGGGCGGCGGTGCAACGCTGGAGGAGCACAGAAAATACGGGGGAAAACCTGAAAAATGCTCGGTTTACGAGTTCTTCGCTTACCACCTCATCGACGACGACAAGTACCTCAAGGAAATATACGATTCGTGCAAGAAAGGGGATAGAACATGCGGGACGTGCAAGAAGGAAGCGGCAGGTATAGTGGAAGAGTGGATGAAGGAGTTCCAAGAGAAAAGGGAGCAGGCAAAGGATATGGTTAAGGACATCGTGCGAGAAGATTAAGTTCCCCCCGAATCTTCGCAGACAGGAATAAATACAACGATGCAGTAGAAATGTTATGAGCAGGACGATTTTGCCGATTGAGTATTTAGAGACACCGCACATCTGCGTTTGGAGGTTCATACTGCAGGGCAACGTGGAAAGCAGAGTCACCGAGGAAGAAGTGCTTTCTAAACTAGACGAGAAAAATAGCGCGTTGGTTCTCACGGAGTTCACCGATGACATAGCCCTTTTAGCCGTTTCAGATAACGTTAAAGATGGGATAAAAAAAGGAAAAATATTCTATTTTACGAAAGAGGACACACAGGGACGACATGAGATATACCAATACATGAGCTACCACCGTATGACTCTCCCGGAGGGTTGGTACTCCAGCTCAGGGGTGGATTCAATCATATCCGTGTTAATCGAGGGGGGCATAGAAGATTCAAAAAGAGGCGCGCCCTTCGGCGAGGAGTACTCGAAGTACATACGGGAAAACATACCTGATGAGCACAAGGTACAGGTCAACGGTAAATATTATCCGCTTTTCAACTCCGCCGAAATATTTCTGGCGAGCGTGCTCTCGGTGAAGAACGACAAGGAGCTATTCGAAGGGATAGTTCTCCCCAGTAGATTGAGATTCGACGGCGAGAGGAGAAAGCACATGTACTGCTCCAAATGCCCCTTCGTAGAGTACTGCACCATAGATTACGATGGCGGAGATATCGAGAGATTCAAAAAGAGGCTCGCATGGATAAACAACTACGCCCTCGCGTACGATTTGAAATACGGAGACGGCTGGTACCTGATTTACCGCACGGCGAAGCGGGTACTCAACTACAGGAACAGCGACGTGCTGCGGGCTTTCAAGACCGAGGTTAAGAGGATCTACGGCGAGGATGTGCATTTCATAAACGAAGAGGAGGAAATAATGAAAAAAATAAAAAAGGAGGGTAAGTTGAATGCGAGAGAATTGAGCGCTTTGGAAAAAATGATGGAGGAAATTTTGAAGGACGGCTTCCACGAGATGTTTTTGGATAATTTCACAACGGCGGAGATGCTGGGCTTAGTGCGCAAGGGATTCTTAAAAATCGAAAGCGTGAGAAAAATAGAATCCGATGATGAAAATATGAACCCGAATATGGTGATCCTGAAGCCAGCGAAAGAGATGTTGAAACACATATGGGGTGATTGAAATGAAAAGTTTGGTAAACGGAAAAATACCAATTGAAGAAGTAGAATTCGACGAGGATGGAATACTGGTGGAAGAATACCCATTTTACCCTCTGATTCCCTTAGAATTTCTACTCAACGAGCCTGCGGGTGTTCTTCCCATTGTGAAATTCGGAGTTTTGCTCGACAGGGAGAATTACAACAACGCGCCGAACTCTCCAGTTCCGTTGGAATACGAGAGCATATTTAGCCTCTACCGACATATTTACGAGGAAGTGTCTGAGCTATCACCTTTGGAGATGAAATTCTTTTTGGCTGTGTTAAAGAGAAATCTGTCCTTCGAAGCGGCGAGATTTGAGGATGTGTGCCTTTCACTCTGGGGCTCCACACCCTCTTTGCTGAAATTTCTCTGTGGAGGAATAGATGAAAATGGGAAAGCCATGAAAAAAATCGAAAAGACGAACTCGGGATACTTGGTTGTGAAAAAGGAGATCTGGGAAAAAATACTGGGAGAAGGCGGAGAAATTGCGTACCAGCTGTACAAAGAATATATAGAAGAGAATCAGCGACCTTCCAACGAATGATTCAAAGCCAGTAACGTTCTTCCCCTTTTGGTCAACATTATTTTTCCATCTTTCATTTCTATTAATTTCCTCTTATCCAGCAGGTTCATCAATATTTTTTCCACCTCTCTATCCCTATTGCCCATCTTTTTTATCTTATCCTTTGCTTCCTCGTACGTGATTGGATTCACAAATATCTCGAGGTATTTCTCGTAATCTTCCTCGGTGGTTCTGCTGCTTATGTTCACGTTGGGAAGATGAGTTATGACCTCTTCAGCGTGGAAGGGCTTGAACTCAACCCTTTTCCCTCTTTTGTGCGTGAAATTTAACAATGAGGTGTAAATCGCAAGAGCGCCAACCTTGTGCCCGCAACTGAGATTTGCGTAAATTTTCTCCACTTTGTTGTTCTTCTCCAAATCCTCTATGGCATCTTTAACCGCGCCGTAAGTTTTTTCATAGTTATAGAGGTCCACAGGGATAACATTTAGAGTTCCCCTTTCCCTGTAAACATCGATTTGGCTCAGAATCTTCTTAGTTATTGCGTCCCTCTCCGCCTTGGTGAATTTCTTCATGATTTTTGATATATTTTTGAAATCCACATCCATAAAAACATAGATTTTCTCCATTCCCCTCGCATGCTCTAAACCGCTCCAGAACTTCTCCGCTTCCTGCAAATTAAGATTTTCCCGGTATTCGTTATCATAGGTGTATATCGTAAATGCAGTCACGAACACCGAGGTCATTGTTCCTCACCCCCAACGAATATCTTGGCAACCGGGTAGACTTCGTAAAATTTCCTTCGTCCTTCTTTTTCCTCCTTAATTAGATTGTACCAGAGCAAATTGTTCTTGGCCTGATTGAATGTGCTACCTTCAACATTCTTTCCCATGGCCTTCATCTTTTCCTTTATTTCCCTCGTAGATAACTTTTTGCCGTTTGCATTCATCAGAACGCGGAGAATGTAAGAACTGGCGTTATCCCCATTCAAATCAACCTTCATCTTCTCGAATATTGCTGGAATTCTTACTATTTTTCCCTTCTTACCCTCCGTGATGTAGTAAATTATTGGAATCTCGCCGCCCCTTCGGTGAGTGGCTAATAGAGATAGTGCGAAAGACATTATCTTTGTACCACCCGTGATGTTCGCAACGGTGCCATCATCAATGTGGGGTTTCATCTTCTCAATGCAATCTTCCATCGAGAACGGGTCTACGCGCACCAATTTTACTTTCACAGGTGCTTCGTTCAATCTCCTTAGCTCTTCTTCGATTCTCTCCCTGTTCCTCTGGTCGTAGTATCCGTAAAAAACCACTGCCTCTTCGGGATTCAATATTCTTATGGGTTCCAAAACGACCTCCGCGTTCCAGCCCATTGTAGATACTAACTTCATAACATCACCCTCAGATGTGCACGTATACCATGTACTTTCCAATGTTTATATTTTTCGGGTTTCGCTTGAGGACAAGGTACATGTAATAAAGAAGAAGGGTTCGATCGATGAGAATGGGGAGAGGATTTGGAGAAACCGTAGTTCTTGTGATCCTTTTGAACATGGCGCTGCTCTCCCTCATGCTCCTCTTAAACTTCTCGTCCATGAACTCGTATGTGGCCATGGCCATGTTGCCCAATCCACGGAGCGAGTGTATGTCATAATTCGTCGTGTAAACCACCTTGCCCGCCACTGATTCACGAATGCGCTTCATCATCACCTCCATGTTATCTTCGGTGAGCGTGTATATCACCATGCCCTTGTTGTTTATCACTGAAACCATTTGCTTGTCCTCCTTCTTGGAAATAACCGTCGCGAGAATGACATCGTCCTTCTCAGCAACGGGCACGGACCATCTTATTTCGCGGGAATCGCTATCATCTTCCACGGGGATTTCGCTTATTTTGCTTTCCCCGCCAACCTCTTTCTCTATTTCTTCAACTAAGGTCTTCAAATCTTCTTTCATTTACACCACCTCTTCTTTTGTTTTTAATGACAAATTTTGCGGAGTAACGAAATACACGTCCTCCATGTCTTCCACCCACCCCTCCATGTCCTCAAAATATTCGACTACGAAGATCCTTTTTCGAATGTCCCTCAGGAGAGAGACTGCTTCGGCCACGTCGGAAATGTGGGAATCTGTTATCACCAAAACGAAATCCGGTTCCATCGATACAGCCAACTTTATTGCCGGCGCCATCACAGTTCCCCCGCTGGGCCTTATCCTCAAAAGAAGATTGCGGATCTCCTCGTAATCAAAGGTTGGGTAAATCACGTACTCCTCGCTGTAGCCCGCAGAATATGGGATTAATGCAACTCTAAATCTATTTTTCTTTGCCATCTCCAAAAGATTTAACACGGCCATCTGAACCTGAATAAATTTATCTTCCAT
>WAKX01000010.1 GCA_015523125.1 DHVE2 group archaeon | reverse complement strand
TGGCTAAACGTTAGTCGCGCAATAGACATGATCACCGGCAAAGGAGGAATAGGAGTATCTCCGAATATTTGGAATGTTGGAAGCTATGAAGGACACGAGTATCCAATGTTCGCTGGCATAATGTATCCTGGACAAAGTGTGAGCAAAACTATACATTTAACCAATTACAACTGGAGCGCAGCATCCAGTGCGAACGTGCAGATATCCAGCGCGATATATAAGATAGCATACGAGAAAAACATAACTCTAAGCTTCTCACTTGGCAATGTTTCCAATGCATCTACGTGGAAGGACGTTAGTCAATGGGTGAATCTCTCGAGCCTTGGAATTCCATCAAACATCGACCTTATGCAGGTAATGGCATACACAAATTACACATCGTTGGATGATCCAAATGACACACATCATCAGAATCCGAACATATCCTACAACATTGCATATCTGTGGGATTACATAAACTACACGGCCATAGATAATTACACGGATAGAATGAGAATGCAGGTGAGCGCCGGACAGGGCAATACCATCGATGTGATGTTCCATGACCCCATGAAGAGAGTCCACGGAGACATGTGGTATCAGTTGAGAGTAATCAGACTCAAAGACGTGCAGATTGATTTCCACGTAAAAGTGGTTGGTTATCGCGCAGTAAGTTGGAATTGGCTAGCCTTTAGTGCATCCTCCCTAACTATATCCGGCAATAATGGTACCGCTGGAGTTACTGCCACCGTAACCGTGCCAAACAACGCAAAGCCGGGCGTTTACGAGGGGAAAATACTGATAAACGATGGAACTCATCTTAGCTCAGTGCCTGTGGTTGTATTCGTTGCAGCGCAGATTAACTCCCTCTCCGATGTGATAACAATCGGCGGAGAAAATCTGAGCCAGTACAACACATATCTTTATGAGAATAGCCACGTGCGCGGACTCTACGACTGGATGTGGAGAGCAGAAGCCGGAGACTGGAGGTTCTTCTTCCTAAATATAACAAACAACGTTAATGTGAATAACGCATACCTAACAGTGGACATATCATGGGAGAATAACCTCACGGATATAGACGGGTTCATACTTGGAAATACCACCGATGATTGGTCCACTAACTACTCTGCAAACTTCGGTCCATACACAGAGCACGTGGTGGGCCAGAGTAAGAACATGTATCTTGGTGCAGGCATGTATGCGTGGTATACAAGCACAGGTGGTCCAAGAGAAATAATATCCGCACCAATGCAAAATGGGCTGATGGAGATTATGCTCCACAACGTGCTCTATGCAGGAGCAAGCGCTTCCGAGAAATTTACAATAAAAGTGTACGTAACCACCTATTCACCACAAAGCATGAATATAAACGTTGGAGAAGTTACAGGACTGAATGGAACTCGGACGGTAACTTTCACTACCTACTCCGCAACATCCGCTCTGGATGTTAGAATCACACCCATGGTGTACTTGGATCAGCAGACCGGAATCCCCATAAGCACAGGTGAGGACAAATACTTCATATACAACACCGTAGGTTGGAAGTATCTGGCAATAAGGGCAACCAGCATACATCCAGATACAGATGACATAGATTTGTACGTTTACTACAGCGATGACGGATACCACTTCTACTTATTCGGATATTCAGCAACTGATAGCGGAGACGAATACGTGGACGTTGGAGATCCCTCTGCACATCCTTACTGGTTAGCGAAAGTTAACGGATACTCTGTGGAAGAAGGTTGTACATTTACACTAACCACATATGAGGGACTTCCGAATATACCCCAGGTTAATGTGTCCAATTTGCCCACATCCATCAATCCGGGAGTGCCTGCAACATTCAACATCAACTATAACTTCAGCGGGTATTCAATAGAGGCCGGTACATATATGACAACAGTGTACTTCGGACCAAATGGCTCCAAAGGCGTGTATCCCGTGCATCTACAATTCAACGCTCTCGACCAGAGAAAGCCCTCGGTAATACCAATGACCACCGGAGTTATAGGCAATTCACAACCAACCCTAGTGGTGGCTTGGAACGACACCGGAGTTATATGGAGCCCACCAAAGAACGCAACATGGTGGATTGATGGAATAATGATACCTGCAATAAGAACAGAAATAAGCGGAGGATATCTGTATGCAGCAGTTCCGTTCCTCTTAGCTGATGGACCTCACGAAGTTAGAGTTTATTACGAGGACGGCGGAGGAAACGGAAACACAACTACATGGACATTCACCGTAGACGCCACTGCACCTACACTTACAATAACCTCTCCTGAGAATGGAAATGTACCAATAACATATGACTCCACTCTTTGGATCAACGGTACCACGGATCCAGATGCGAATGTGACCATAAACGGCGTTAGCGTGCCTGTGGACTCAAATGGCAACTTCGCTTACAAAGCGACCTTGGTGGAAGGACAAAACGTGTTCGTAGTGGAAGCTAAAGACTCCGCTGGAAATGTGGCCAAAGAAACGGTGACTGCACTCTATATGCCAGAACTCCCAGAGCTTTGGAACAGAATAAATTCACTGAACTCTCAGATTGTACACATACAGGACGAGATCAGCTCAATAAACACACAGCTTAGCTCTATGAACGCACAGATAAGTTCTATGCAGGCTCAGCTGAACAATCTATCCGCGCAGCTCAGCGAACTGAAGACTGCCTTGGACGAGAACGTAACTGCACTAAATAACGCCATCGAAAACACCAGAACCGATTTAATACACATGATCAACGAGAACATAACCTCCATTAACACGCAGATAAACAACATATCGGCGCAGGTGGACAAGATCAAACAAGAAGTAGGGGATATTCAAGAGAAGAACAAAGCACAGGATTCCAGTATAGGTATGAACGCGATGTTAGGATATGCAGGAATAGCACTGGCCATACTGGCAATAATAATTGCCCTTGGCGCATTGCTCAAGAAGGGAAACAAAGGTGGAGCAGAAACACCTGAGAGTGCACCAACTGAGGAAGCAAACAGCGAAGAAGATTTAACCAAAGAAAACGAAGAAGAAGCACTGGAGGAAATCTAATCCTCTCTCCCTTTTTGTGAAATTTTTTATTTTGTTTTTCTTTTACCCAATTATGAAGAATGTTGTTGTTACCGGCGCATCCCGTGGTATCGGAAGGGCGATAGCCATCGAACTAGGAAAAAGGGGTTACAGGGTTTTGGTGAATTACAATAAATCGAGAGAAAAAGCGGAGGGAATAAGGAAAATAATAGGAGAAGCCGTTCCGATGAAAGCGGATGTTTCTAAATACGAAGAAGTTGGAAAAATGATTGGGGATTTTTGCGAAAAATACGGAAAGATATACGCACTAATCTTAAATGCAGGCATATACATCCGAAAAAACGTGGAAGAGATGAGTTTGGAAGACTGGAAAAATACCATTGATATTAATTTAAGCGGAGCGTTCTATCCTGTAAAAGCAGCACTGCCATGCATGGAGGAGGGAGGTAGAATAGTATTCATATCTTCGCAACTGGCATTCAAGGGTTCAAAGAGCAGCGTAGCTTACGGCGCATCCAAAGCCGGAGTTTTAGGACTGATGCGCTCACTGGCAATTCAACTCGCCCCTAAAATAAGGGTTAATTCAATATCACCTGGAACAATCGACACGGATATAATCAAGAACTACACCCCTGAGCAGAGAGAGAAGAGGGCAAGGGAAATACCGCTGGGAAGAATCGGCAGGCCGGAAGACGTGGCGGGCGCGGTGGCATTTCTCTTATCGAAAGAAGCAGATTATATCACCGGTGCGAACATAGATGTGAACGGAGGTCTCTATATACATTGAGAAACTAATTTATTCCGCAATACGTTCAGGGTGAGATGCTTCTGATATTCGACGTGGACGGAACAATAATCGACTCCTGGCCTGAAATAGAGATCGTATTCAAATCGGTATTTTCAAGAGAAGGAATTCCGCTAAGAATGGAAGACCTGAGAATGTCCGTGGGATTGCCGTTGAACAAAGTAATCGAAAAATTAATCGGAAGAGAGGACGAAAAAATAGTGGAAAAAATAAGGGCGGAATTTTTCTCTCTAAATCCCCGGAGAATAAGGCTTTACGATGGAATCCAAGAAGTTTTAGAAATTCCAGCGAAGAAGGCGATACTCACCTCAAAGGGAAAAGCTGGGACATACCGCGATTTAAAGTACCTAGGCATTTTGGACAGATTCGATATGATAGATGCAGATTCCGTGAGAAAAGTGAAGCCGAATCCGGAAGGAATTTTTAAAATAATATCTGAAATAGGCGCGGAAAAAAATAGAACATTCATGATTGGAGACACGGAGATGGATATCCTGGCCGCGAAGAACGCCGGGGTGAAGAGTGTAGCGGTGACATGGGGAAACAGAACCCGGGAATTTTTAGAAAAATATCAGCCTGATTACATCGTAAGTACCCCCCAAGAGTTAGAATCATTGCTGAAGAATCATGCCCACCTGTGACCGTGCTTGCCAATCATCGGCACGAAAGCCACGTCACCCCACACTCTCTTTTTGATTTTCTCCCCTTCCTTCTCAACCACATATAGCTCCTGGAAAAAGGTGCCCCCCACGGGAATCACGAGCCGTCCCCCGTCCTTCAATTGTTTAATCAAAGAATCTGGGATATCCGGGGCCCCGCAAGTGACTATGATTTTATCGTAAGGAGCTTCCGCTTCATAACCCTCCGAGCCATCGCCTAAAAGCACCAAGACCTTTTCCCGATATTCACATTTTTCCATGTTTTTCTTCGCAAAGTCCCGCAACTGGGGAATTCTCTCGATTGTTATCACCCTCTCCCCGAGAGCTGCGAGGAGACACGCATTGTATCCTGAGCCGGTGCCTATTTCCAGAATTTTATCCTTCTCCTCTATCTCCAAAAGTTCAAGCATTGTGGCCACCATACTCGGGGCGCTTATCGTCTGATTGTACCCGATTGGTAAGGGGTCGTCATAATACGCCTTATCCCGATATTTTTCAGGGATGAAATTTTTTCTATCCACCGCTAAAAACGCTTCCTTAACTCTCTCACTCTTTACGTAATTCCATCGGAGAAGCTCAGCCACCAGGTCCTCATTGTTCACAAAAGGGGATTGCCATCTTTTTTATTTAATTTTTCCGCATGAGCACATCTAACGCATAGCCCCACCGATGGAACATAATGATCATCACAAACCGGCCTGCCGCACATCTTGCATACATGCGTGGCTTTTTTACCGCAAATATAGCACTCACCCACTATCATTTTCATGTCTCCTCTTCAGATATTCCTCGTAAAACTCCGGATATTCCTCGTATTCCAGAGGGTCCTCGTAGCCCGCCTCCATGAACCCCTTAAGGCGTAGAAGGCAAGAATCGCATTTCCCGCAGGCTTTCTTCCCTCCACGATAGCATGACCATGTGAATTCGTAAGGCACTCCCAATTCCATTCCGGTCTTTATTATTTCAGCTTTGGTCATATTTATCAGGGGCGCTTTTATCTTTATGGGCCTTCCCTCCACACCTCTCTTGGTGGCGAGCCTAGCCATCTCCTCATACGCTTTTATATACTCGGGTCTGCAATCTGGATAGCCCGAATAATCCAAGGCATTCACTCCAATATAGATGTAATCGGCGTCGATGACCTCCGCGTATGCTAGAGCGTAGGAAAGGAGAATGGTGTTGCGGGCAGGGACATATGTTACGGGTATTTCATTTTCTATCTCTTCAATATCCCTGCTGGGCACATCAATATCGTCCGTGAGCGCGCTTCCCCCTATGCTTCTAAGATCCATTTTTATTATTTTGTGCTTCACTCCGAAGTACTCGGCTATCTTCTTCGCACTCTCAAGTTCCCTTGAATGCCTCTGCCCGTAATCAAATGAAAGGGCATGCGCTTCGCATCCATCTTTCAAAGCAATCGCAATAACTGTGCTCGAATCTAAACCTCCAGAGAGTAAAACCACGCATTTCATCTCTCTCCCTCCAATTCAAAGTATTCGCAGGCGCCCTGCCCAGGGCCCTCCTCCACGCAGAGCTCGAATCCCCTAACGTTGCTGGGAAATTTTACTTTTTTTATCACCTCTCCCCCGATGTACTTTGCAAGCTCCTCAGCGCTTGGAATGTCAGCGTCGATGAAAGCCACATCCCCTTTGGGAATCGAATAGAATTTCCCTCCGAACCGTACTTCCACATTCTCCCCTTTCTCCTCAACCTTTATTTTTTCACTCCTCCGCGGTATAAGGATGTGATGATCCAAAGAGTCGCATATTCCCCTAACCTCTTTCTTAAGAGCTACAAAATCGTAGAGTATTCCATCTTTTTCCACGCCGTATATTCTCATCTTTATCCCGTAATCGTGCCCGTGGAGCCGGGAGCATTTGTGGTGCGAGGGAATGAAATGCGCAGCGGCAAATTTTATGTTCACTTTCCATCCGTCAATCTCAAGCATCATGGTCGAAGCATAGAATTTCAGTATTTAAATTCTTTTCCTTATCTCCGAAATCTTCTTTCTCCCCTCGTTTGTAAGATCCATATTCTCGTTCACGAACCCGTTTAATTTCAAATCATTGAGAATTGAATCATATCCCTCGGGAGTCAAATCTAAGAGATATCGAATTAAAGAACCATCACGAATCCCCAAAGAAATTAAAAGTAAGAATTTTCTGTGCTCCTCGTTTATCGTCTTTCTCTCACCGAATGCGAATCTTCCGATTATCGCTTTCATCTTGGTTATAACATCGAAATCTGCGGAGATGAGAGAAATCAAAACATGCTTCTTTGAGGAACCTTCGTAATGCCTTATCTCCAATATGCTTCCACGGGACCAGCCCATGGGCGGCGAGACCCGGAAATATTTATCTCGCTCAACCAAAGACTCGATATCTCCGTAATTTATCACGGAATAGCGATCACGAATTTTGAAAATTATGCGATTTTCCGTTAGATAAACCTTGTTGAGATTCCATTTTTTATCATCGTACGTGGTGCTGTCCCTCCCGTACCCGATTATGAAGTACACTTTGGCCTGAGCCACTATTTTTTCCATCGTTTCATAATCTCAAACGTTTTATTTTAATTTATCCCCATCCTTTTCTATTCTGAAAAACACGAATTTTCTCGTCACTCTTTCCTTTGTGTGAAATTTGTAAATTCGCGGTATTTGAAACTGAAACTCGCGAACATGGGTTATCCTGCCACCCAACTCCCTAATTTTTCCCATTAAAAAATCCCTCGTTTCCCAGTTGTGAAGGGTATAAATTACCTTGGAAATTCGCAGAGCGGTTTCCAAAAATGGCAAATCGTTGTGCCTCACCTGCGCCCCGAAGGGCGTGTTTTGAAAGATGGTGTCCACGGGAACTCTGAAATTCTTCACATCCTCGCTCACTATTTCTATTTTCTCGCATCTCACCGATGCGATATTCCTCTTCAAATCTTCGATTGCATCCCCGTCTATTTCCACGGCGTAAATCTTGGCAGGATTGAAATAGCAAGCGCCTATGGAAAAGATTCCCGGGCCACTGCCCATGTCAGCTATTATCTTTCCCTCTATATCGCCCATCTGATGCGCGAAAAATAAAATTTCAGCGGCGATGTTCGCCGGCGTTAAATATTGCTCGAGGTTCGCCTTCGGGTTGGTGAATCCCTGCAATCGCTGAAGCTTTATCTCCAGTGCCTTTTTCTTCATTGCAACGCCAAATCCACCACGTGCCTAGCAAATTTCACAGCGTGATCCCTGCTGAAGCCCTTGTTTACCAGTATTTCCTCTATGTGCTTTACCGCACGCCTCCATTTCCAAGTGCTCTCCTCGTACTTTGTCTGCAGAATAACCCTCGCTACATCCGGATCCAAATCTATGCCGTACCTGTCCCTGAACTTTATTCTCCAAAGCGATACCGCAAAATCAGGGATATAAACTACCTTCCCCCCCGCATTCGTCCCATATACTCTGACTTCTTCGGACATCCTATAATCATGACAAAATTTGGTACATATATTTTTTGGTAAAAATTACACATTTGCCACCGCGAAGTATATCCCTTTTCTCTTCATGAGCACTATGCCCTCTTTTCTCAAATTTTCGAATATTTTGTCTACGTTCTTATCGATTCCCCGCTCCTCCATCTTCATCTCAAAATACTGATAATCCCAGCCCGCTGGTTTGAGCTGGTTCAGTTCCCACAGCACTCGGTTTATTATTCTCTCCTTCCTGCTCTTGAGCTTCAGCGCCGCCAATTCGTTTCTGAGCTTGGAACCAATAACATCGTAGAGCCGCTCAAAAGATGTGAGGTAAATTTCTTCAATCTTGCTAATCCCAGTTTCATCCATTCTCTCCAAAGCGCTCTTAACTCGGGCCCCATGCTCTCCGAAGCCGTTGATGTCCGAGATGTCCATTATAACGCCCATCTGCATGGCTTCTAAAATTTCCGGGAACTCGTTGCCTATCTTCCGTATAAGCTCTTTCTTGAAAGAGAGGACGTAATCTTCGTCTATTTCCGGATTCTTCAAATGATTTTCGAATGCGTAAAATCCGAGATCCAACGAATATTCTCTGAGAAGGGTCTCGTCGATGATTGTCACCTCCTCCTTTGTGGGTATATATGGTATATCGGAATATCGTATAAGCTCGTGGAACTTCACATCCGCGCTCGTCATTGCGCTCTTCTCCCACACCTTGGCTTTCCTTCCCGAGTAGAATTTCTTCGCGCCTTTGCGGCCCATGGCATCGTAGCGAATCTTGAATTTCGGCGCCACCTTTATCTCGAGTTCGTCGTCGTAAATCAGCGACACATTGAAGCTATCCTTCTTCAAAATGTTGGAAATCTCAGAAAATATTGAAAAAAACGGCTTGAAATCGTTCGCATAGTATTTTGAATTAGCATTCAGAATGGATAGAGCGTTTCCCCCAACTCGCCCCATGTAATTCGGAGATGAGAGAAAATACGATGAAAAAACATCCACCGCGAACTCGGAGAATGTGGAGTCGAATATAGTGTAAATCTTCCTACCATCCAATCCGCTCTTTTCCAATTGCAGATAATTTTCCACTTTGAGCTTTTCTATTTTATCCGCAACTATGAATCTTCCGCTTTCCTGAGAGAACATGGATAGGTCGTAAATTCTGCCTTCCACCCGCGCAACGCTTATCCGCGAATTGATCCACGATGGAATGAGCACGGGGATTAGTGGATAACCATCTTCTGGAAAAGGTGTGATTGCCTTTATTTTGAAAACTCCATACGGTTGAGATAGCTTCTCCCAGAGCAGAGACTTGAATCGTTTCTCTCCGGGGAATTTCACCAAAAAGCCCTCGAAACTCTCGTACTCTCCGATTTTCAAAGTGGGTTTTAAAAATCTCTCCTTGAATTTTTCGTCAATCCTCTTGGGAAGGTAGAGGGGAATCATCTGTACACACTGTACTTGTACAGCAAATCTATAAGTTTCTTCGCGGTGAGCTCGTCTATCACACCCTCCTCTTTTTTCTTGAGAATGAAATCCCTCGCCTCCTTTATCCCTATGTTCGATGCCTTGGCGTATATGGTACCCTTCATCGAGCCCTGCACTCCTTCCGGCAAATCCTTCAGGATCTGGCCCAGAAGGTAGCGGAACTCGTAATCTTTTCTCATATTCAGCTTTCTGCGTTTCACAATCAGAGTATGGAGAATGGTATAATATAGATTGCGGTTCTCATTAAAATTCTTCCAAATCGCACTGATGCCTTATTTTCTCCCCCTCGATTTTAACGGGATACTCTCCGGTAAGGCACCCCAGGCACAGATCCTCGCGAGGTATGCCTATTGCGTCCACGAGCCCTTCTATACTGATATATCCTAAAGAATCTGCACCAATCATATCGCGAATCTCCTCAACGCTCTTCTTGGAAGCGATGAACTGCTCCCTTGTCTTCATATCAATGCCCAGATAGCACGGAGCAACGATTGGCGGTGACCCGATGCGCACGTGCACCTCCACCGCGCCCGCATCCCTGAGCATTTTCACTATCTTTTTCATCGTATTTCCGCGAACTATGGAATCATCTATCAGAACTATTTTCTTACCTTCTACCACAGATCTCACGGGGTTCAGTTTCATTGTTATCTCTTTCACTCTACTTTCCTGAGACGGAAGTATGAACGTCCGCTCAACGTACCTGTTTTTCATGAGACCTTCCGCGTATGGAATCCCACTCTCTTCCGAGTATCCGATGGCATGCGCTCTCCCTGAATCTGGTACGGGAACCACGAAATCCGCATCAGCGGGATGCTCCTTCGCCAGATTTCTCCCGATTCTCCTGCGAACATCGTAAACATTTCTTCCGTCAATTACGCTGTCGGCCCTCGCGAAATAGACGTACTCGAACATGCAATGCGCCTTTCTCTTTTTTCGGAAGACATGATGCGTGACGAATCCATTTTTTGTTATCTCCACTATTTCCCCCGGCTCAACGTCCCGAATCAATTTTCCACCTAAAGAGTCGAAGGCCACGCTCTCTGATGCAACCCCGTAACCGCCCTCTATCTCCCCCAAAACTAGGGGTCTTATGCCGAACGGGTCACGGATTGCAAAAAGTCGGGAATCAATCATCACCGCGAGGGAATACGAGCCGTGCAATCTTCTCATGGTCTCCTTCAATCCATCGACGATGCCCTTGCGGGTTATCTCGTAGGAAATCAATCTCGCTATCACCTCGCTGTCCGAGCGGGTGGTGAACCCGGAGCCGAGAGAGCCTAAAAATTTAACCAGTTCGTCCACATTCACAATCTCTCCATTATGTGCAACCGCAATCTCATGGTCAATGGTGAAAACGTAAATGGGCTGCGCGTTCTCCTCCACGGATCCTCCCGTGGTGGAATAACGAACATGTCCTATACCCACATTTCCCCTCAAATAACTGAGATTGAACTCGTTGAAAACCTGATGCACCAGCCCCATTCCCTTAACCACGTGCATCTTGTCCTCGTAAGTGGCAATTCCCGCGCTCTCCTGCCCGCGATGCTGCAACGCGCGAAGGGAAAAATAAATGGTCTTGGAGACATTAGAGGAGGAAAAAAAACCCGCTACTCCGCAGTACTCATTTCTTTTTCTTGGCCCACGAATATGATCTTCTCCTTGGGGCCGGATAGCCACAGTAAGAACACCTCTTTGTGTGAATATTGTACGTGCGGTGTCCGCATCTTCTGCAAACTATATGCGTGTGCTTTTTGTTGCGCTTACCCATTGCCGGAGTTCCACTTCCTGCCATTTTGCATCACCTCAAGGTGGAGATATGTAAATTACGGTATCTCCTCTCACTATAACCACATTGAACACACCCTTCGACTCCCCGTTTATTATTTCTTCCGCATTTTTGAGCACTAAGTTCATGTGCTGGTCGTAGCCGTCCAGCATCCCCCTGTACTCCTTGTTCCCTTTCATCGAAACGAGCACAGGCTTGTTTAGACTCTCGTGAAGTACATGCAGGGGCTTTATCATCTCAACCATTTAAACCACAGCACTGAAATTCGCATCCTCTATTTAAATTTTGGCATCCTCGTGTGAGATTGTACCGGTCTCCGTAGCTGTCCGCGTCCTCCCATACGCCCGCCGCGTTGCCGTACGGCACCAGAGGATCTAATTCCTCTGGAGATATATAGCGCATCTCACTTATAGGCGTAACGTTGCTGTACAAAATATGCATGGGTGTACTAACCTTCATAACTCTCATCTCTTTGTGGACTATCTAAAGAGTGGTTAGATGCTTCTTTTACTAATGCCTTGTATTTATGATACTCATGCCTGATACCCCATATTACAAATCCCATACTACCAACGTATAATATTATTAAGCTAATTTTAATATTTGTTGGAACTTTATTAGTATAAAAAACAGGCAATATTATCAAGAAAACAAGAAAAAGCAGGAGTATTAGGGATATACCTACTGGTAGCATTAGCTTTTCATATAAGATTCTATTTTTTGAATATTTAAGGTAGTGATAGGCAATCATAGATAAAATAGTATCAATTATGCCTATCATCAACATCAACCATATACCAACTATGCCCACCGTTCTTATCCAGTCCAATCCTATCCGCCTCCCTGATAGGACGCTATTCCATGAAGCAGACTTTCAAAGTATTGCTGTGCCATATCGCTTAATTCATAAATAGCATCGGCAGTTAAGAACCCTATGAATATTTCATTGGTCATTCCTATTCCCCCTGCAACAATATCCGTGAGTGACATGCTTAGCACCGATTTTATTGTGAGATAACTCATCCATACCAAAATCCCTGCCCCAATTATTGCAGTAGCTGTATATATTATTTCATTTGTGGCATTCTCCAGCGCTGATGTGGAATTGTGATTCTTGCCCAAATCTTTACCGTATAAAGTCCAGAAATAAGAAGGAACCCAAGAATAATTGTTCCACAGTTCCGAATATTCAGTGCGGAACTTACTCCACAAAGAACGATTTGAAAGCATGCTCTCAGCTATGTCTGGAATTCCGTCCTTATCTGTATCGAGCCACACACCTGTGGAATTGGCATAGGGTGTTAGAGGGTCAAGTTCTTTCGGAGATATGTAACGCATCTCAGAGATTGGAGTGCCATCTGATTTCCACCCTGTGATTATTTTCACATCATAGCCCTTGATTTCTTTCCCGTCCGTTATATTATCCCCATCAACATCCGGGATTTTGCAGTAGGAGATAGCGGTATCCATGTCCAGCCCCCTCGTCACGTTCCAGTAATTCAACTCTTCCCCATCATCTATGCCGTCATGGTCGGTATCCGCATCCTGTATATTCAGCCCGTGCTTGGACTCGAAAAGGTTGCTCAGCCCGTCGTGGTCCAGATCGCCCAGAGCGTCCAGCGGGTTGTAGGGATTGAGGTGGTTCTGGAGTTCCACGCTTGTAAGTATGCTATCGTTATCATCGTCTTTGTCGTATATATCGGGAGTGCCATCGCCGTCAAAGTCTCCCTGCGGGTCTCTCCGATATTCTTCTATGTTGCTCAGCGTGTCGTTGTCAAAATCTAAATATATATCGCTGCTGTTTGTGGGATTGAGATAGCTCCCGTTCTCGTACGCACTTGTGTCATGCTTGAAAGCCCAGTACGCCGTGGCTAACTCGTAGCCATCCGGAATTCCATCCCCGTCGTAATCTTTGGTGTGGAGAATCGCGTTCCACAAAGACGAATTTATCTGCATCCTGCTTAAATTCTGTACCTCGGCGCCGTCGCTGTAGGCAATAAAACAATTGTTTCCTATACTCACATTCCCTCCCCCACCAAAATGGTTATATAGGTTCAAAGACTATCTTCCCTTCCCTCTCCTTGAATGTGATGTTGAACCTGTCAAAGATGTCCAATCTTCCCAGTAGCGGTGGCGCTTCTTCAATCAATGCCCACGCAACTCGCGGCTCTAATTCCACATCCCCTATTCTCATTTTTACCCTGCAAATCTCCACCGGCAGGGCAACTCCCCTTACACCCTTTAATTCTTCGATTTTACTAGTGGGTGCATTGAAACCAAGATACAGCCCCAATGGTGTAAGGTACAAGTGTTATATCCGCCCCAGAATCAATATATGGGTGAAATTCAACCCATCTACCATCGCTTTTCTGGATCTCTATGTCAGCAACGGGCCGGTATATCTTTCCAAAAATACCCCTTTCTTTGCGATAGTTGAAAATGATTTTCATATTTTCACCTCATAAAATAAGTGTATCTCCTGTGGGTATTTTTACAAGTGCAATCTTTTTGTTTGGATATTTTCTCTCTGCTTCCATCCCAACCTCATCCGCTCGGTCTCCGCTCGCCACTACTTTCCCGTCCACTATCGCAATCCATTTCCCCGCGTACTCGCTCAGGTCAGCGTTGATGTAGAACTCGTAATTTTTGTCCTTTATCTCCTCTACTTCGCTCATATTTTATAAATCACCTCCTTCTATTTTAAGGTTTTCGCATCATTTCGCATATTTTCCAATTTTATTTCTCTTTTTGAATTCCTCTACAGCTTTTTTCAGCTCTTTTTTGTGCTTTCTATCAATTTTTGGAATTTTCATGGTAAGCCATGATTTACTCTTTTCATATTGCTTTAAGTTCATTGTTATATCAAATTCTTTGGCCACTTTCACATAATCAATTGGTCTGTAAATGATAACTGTTGGTCTAACTCGGATATCTCTCACATTATCCGCTTTTATTTCTCTTCTTATTTCTTTGTTTTTTATTAGTTTACGTACATACAAAATTCTGTCTTGGTAAATAGTTATTTGGATCCTATCCACCCGAGGATGTTTCTCTCCATATTTGTATATGTAAAATTTTCTTTCTGGTATGTAAGAAATAATGAGAATTGCGAAGCTAATTGCAACAATCACAATCATGGCTATCAAATAGGGAACAAAAGAATTATCATATATGTAGTATATAACGAGCAAAGTGCAAACCCATATCACATCAAAAAGTAAAATACCATTAAATAGTAATTCGAAATGAGTGCTCTCCTTTCCAGTATATGAAAAGTAAAGACCTTTCTTAACCATATCTTATCCCTCTTGTCTCCTCATTTCTCATCTCGCCTTCTGGCCCAATCATCTCATATCACCTTTCATAACACCCAAAATATATGAAGCAAGAAGTATTTAAAATTTTCACAAAGAATAAAAAAAGAAAATTAATTTCTCCTCCGCCCCGCGAGGCCCACGGCGAGAATGGCCAGAATCAAAATTAGGTAGAAAGAGGAGAACTCCAGCACCGCGGGACTGGCGAGGGGCAGTTGATCTTTATTATCTCCCCCAGGTATCTCATATGGGATATCTCCGAATTCATCCCCATTGTTATCCGCACCTGTGTAATCGGACCAGTAATTGCCACCGATGGGCTTTGAAAGGTTCCACGTGTTGTTTCCGTTGTCGTATGCTTGCCACTGAGAGTTGTTAATTATGCTGTTGCGATAAATTGTGTTGTTGTAAGAGTGATCGAGGTAAATTCCGTAGGTGTTGTTCTCCACGACATTCGAGTATATCCTCGTATAGTTATATCCCCTAAGCAGTATACCGTAGTGATTCCCCTTAACTACGTTGAATCTCACAGTGGAATTGGCGTGCCCGTTCAAGTACAAACCATTCGTGCTGTTCATAAGAGTATTGTTCTCCACAATGGTACTGTTCGAATAAATCACAACGGCGTTGTAGCTCAAGTTTTCTATGGTGTTGTTATCTACGGTATTATTTCCAGAGTAAATTTCCATTCCCTGCTCCCCATCCATTATTTTATTCTTAGTTATCCTGTTCCACTGGGAATTTCCGTTCACCAGAATTCCATCGGAGCCATTTTTTAGAGTGTTATTTTCAATGGTGTTGTACGAAGCAGAGTATATCTGAACGTTTTGCCTGTTGTTGAATATGGTATTGTTCAGAAGGTAATTATGGCTCGCAGAGTCCCTGAGCACAACCCCTAAATATGTGTGATTGAAAATGATGTTGTTCTCTATCATATTTTCACTTCCTCCCGATATGAGAATACCTATATTTCCGCTGTTGTTCCATATTGTGTTCTTAGAGACCCTGTTGTTGGAAGATGAACCGTAAATCCCTATTCCGATGTTTCCGTTGTGGTGTATTTCGTTTTCCATTATATTGCACTCCGCACCGGGATTCAAGTAGATTCCTAAACCTGAATTGTTGAAGATTTTATTCGAAATGATATCCACGAATGACTCCGCAATGTAAACCCCGTGCTGCCCAGAAAAACTGATGTTGTTATTCTCCACCACGTCATTCTCTGAGTTCTGAATCTCCACCCCCATGGCGCCGTTGCGGGTTATTTCATTCCCGAGCATAGTGTTATTATTCGAATCCCCGTATAGAGCTATCCCGTCCCCGCGATTATCCCTGAACACGTTATTCTCCACGTGACTATTATCCATGTTGGTGGCGTATATTGCGTTGTATGTCCCATTTATTTCTGAGTTTTTCAATTGAAGTCCCACGCTGTCCTTTATCTCCAATCCCGAGCCGGTATTGGCGTTGTATATTCTCGCAGAATTCACCCTCACATCCTGTGATTGCTCCACATAAATCCCTCCGTAGTAATTGTAGGTGAGCGTTACGCCAGTTATATTCACATCACTGGAATTGTACACGTATATTCCATATTTCGCGCTGTTGTTCACCGCATCGTTGTATATGATCCCGTGGGTAACGTTGTAAAGAACTATTCCCGAATTATAGTAATACGTGTTGGAATTCCCGCTTGCGTTTTCTATCCTCACATCACCTATCAAAAAGTACTTCGTTGTGTTTCCAACGTATATTCCGCATCCGTATCCATCAGCGTTGATTGTTAAATCCTTTATTACGTACGGATTGCTCTGAGAGCCATCTCCGTCCGTGGCGATGTTCTTCAACTCTGTGTCGTTGTTTATTCGAATCGCACTAGCACGAATGCCCTGAGCGTGTCCGGATATCGAGAGCGAGGCGAACAGGGCGGTTATCAGTAGCAACCCTATTATCAATATTCCAACCTTCATTTTAATCCCCATTCTCCTAACGTTTTCTTTTTATATTAATTTTACCACTTATCGCGCGAAGCAAAAATATTTATTTCCATGCCTCATATGGAGAGCCATGGAAGATGTCTGGGTTGAGAAATACAGGCCTAAATCTCTCGACGAGATTGTGGGGCAGGAGGAAATAGTTGAGAGGTTGAAATCATACGTTGCCACTAAGAGCATGCCTCATTTGCTTTTTGCTGGACCGGCGGGCACAGGGAAAACAACCAGCGCCATCGCCCTTGCCCGCGAGCTTTTCGGCGATAACTGGAGGATGAGCTTCCACGAGCTAAACGCCAGCGACGAAAGGGGAATAAACATAGTAAGAACGAAGATAAAGGAATACGCGAGGACCGCCGCTCCAAACGATGTGGGATTTAAAATAATATTTTTGGACGAGGCTGACGCTTTAACGCCCGATGCTCAGGCTGCTCTAAGAAGAACAATGGAAAGATATTCACGCACATGCAGATTCATACTCTCGTGCAATTATTCCTCTAAAATCATCGAGCCAATCCAGTCCAGATGCGCAGTGTTTCGATTTAAGCCCTTAGATGAAGAGGCCATCAAAAAAAGGCTGAAGTTCATAGCGGAGAAAGAGGGAAAGAAAATAGACGATAAAGCCCTGGATGCAATAGTTTACGTATCCTTCGGAGACATGAGAAAGGCGATAAACATACTTCAGATGTCCGCGGCCATATCGGAAGAAATAGATGAAAATGCCGTTTACAAAGCAACGGGTCTAGCGAAGAGGGAGGATGTGGAAGAATTGGTTAAGACTGCGCTCAGCGGGGATTTTCTATCAGCGAGGAACATGCTCCAAAAACTGCTTGTGGAATTCGGGTTGTCTGGAGAGGACATAATCAAGCAGATTCATCGCGTTATTTATGAGCTGAACATCCCGGATCGGTTGAAAGTTGAGCTGATAGATAAAACGGGCGAAATTGAATTCAGAATGGTGGAGGGTGCCAACGAGAGAATTCAACTCGATGCATTACTGGCTCATTTCACCCTCGCAGGAAAGGAAAATTTATAAAAATTTCATAACCATCTTTTTCCCGTAATTCACCAGCTCGTGGGCCTTTTCTTCGCTCCGGGAGTCGGAGAATACCCTTATGACATCCTCCGTGCCAGAAGCTCTGATTAGAAGCCATGAATCCTCGTATATCAATTTGATTCCGTCGATTCTCACGATTTCCTCAACTCCCTCGGGCATGTTCTTCTCGAAATAATTCCCTATGAGCTCTACGATTTTCCTCTTCTTCTCCCTCGGCACCCCGACCTTCTCCTTAACCTGATAGAACTTGGGAAATTCGGAAGCGAGTTCCAATATGCTCTTTCCCTCCCTATCCATTATGCCCAGCATGGTGAGAATGCTGAGCAGTGAGTCGCCCCAGAGATTCGGAGGGAACACATATTTCCCGGTTTCCTCGTATCCGAAATCCGCATGGTGCCTGAGAATCGCTTCGGCTATCTCCGGCGGGCCGATGGGGCAATGTATTACCTCAATCCCGTATTCTTTTGAGATGTAATTAACCAGCGAGGAAGAGTTTATGGGTGTGACCATGCGCTTTGCAAATCTCTTGGCGAAAATCGCACCCGTTACATCTTCAGATACGAATTCGCCCTTAGCAAAAACCACCCGGTCGGCGTCCACGTCCACCCCTGCGCCCAAATCGTAATTATTGGAGAGTTTAATCATCTCCCCCACCGTTGTACGTCGGGGCTCCGATGGCCTATTCGGTACATGCTTCCTTTCGCAGTTTATGCAGTGCACCTTCACTCCGAATTTTTCCAGTATGCTTTCCCATATTCCGCAGGCGGAGCCGTTGGCCAAATCCAGTACGATGGAAAAACCCTCCACATTTTTAACTCTCTTTTCCAAAAATTTCACATAGTGCTCAACGGCATCATCTTGAGTGGAATCTCTAACCTCCTTCCAACTCGCTACTTTGAACTTTTTCTCCCGATACACATCTTCGATTTCCTTCGATTTGTCCCAATAGAGATCACGGCCCAGAGAATCAACGGCCACGATTCCAACGATATCCGGTGGGGTATGGGAACCGGTGACTATTATTCCCCCGTCCATTAAATCCGCCACGTATCTGGCAAACACAGGAAGCGGTACTATTCCCAAATCATGAACCTCGTTGCCGGTGGAGAGCAATCCGGAGATTATGGAATGAGATATCATCTCAGCCCCGTGTCTGTTGTCCCGGGCTACAGCGAGCTTGCCTCGAAAAACAGAGCCGTATGATTTTCCCACGCCCACTGCGAGCTCGGGCGTTATGTCCCTGTTGGTTATGCCCCTTATACCTGCGGTTCCGAAGAGTTGCATAGGGAGAAGTGATTTTCTCTATATATTTATTTTTGGAAGCAAAACGATTTAATATATCCACGCGATTCTCATCTATGGACATGATCGTGCTGCACGGGGGCGCATCCGCGAGGCCTGAATTGAAGGACCGCGTGAAGAAATACGCGGAAATTGCATTCGAAAAGGAAACCGCGCTAGAAGCTGTTGTGGAAGCAGTTCGACTCATGGAAGACGACCCGCTTTTCAACGCGGGAACCGGAAGCAATATCAGGATAGATGGAAGCATCCAGATGGATGCCGCCGTGATGGTTCCCGGGGATTTTGGAGGGGTTATAAATATCGAAAAGGTGAAAAATCCGGTGCTGGTGGCTAGAGATGTTATGCTTCATTCCCCCCATTTAATCCTCGCCGGCGACGGCGCGGTGCAATTCGCTAGGAAAATGGGATACGAGGAGTATGATCCATATACGGAGATGAGAAGGGAAAAAAGGGAAAAAACAATCAGAAAGTTGAAAAACGGGGAGATTCCGGAATATTATCACCCAGAATTTTTCAAGGAGTTTTTGGGAGATACCGTCGGGGCCGTTGCATACATAAACGGAGAGTTCGCCGCGGCGGTTTCCACGGGGGGAACAATCCTAACGCTTCGGGGGAGAGTTGGTGATTCTCCCATCGTGGGCTCTGGAATTTACTGCGATTCCCACGGCGCCGTGGTGGCCACGGGGATAGGCGAGGAGATAATAAGGAGAACGGCTTCAATTCGCCTCTATATGAATATGCTTCACTCCTCCGTGGAAGATGCGTGCGATTCCATGATTGAAGAATTCAATGACATTCCCGTGGGATTCATAGCCATAAACGAAGAAGCGGCATGCGCGAAATCAAATCTGAGTATGCCCAGCGCAATAATAAAAAGATGAGCGGTAAATTTAAATGCTAAATATACATATTGCTATAACATGGGCAGGGACGATTTGTTGAATGAGATTATTGATATTAAGAAAAAAATGGGGAATTTGGACGCAAAGATGGATAGGCTTTTAAAAAAGCAGATAGAATTGGAGAGTAAATTTGAGCAGTTGGAAAAATTGCAGAAGACGATAAACACCCTTCCCGCAAAGCTCAACACCACATCCTATCAGGTTGTATCGCAAATGCGTGAGGAGATTGGAGACATTGAAAGCGAATTTGAAGAGCGCCTTGAGGACATAATTTCCAACATGGAAGATTTGACAAATGTGAATAAGCGCCTTGACATATTCGAGCAAAATTTGAAGGCATATGTGGAGAAGATGCGCTACATGCTTTTAGAATTAGAAGATGAAATAAAAAGGAGGAATGAAGATGGCGAATGAAGAAAAAAGACCCATGATTTTGAAGACTTTGAGCGAGGTCAAGAGCAATCTGCCCAAGAGCGTGAAGAAGAAGATACCCGACGCGGATTATTACCTGGACCTCGCCATGACCATGGTGAATCAGTATATCGAGATAAAGCAGACTCTGGAGAAATCAATAAAAAAGTTAGATGAAATCACAAAGAGGGTTGATAGCTCCAGCGACAAGCTGGAAAACGAGGTGAGCAAGAGGGCGCAGGTTCTGGATCAGCGTGAGGAGGAGCTCAGCGGTTTACTGCAAAAACTCACAGATATAGAGACTCGCGTCCATTCGATAGAAGAGAGAGAGGAGAAGTTGGCTGAGAGGGAAGCCAAATTACAGGAATGGGAGACGAAACTGCGGGATAAAGATGAAACCGTGGATAGGATAATAAACACCAACACCGAAATAGTTGAGCAGATACGGGATAGGAGCGAGCAGCTTCAAAATCTTCTCACATCTATAATCGAAACGAAGAGCAAGTGGGAAGAGGAGATGAAGGCAAAGGAGGAAGAAATCTCAAATAGGGAGAAGCTCATAGAGAAAATGAAGAACACCTTAGAGCTCAGGGCAAGGGAGATAAGCAAGAAGGAAGACGAATTGGCGGAATTGGAAAAGAAGAAGAAGGAGCTGGAGAAGGAACTTGCGGAGATGGAGAAGAGAAAGATGAGCGAGATAACTGAGAAAGAGGAAGAATTGGAGAATCTCAAAGACGAGCTGGAAGAGAGAGAGAAAGAGCTCATAGGACAGGCGCGTATTCTGGCGGAGAGGGAAGAGAAACTGAACCTCAGAAAGAAAGAGCTGGAGAAGTGGAGCGACGAATTAAGGAAGAAGGAGGAAGCGTTCCGCAACTATCAGAGGGAGATTCAAGAACTGAAAGAGGAAATTAAGTTCCTCAACCAGAGAATAAGCGATTTAAGTAAGCAGAAGAGCGAACTGGAGAAGGACTTAGCGATGCTGAGGGATAAAATTTAATTCCGGGGTTCCGAAGGGATTTAATCCAATAATCTATTTCCCCTTTATGTTCGAAAAATTAGTTAACCCGGAGAGCATAGCGGTTATCGGGGCCTCGCACAACGAGAAAAAGATTGGATTTGTGGTTCTGAAGAATTTAGTTTCTCACAACTATCGGGGAAAGGTTTATCCCGTGAATCCGAAGGGCGGCGAGATTTTAGGATTCAAAGTTTACAGGGAGGTAAATGAGATTCCAGAAGTTGACCTAAGCGTCATAACTCTGCCAGCAGAGCTCACAGTTAAGATCTTCGAAGATGTGGCAAAGAAGTCGAAGTTCATAATTCCAATCGCTGGCGGATTCGGGGAAACGGGGAAAGAGGGAAAAGAAAGAGAGAGAAAATTGAAAGAAATTGCCGATAAATACGGAGCGAGAATAATCGGTCCGAACACAGTGGGTGTGCTTTTCCCATCCACGGGCGTGAACACCGCTTTAATCGTGCCGGAGAGAAGTAGATTCCCCGAGGACGGAGATATTGCGTTCATCACCCAGAGCGGAGCTTTAGGATTACTAACCATGGACGAGTTCTCCATGTACGGTGTTGGATTTTCATACTTTGTAAATTTGGGAAACAGAATCGACGTGAACGAGAACGAGCTTTTAGAATTCTTTGGCAATGATGAGAAATCAAAATCGGTGGTGCTTTACATAGAGAGCTTTAGAGATGGAAGAAAATTCATGGAAATCGCCGAGCAAGTGAGCAGAAAGAAAGGGATAGTGATTTTAAAAGCAGGCAGAACTTCCCGTGGTGGAAAAGCGGCGAGCCTTCATACCGGCGCTCTAGGGGGAAGCGACGCGGTGGCGGATGGCGCGTTCAAGCAATGCGGGGTGATTCGCGCCTACGATGAAATCGAACTGGTGGATTACGCCAGAGCTTTAGCCCACGGAAAGCCCATTTTCGGGAAGAGAATAGCGGTGGTGACCTCCGCTGGAGGAGTGGGAGTAGTGACCACCGATTACATCGAAAGCGAGGTCAGGGGAATAGGGATGAAAATGGCGGAGCTGAGCGATGAGACAAAGAGAAAAATAAAGGAAGAAGTTGTTCCATTCGCCTCGGTTGAGAATCCAATAGATATGACGGCACAGGCCAGCGACGAGGACTATGACGGAGTTTTAGAAGCTTTGAATGAAGATGAGAACGTGGACGCAATTCTAGTCTATGCTTTATTCCAAACCCCCCTCATAAGCGAAAAGTTAGTGGATATTATAACCAAATGGGCAAATAAGGGAAAGCCCATGGTGGTGGGTGTAATTGGAAGCGAATTCTCACTGGAAATGTTCCGCAAATTCGAGAAAAACGGGGTGCCCGTGTATCCAACGATAGAGAGGGCTGTGAAATCCCTCAGGGTTCTTTACGATCGAGGCAAAATTCTGAAGAGGTGGGAGCAATGAACGAGTACGAAGCGAAGCAAATGCTGAAAGAATACGGAATAAAGGTGCCTAACTCCTTCGTGGCCAATTGCGAAGAAGATATTGAGAATTTGAACCTCAAATATCCGCTGGTGGCAAAGGTCCTCAGCGAGAAGATACTGCACAAGAGCGATGTCGGTGGTGTGATTCTAAATATTCGAGATAAAGAAGATGCGAGACATGCATTCAAAAAAATTCACGGAAAATTCAACACTCCCGTTTTGTTCGAAGAAATGGTATCAGGAGGAGTGGAGCTAATAATCGGCGTTCTAAACGATGCTTCCTTCGGCCCGGCCATAATGTTCGGGCTCGGAGGAATATTCACCGAAGTTTACAAGGATGTAACATTTCGAGTTATACCAATTAAAGAGCGGGACGCATGGGGCATGCTGGAAGATATAAAGGGAAGAAAAATCCTCGAAGGGTACCGCGGAATAAATGTAAATAAAGAGAAAATAGTGGAGCTACTTTTGAGCGTTTCTCGGCTCGTAGAAGAGAGAGGAAACATAGAGGGAATGGACTTGAATCCAGTGCTCGCCACCCCGCATGATGTGATAGTGCTCGATACTAAAATCATAGAAACTTCTCGGTAATCTTCATCAAAGCGTTGAGAAGAGCCTCTGGGTCACCTATGCATGCCATGCCCGCGGCGTTCCTGTGGCCACCGTAGGTGCAGCCGAAGTCCTCAGAAGCTAACCGAAATATCTCTAAAAGGTCAGCTTCTTTGCTCCTTCCTATTATTCTTACCTCTTTTTTTCTCTGTGACGCTACGAAAACCACATCCACCAAATTTTGAACAAATACAGCGAATGAACTTTCATACGCGCCCACAATCGTAACGCAGATTATTTTTCGTCCCTTCGTTCTAAACTTCATCCTCTGTAATCCCTTCAAAATGGCAACTTTCTCGCTCTGAATATAGGGAAAATCGAAGAGTTCCGAAATTTCCGAGAACTCGATATCCATATCTTTAATTATCCGGTTGAAGATCTCAAAGGTTCTCGTGTTTGCGAACCTGAACCATCGCGTATCGGTGATTATGCCCCCCAAAAGAAGAATTCCAGCTTCCCTCGAATCCACCTTTCCAAATAGGTCGTAGAGCATCTCCGCACACGAGGGGTAATCCTCTTTAACCACCCTTGTCTCAGCGATTATGTCGTTGCTGGCATGATGGTCGTAAACCGCATCCACCCTCATATCTTTGAATTTTCCCAGTTGTTCTCTGCTGGCAGCATCTACAGTTATAATCTCCTCAAAATTTTCTCCCGGTAAATCTTGGATCACCGAAATAGAAAACTTTTCAGCCAAGCTTTTAGCGAATCGGTCCATTCCGTCTGAGGCGATTACGGAGTTTCCAAAAATTTTAGAGAGATAGTAGGCGGATGCGAGGGCATCAACATCCGCGTTTTTGTGCATGAGAATCAGGCGGATTGCGCACCTCCTCCGTATTTTGCAAATTCCGTTTGTATCTCCTTGAGCTTATTCTCCAAAAGCTCCTGCTGCTTGGTAACCGTTTTCATTTTTAACTCAAGAAGCTCTTTTTTCTCCTCTAATTCTTTCTCTATATCTTCCTTGCTCTTCACCTTAACCAAAATGCTCCCAACGCTCTTGTATATGGGCGCATCTTCATCAATTTTCTTCAATTCTTCCAAGCTCTTTTCCGTTTCTCTCAGCGATACCTCTAACTGATACCTCTGAGAAACTATGGCTTCGAGCTCTCCCTGCAATCTCTGCGCCTGCTCTAATTTTTCCTTAAGATAGGGGGTAAGACTAACTGCCATCTTCAATCACCTCTTCCACATCTACCGCGAGTTGTAGCCATCTGAGATACGAGTTCAGTGCGGCCCTGAGAGCATGCAAATCCTCCGCTTTGATTGTAATTTTCAGAGATTCTCCACCTTCTATTTTCACCTTGGTTCTGGGAACCTCCCTGCCACTTTCAACGCTCAGGGCCATGAACACCCTTTCAACCATTTCACGGGGCATGTATTTCTCTATGGTCAACTCCTGCACGGGAGAGAATGGGATACAGTATATATTTATTTTCTCCTCTGGGTTTTAAATTGCGTTAAAATCCCAAACTTTCGTTTTAGCAAAGATTAATATTCTCGAAAGCCATTTCCCTCCCGCCGATTAAAGGCAAGGAGGTACAAATATGAACGCAAAAGAATATGTGGAAAGTGTAATCGAGCATGTGAAGGCAAAGAACCCTGCTGAACCGGAGTTCCATCAGGCAATGACCGAGGTTCTACACACACTGGTGCCTGTGCTTGAAAAAGAGCCAAAGTACCAGAAACACAAAATTTTGGAGAGAATCACCGAGCCAGAGAGGGTAATCATGTTCCGCGTAACCTGGGAAGATGACAACGGTGAGATACACGTAAATAAAGGATATCGCGTTGAATTCAACAGTGCAATAGGCCCATACAAGGGCGGGTTGAGATTCCATCCAACCGTGACACTTGGTACCCTCAAATTCCTTGGATTCGAGCAAATATTCAAGAATGCGCTAACTGGCATACCCATGGGCGGAGGCAAGGGCGGTTCAGATTTCGACCCTCACGGAAAGAGCGATGCCGAAGTTCGCCGCTTCTGCGAGAACTTCATGATGGAGCTTTATCGCCATATCGGACCAAACACAGATGTGCCCGCTGGAGATATTGGAGTGGGTGGCCGAGAAATAGGATATCTGTTTGGAGCATACAAGAAAATAGTGGACAGATGGGATGGAGTTCTTACAGGGAAGGGATTGAACTGGGGCGGCTCGCTCATAAGGCCTGAAGCAACTGGATATGGCGCCACATACTATCTCATGGAGATGCTCAAGCACTTCAAGGGCAAGAATGACCTGAAAGGATACAACGTTGCAATTTCTGGAAGCGGAAATGTGGCCCAATTCGCCTCAAAGAAGGTTACCGAGCTTGGAGGAAAAGTTCTAACTCTCTCCGACTCAAAAGGTACAATGTACCTGCCCGACGGAATAAACGATAAGATATGGAACGCAGTTTATGAGACCAAGGCCATAAAGCACGGCCGCTTGCAGGAAGTGGCAGAGAAGTTTGACCTGCCTTGGTTCGCAGGAAAGAAGGCATGGGAGGTCGCTGCCAAGGAAGCGGGAGAAGTGCATATCGCATTCCCATGCGCAACCCAGAACGAGATAAATCTCGATGATGCAAAGTTACTCACCAACGCAGGTCTCATCGCTGTCGTAGAAGGAGCAAACATGCCAGACACTTTAGACGCAATAAACCACTACTACGAAAACGATATAATCTTTGGACCTGCCAAGGCAGCCAATGCCGGAGGCGTGGCCGTGAGCGGTCTCGAAATGAGCCAGAACGCGCAGTTCACCTACTGGACAGCAGAAGAGGTAGACAACAAGCTGCACAACATAATGAGGAACATATTCAACATTGGCAAGAAGTACGCAGAGAAGTACGGCAATGGAAAGGATCTGCTTCTGGGATCCAACATAGGCGCGTTCGTGAAAGTTGCAGATTCCATGATCGATCAGGGAATCTACTAAACCCTTTTTCTTTTTTCTCTTAGAAAAACTCAAATAGAAGTTAGGCAATCCTCGAATATGCACAATTTAGATATTTTGAAGGAAATTGCAAACAGAGCAAGAGCGAAATATTTTGAAATTCTCAAAAGCCACGGGAATAAGTTAGGTGAAAGAGTTTCCAAAGGTGCCTACGGGCACATGTCCTCATTCATGGATGTGGAAGTAGAGAACGAAATAATCAGGTTTGTTGAGGAAAATGACTTACCTTTTAACATATTCACCGAGGAAAGAGGCTGGATAGATAGAGGGGAGAAAAAAACGCTCATCGTGGACCCAATCGATGGCTCCAATAATGCGGAACATGGACTTCCATTTTTCAGTGTGTCCTTAGCGATAACTTCCGGCTCGTTGAAAGATGTGGAAATTGGACTGGTAAAAAACATACCCCTGAACATAGATTACTGGGCAATAAAAGGGCAAGGTTCGTTTAAAAATGGACAGAAGATGAGTGTAGCTAAAGATGAAACAGGCCTTTATGTGCTATATTTAGGAAGAAAAGCAAATGAGAAAGCGTATCAGATTGCTAGAGTAGGAAAAAGAGTTCGTGATCTTGGTTGTGCTTCTTTGGAGATGATAACTGTAGCGGAGGGCATATCTGACATATTCTATTATTCTTTCAAAAATGGTGGAGCATTAAGAATAGTGGACATCGCCGCATCATACCTTATAGTGAAAGAAGCCGGTGGCTTAGTATTGGACGAGAAAATGAATGAATTGGATATGAAAATGGATTTTAAAGAGAGAAAAAATATAATCGCCATATCATCCGAGGAAATGAAGGAGGCATTTAAATGAAATACGCTCTTGTCGCAAATCCCGAGAAAAAAGAATGCTTAACTATTGCAAAGGATATTTTGAACAAAGTAGATGCAATAGTGGAAGAAAAAACTGCTCAGAAGATAGGCGTATCTGGAGTTCCATTAGAGAAAATAAATGTTGATGTAATAATTACCATTGGTGGGGACGGAACCATCCTTTTAACACTACAGAAAGCTAAGGGTAAAATTTTGGGGGTAAATATGGGAGTTTTAGGATTTTTAACAGAGATCAAGGCAAATGAAATCTATGAAGCTATAGATAGAATTGAAAACGGAAATTACACATTAGATAGAAGAATGAAAATGGCCGTTTATCACAACGAAGAGAGACTATTTGACTGCGTTAACGAGGCAGTTATACATACCTCAGAGATTGCTAAACTGAGAACTTACAAAATTTATTTTAACCAAGAGCTTGTGGATGAAGTTCGAGCTGATGGGATAATTCTCTCAACACCAACAGGCTCCACATCATACGCTTTAAGCGCAGGAGGACCCATTTTACATCCTTCCATAGTGGGTTTTGTAGTAGTTCCTATGGCTCCCTTTAAATTCACAATACGGTCGCTGGTGCTCCCCGCAGGAGAAATCATATTAAAAACAGGAAAGAGGGAAAATCTTCTGGTTTTAGACGGGCAATACTATGTAAAAATAAGTCCCGGAGATGAGGTAATGGTTAAAAAATCTGAACACTATGCAGAGTTTATAAGATTTGGCGATTCTTTCTTTGAGAGAATCAAGCACCGGGCCACGGTGAGATAGAATGTGGAAAATACGAAAAAATGTTCTAAAGCTCATAAACGAATCTTCAAAGTCATCGTACCCCAATGAATTCGGCGCATTTCTTAGGGCAAAATACAAGGTGATTTACGAAATCGTGCTTTTACCGGGCACGGTATCCGGCGGACGAAGCGTACTTTACAATCTTCTAATGAAACCAATAGATTTTAGCATTGTTGGCTCCGTGCATTCTCACCCCTCCGGTTATCCCATACCATCTCAAGCAGACCTTGATATGTTCTCTAAAACTGGGGATGTTCATATCATAGTGGCATATCCGTTCAACGAGCGTTCTTGGAAAGCATACAACAGAGACGGAGAAGAAATCGAGGTAAAAATCATAGACTAAAAATAGAAGGGAAAGGAGAGGAAAAAATTTAGCTCAATAGCCAGTTGATTATGTTTTGCATCAATGTTGCACCTGTATTAGAATCGTACTTCTCCACCGCTTCAAAGGAGAACGCTGTGAACACAACCTTGTAATTCCCGTGACTGTAGCTATCTGCAGTTGCATGTCCGTTGTAGGTGAATATCGCATTTGCACCGGATTCAAGGGTTATTTCATCCGCATAGTTATCATACGGGTAATCAAAGTACACAGTCCCAAGATTTCCAGTTATGGAATTACCGCTCACTCCGTGAACGTAATTGTAGCTTATATCGTTGTTTACCGCTTTCACACCCAGATAATCGTTTACAAACTCGTTGTTTACCGCACCATCGTATCCATTATTTATCTCCCATAGCAAATCCTGAGAACTGAGGTACAACCTGCCTCCGTTGTTGAGGTACTTTATCAAATTGCTCTGGTCCTCTGCAGTTAAAGTGTTCTTGTAAGCGTACCCTGTGCTCCATATTACAACACCATATTCTTTCATATCATTGTATGTTGGTGAATACCCGGTCTGATATACATCCCACACATCGTAAGTGAATCCCGCATCTTTCAATGCTTGAACTATGTAATCGCTGTAGGAGCTTCCTTCATCATCATCCACAAATAGTATCTTGTTTGAGTGCACACCAGACGCCTGCGGAGTCGCACTCACCTCGTTGCTCTTTCCACTCTCGCCTGCGGAATTCACTGCGGTGACGTAATAATAATATGTAACTCCGTTGCTCACGGATTTATCGGTATACGAAGTTCCGCTAACCGTGGTGAGATAACTCTCTCCTCCGCTGCTCGTTCCTCTGTAGACCTTGTATCCCGTTATCGCCGCTCCCCCGTTGCTCGTGGGCGCGTTCCACGTGAGCTGCACGTATCCGTCGCCTGCCGTCGCTTGAAGGTTCAATGGCGCAGATGGTTTGCT
>WAKX01000009.1 GCA_015523125.1 DHVE2 group archaeon | reverse complement strand
TTTCAAAGCAAATAATGCAAACTGTTTTATATCATGATTTGTTATTATCCAACATGGAAAGAAGAAAAAATAGAAGGTTGCTACCCTTTATAATGGTGATTTTGATGCTCGCATCATCTTTTGCCGTTATTGGGGCAGTTAGCGGGGCAGAAATGCCCACGGCCACAAGAGCATACGGTAGTGAAGGAAAAATACTCTACGTTTATGGGAATAATAAAACTCTGGCAGATGATTGGCGAAGTTACCTCATTTCCCTTAACTACTCTGTTGACCTCCTGCCCCAGAACGGGCTGAAGGACGCAGAATATAAGAATTACAATATAGTAATAGTGGGTACCGAAGCAATTTATATTCCATCTCAGGAAGCATTAAACATGTACAGAAGCAACGTTCCAATTATAGGAACTGGATATGGAGGAGGAAGGTTCGCCCCTGTGCTTGGAATGACTGCGCATTTTTACTACGGAAACACACATACATATGAAATATCCACACTGAATTTATCAATTTACCACACGCCCAGCGAGGTATCAGGAGTGCCTGGCAATATTCAGTTATATAACACTCCTGGGAATGGAATATATCTCATTACCAAAAGCGATAGAAACTCAAACGACACACTCTTCTTTGGAAACTGGACGGGAGACAGTACTTATTCTCCAATGGCCCAGATAAACAATTACCTTTTCTACGGATACACCCAGAGCCCGAAAGAATTAACAAACGAGGGAAACACGCTGATGAAGAACATAATTTATTACATGGACGAAAATCACGGATACAACGTGTACATACCCAGAATGATATCGAGAATAACAATGGACGGAAAGTTCACGAATATATTTGAGTGGTACGGCGCACATTTCATAAAACTGGACGATGCGTGGAATAATTACACGGGCATTTTCGAGGATGAATCTTACATTTATCTTTTCCTTCAGGTTTTGAACACAACCGGCCATGACTACATGTCCGTGCACTTTGAGAGCAAAAACAATCGTAATGCAACCTCTCAGGAATCCACTTTTTACATCATTATGGAGGAGGGCCTAAACAACATAAAATACAGAAAATCAGATTCCTCGGGCACATGGTCTTCATTTATGGATCCAGATGGAATAAACATAACCGGAGCTTCTGTGTTTGGTGAGCAGTATTACACAGCTGAGGTGAAAATTCTCAAAAGCTACATGGGTTTGGAAAAGAGTAGCGATAATCTGCTGGGCTTCGGGATACAATACACAGATATAACACAACATCCATCTACCTTAATTTACTACAACCCAAGCACATACCTGACCGCGTACTCGCAGCATCACTGGAAGGGACAGTACGAGGAGATAAGCACACCTGCAAGCTATATCAGCCCAATTATTGATGGGAAAATGAACGCGGACGAATGGAATGGCGCTTCGCAGTATTACCTTCAAGACAAAACTAGCAATATTATTTACATCAGGTCAATGGCAGATGGCTCGTATCTTTATTTGGGCGGGTATCTTACAAATTTCAGTGGTAAGGAATCGACAATTATGTTCTACTTCGACCCGAATGGCAATGGCGGCTCGGCCCCACAGACGGATGATATTAGATTCTGGGGCTCCAAGCTTTCTAACGATACTCTAGTGGCCAAGGAAAGCCACGGAACAGGTTCGGGATGGTCAATAGGTGAAGCACCTACTAATGCAACAATAAAATTGACAATGCGGGGAAGCTATCTTTACTATGAGATGAAAATTCCATTGAATGTCCTCGGGATAACATCGGGAACATTCAGGGATGTGCACATGAGAGTCCACACGTACATCAATGGTTATGGGTACACCGTACCCTACGATTCAGACTATGTGAAGCCTGACGAATGGACTTTGCTGCTCACCTCACCTTCAGCTTGGGGTAACAACAATATGACCTTCGATGCCCACAACGGAACCGCCATAACGATCGACGGAAATATGAGCGATGGGGAATGGGACGACGCATTCCACTGCACATATCCGGTATCAAACACGCTTAAAAACTTAGATATGTACATGAAAACATCGGGAGACAAATTGTACATACTTGCACATTATTTAAATCCCACACCCTCTAACGACACAAACATACAGCTGGGATTCGATGTAGATTATAACCACGATGGCTCACTGAAATCAGGAGATTTTGCGATTAAAATTGCTTTCAATGGCGATATTAAAGAGTGGCATGTATCTGGTGGAAATTGGGTATATGCCACACCTTCTGGCTGGAGTTTTGCTATGAATAATAGCACATCTTCATGGACCATAGAAATCGCCATTGACTACAGTAAACTTAACATAATCGCCGGGAATGCCAAGGATATCGGAGTAATAGTATACATGGTGGACGATGGTGCAGGTGCACAAAATGAGCCCACGAACGGAAGATGGTTTGACACCAGCACATGGAGCAGGATCACCTCGTCGGATAACTGGGGTGAAAGCACCGAAGTGCCGGAGTTCAGCGATGGGCTCCTCGCAATGATGCTAATCGTAGTATTCGTGTCTGTAGCCGTAGTAGCGAGAAAAAGGAGATAAACTCCTTATTTTTCTTTTATTTTTTAATGAGCAGTTTTATCTCGAGCAAATTGTCACCTGAGCATTTTTCTATGAGTATATCCTTTGCACCTGTAACTTTAGCAATTTTATCGAGAACCACATAGGAAGCTTTCACCATCCGAGTTACCTTCAAAGCGACAACGTATTCACCGAAGAAATTCTCCGCCACGTTTTCAATTTCGAACAGATGCTCATCCATCTTGCCGAATTTTTCGTTTAATATCCGTACTGCATTTTCAGGATTCATAAACTCACCTCAATCACATGTGCCTTCTCTGCATGCCGCGCTCTCCGTCGCGTCCATCTTCACGTACTCCTCGGGGAATAGTTTCAACTGGAGTATTTCTTTTTCTTTCTCTTTGAATATGGATTCCACGTCCTCGGTGCCCTGATGAATCACCTGCTCGCTCTTGCTTTTGTCGCGGTATATAGTTACGCCTTTGCATTTGAGCCTGTAAGCGAGCATATATACCTTGTCCACATCGTCGATGCTGGCGCTGTTTCTCAAATTTACCGTCTTACTCACCGCGTTGTCCACATACTTCTGGAACGCTGCCTGCATGGCCACGTGCCACTCTGGAGATATTTCCAGGGAAGTTCTGAATATCTTTTTCACATCTTCAGGAACATCCACATCTTCCAACGTGCCCGTGCGGGCTATTTTCATCATCAGTTCTTCGGAATAAAATCCGCGCTTTTTGGCAATTTCCTCGAAGAGAGGATTCACTTCCAAAAGTTCCTCACCGTTGAGAACTTTGCGAACGAATACTATTGCGAAAAGAGGTTCAATACTTGACGAAGTGCCAGCGATTATTGAAATCGTGCCAGTGGGCGCAATTGTGGTTGTGGTTGCATTTCTTATTTTTATCCCTTTCTTCCACCATTCGCTGCCTTCCCACGCCGGGAATACGCCTCTTTTCTCCGCTAATTTCATGCTCGCTCTGTGCGATTCGTCGTTTATGAATTTCATTACTTTCTCTCCCAACTTAACCGCTTCTTCGCTGTCGTACGGAATTCCGAGTTTGATGAGCATCTCGGCCCAGCCCATTACTCCTAATCCAATTTTCCTCGATTTCCTCGTGGTCTCAGCTATCTGCGGAAGCGGAAAGTTATTCGCGTCGATAACATTGTCCATAAGATGCACCGATGTATGAACAACTTTGCGAAGTCGATCCCATTTGATTTCTCCGTTCTCAACGAAGAGCGAGAGATTTATGGAACCCAAATTACACGACTCGTACGGAAGCAAAGGCTGCTCCCCGCACGGATTCGTGCTCTCAATCTCCCCTAAATGTTTCACAGGGTGTCTCCTGTTTATTTCGTCGATGAAGATTATTCCCGGATCCCCGGTCTTCCACGCCTGCGTCACTATGAGATTCCAAACCTGCCTCGCCTTTATTCTTTTTACCTCTTCCCCAGTGCGAGGATTTCTCAATGCGTAGTAATCATCATTAACTAGGGCTTCCATAAACTCATCCGTTATCGCAACGCTGATGTTGAAATTGCTAAGAACTTTATTCTCGGAATCTTTCGAAGTGATGAAGTCCACGATGTCCGGATGATGCACGTTGAGCACACCCATGTTGGCTCCTCTTCTCTTCCCACCCTGCTTGATCACATCCGTGGCCACATCAAAAACACGCATGAAAGATAATGGGCCAGAGGCTACGCCCATGGTGCTCGCAACCACGTCTCCCTTCGGCCTTAATCGAGAAAATGAGAATCCCGTGCCCCCTCCACTTTTATGAATCATTGCAGCGTACTTCACAGCGTCGAATATGCCTTCTATGCTATCTGGAACTGGTAGAACGAAGCACGCGCTGAGCTGGCCCAATCGAGTATTGGAGTTCATAAGCGTCGGGGAGTTGGGTATGAAGAGCCTGTTCACCATTATGTTGTAGAATTCCGTGGCCACACTTTCTATCTCGCTCCATCTATCTTTCAAAATTCTAAGAACATCCGAGAAATTCACCTTCATGTGACCCCGGTAGTTCATCACCCTGAACGCCCTTCTGAGCATCTCCAACTCGTGTTCGCTTAAATCACACTTGCCAGAGAAATCGAGATTGCGGCGCTTTTGCTTGCCCTTGGGATCATACACATCCTCATGGTACAAAATGTCCACCAGAGCCAAATATCTGGCGGTACGGTAAAACATCTCCCTCGGAGTCTCTATGATTTCACCTTTTTCGTTTCTCAGAAGATAGCGAGATTCTAAAACCTTTATTGCGTTTATGCTCAGTTTCAAATCGTCCTCGATTCCTATTATCTTTTTCTCTTCCCGTATCTTTTTTCTCTTCTCCCTGTAAAGGATGTAAGCCTTGGCGGTTTTGCCGTAGTTGTGCTCCATAAGAACGTCTTCCACAATATTTTGTATTGTTTCCACATCGGGAACTTCGTATCTTTCTATTCTCTTTTCCACTTCCTCCGCGAGCTTTTCCGCAATTTCCTCCGCGTTACTCACTTCTTTCGTCTCTTCGAAAGCTTTTCTTATGGCGTTCGTTATCCTCTTTCTGTCGTAGAGAACGTAATCACCGCTTCTTTTCCTAATCAACGTTGGCATCGGAACAATATGGAAGTATGGAATAAAAAATTATCTAACGCCCTCGTATTTCGTGATTACTTCGTAGGCAGCCACCCATGCCATCAAAGTCTCCGGATATATGGAAATGATTTCGCTTGCAAAGCTCACGTTGCTCAGAAAATCCCCTGATGGAAAACCCCCGATTATTACAGTCACATCCTCCGGGATTTCGTAGCTTTTCCAATCCACCCGTTTTCCTGATTCTGATAGTACGATCGTCTTTTCCCCTATTTCCTCAACCAGCGATTTCAGGGACATCTTTTCCATTCGCATTAGAGGGGAATCGCAGTTGGGTACGCAGCCGTTGTGGAGCAGGTTCTCCATTAACCCTATGAACCGAGGATAAGATTTTGGAAGCCGAGTTTCTGGCTCAATGAATATAACCTCATTGTTTCTGGTGTGAACGTAAACCCGCAATTTTCCCTCTTTGTTCAATATTGATTCCTGCGCATTCATGAGGAAAAAATGAACTATGTCCGGCCTTCCCCGCCGCTCCGCTTCCGCCCCGTACTTGCTCCTTATGGCTTGGTGATGGTACGTGGCATCTAGAATTACGTTGGATGGTCTCTTCCTGCGAGATTTTGCGTGCTTCACCACGGCAGGATGCCCCTGAATCTCCTTCGGTACGAGTTCTAGCTCCGCATCTCCTAAAATTAGATGCATCATCCGAAGATGGCCCCCATGCCCAGCGATGCCTCGTTTTCGGCATCCTTTATTTTTTTGTATATTTCTTCCGCTTCTTTACCGCTCAATTCGTATTTGCCCGCTATCTCTCTCGCTCGCGATACTGATTCTTCGCTTCCCTCCAACACTACGTATATGGCACTCTCCAATCCAAGCGAGGCGCCATCCCTCTTTATGAGGGTCTGCCGCGAGACCACATCGTCTTTGTAAATTTCATCGATTTCCTTCGCTCCCTTGGGAAATTTGAACACAGCATACATTCCATTCACCTTGCTCGGCAATGGAGGGGATTACTTAAATCTTTTTCTCCGTTCCCACATAATAATTGCAGCAAATGTTATCACCAACGGAAAAATTGCCATGTTGAATTCGGGTACTTTATCGAAATATATATCATCGTTCCCGTTGCGATTGTCGGTCCACACAACATAAAGGCTACCAGAGTAATAATAAGACGAAATAGTCCTGTATATTGCCACCCCACTACTAGTATCGCTTACTATATTTACTCCACCCCAATGCACACCATAGTCCGTTGACTCTTTTTCACACACCCTTCCAGTAGTAGCATCAAGGAAGAAAACATATACATTGGCCCCATCCGCCACAACAGATGGATACAATTCATCATCGTTGGTACTATTTATCCAACTACCCCAATTCCATGTTAATCCATTATCTGTTGAGTTCCATAACATGATATCATGGTCATTAGCTTGGTATTCATCCTGCGCAACAAAATATATATCATTCCCAGTAGCAAATATCGAAGGATCAGTAAGGGCTATATCATATGCAGGCATGAAATAATAACCGCTCCAAGAAGTGGAATTTATATTCGAGTTATTTAATACGGTGATGCACCATTTGCCGGAACTTGAATAATTCTGAAATGCTAAGAAAACTTCGGGATTAGAACCTGTAGATATTGAGATTGAAGGATGCCCATCCCAATAACCACGAGAACCTATACTATCAGAATAATTCCACCAACTCGATCCTCCATCCGTACTTTTAAGATAACCTATATCATAATCCGTGGATGAATATGCATATTCAAAAAATAAATAAATGTATACATTTGAGACATCAGTATAGACCTCAGCAGATATGTTATACACCAAACCCCACCATGTATATGCACTAAGGTAATAAACATACCATCCTGAACCCTCATATTCAAAATATTTAAAATAAGAGCCAGAGGTGTGATTTTCAAAAAACACATACACATTGTCCTGTGAATCAGAAACAATAATCGGATTTGGGGTATTAGCAGACGTAGATTCAAGATAATAAACACTCCACGTGGCACCACCATCAGTAGAATTTGCAAAGGCTACATCATGGTCAGCCGATGAAAACTCATAATCAAAAGCCACCCAAAGAGTACCATCGCTGGTTCTCGTTATAGAAGGCCGAGTTTCATCATAGTTTGATGTAGTTACTTGGACATCCGCTCCAAATAAAGCTTTTAAATAAGAATTATTGTATTTACCTAAAAACTTTGGGATTATCCTTCTATTAGTTGTATTATAATGTGAAAAACTCGAGTCATCAGTAGCATTAGCATTCATCATGGATTTAAAAATTTTCCCTCGTGGAATCTCATCCCACACCCCCTCGAAATTCACGAGACGATAGTACACGTTGCCCTTCAGGCCCAATCCGATTTCTATGGAGTTGCTGTTCTTCGCATCGCTTATCTCTATGCTCTTCTTCACCCAGTGGCCCGATTGCCAAAGGAACGCTTCCCTTTTTTTCACTTTCCCAAGATTTCCGCTGAGCAGGATTTTGTATTCCGCTCCGATGTTTCCTATTCTGTAGCCCGTGCCCGGGTTCTTGTCGGAATCCACGTAAATTTCGATCGTGTCTTTGGGAAGACTTACGTTCTGGGTCTCATTTCCTCCGGTGCCGTTTCCGCCCGCGATTTTTATCTCCGGCGCACCGATGCCGAAAAGGGTGCCGTAGACCGAGAGGTAAATCTTCACGTTACCCGTGGAATCATCGCCGTATCTCTTCAAATCGATATTTAGAGGAACTTTGCCCTTTGGGCTCTCATGCGCATTCTGCCAGTCCAAAAATATGCCATCGATGCTCTTCGACTTTGGAATGGCCCCAATGTAAGAGCCCGATGAGATATCCACCGAAGAGAATGGTGAGTCGGGATAAATCACGGGCTTAAGGGTAGAAAATTTAGAGCCTCCGGAAATGTAGGTTATATGCATTACCGTGGGCTTTGAAATCTTAAGAGGTGAATTGAAATTAACCGTGGTGTTCTTCTGAGATATTGTTATTTCCTTCTGGAATCCCCCGATGCTTATTCTCACATCCGCTGTGGCGTTTCCCGCGTTTTTCACATTGATTTTGTTTATCGTTATATCCCCCATATTAGAGTTCCAGAGGGTTATGTTCTCCACCTCGTCCCCTTCTGAAAGAACCTTTCCGCCCTGATACATGAGCCATAGATGCGGCTTCATCGTGAGCACTGAGGAATAGTGCTCTTCGGAATCCAAGTAATAGAGGAGAATCTTAGCATTATCTCCTATCCTCATGGTTTTCATTTCCATCTGGTTGTTGTTGCAGGCAATATCCACCTTGCCCCACTTACTCCAAGAGCCATTATCATACTTCCACATGTCACCAGTAACAGCTCCATATTCCCCGTGAATCATTATCGCAAAATCCACGCCTAAGGAATTCACAGGATAGCCAGTGTTAGGGTTAGAATCCGAATCTATGAGTATGGAAAAATACTGCTGGGTGCGGTTGGAGAAAAGATGCGAAGCACGGAGGTACATGTACGAATTCCCGTCGTAATTCTTCACTTTGAAATCTTCGAAAAAACCGGGAAGAAGAGTGAGGGATGGGACATTTTTCCACTCCCCGAAATTGCCGTCGATCACCACGGGGGGCGAGTTGCCAAAAGTAAGGTAACTGGCAAATATTACAGGGATGATAATTATCATGAAAACCGCCACCGCCTTTAATACTCTCCCTTTCGGCTCTTCCTTTCTAACGGGCACTCCCGAGCCGTTTACTAAACCGTTTATCTTTCCTTCATGTATGGATTTTGGAGCAGCGGCAACCTTTGAAACCTTAGAAATGCCCTCTTTCTCTTTTTCCTCCTCTTCGAGAGCTTCCAATTCCAGCGCGCTGGCTCTGAATTTGAAATCCGATGCCTTTTGCTCATCCCCAAGTTTGTTTAGCAATTTCTCTCCTTTCCTCCAAAGCGTAGCATCCTTCGGATTTTTATAAAGCTCTACGACAACTTCCGCGAGAGAGTCAAGCGCGTCATCCATGTCCGGTGGAGGCGGGAAAAACTCGTGGCCGCAGTTATGGCACACGGGCTCGGCCTCGCTGACTATGGCCCCGCACTTTGGACATCTGAACTCCTCAAAAATCAATTCCTCCGGAATTTCGTAATTTTTATCGACCATTTTGGCGTATTTTATTATCTTCTTTGCTATTTTTTCGCTGAACCCCACCAATTTACCGAGTTCTTCAGGAGTTGCATTTTTGAGCTTCTCTAAATCATACCCCCTTTCTTCTAAAATTTTCGAACGCAGTTTTCCCACGAAAGGTATTGAAAGCATGATTTCGATTAATCCACGTTTTACTATTTAAATTTTTCCAGATGCAAACGAGAAAAAACTTAGGCAAAAACGTTTTATTCTTGCACTCGTTGCGGAATTATGCAGACGGGCGATGGCATTTTTGAAGTTCTGCGTAGAATATCGAAAAGGGAAATTCCCATGGACTTCGGACTCCCTAGCATCGCAAATTCCACCCCCCTTCCTCTCGCGATGGAGAATTTTCATCCACTCAAAAAAGAAAAAAGAAAATTGTGCTTCGTGGACGGGGGCAACAACGCCCTGTTTCTCGCGCCCGGACAGGCTGTCCACATGGTCCGTTTGTATTACTCTCTCTTCGACGGAAACGAGAAGGTGGAGTTCGGCAGGTACACGCTGGTTTTGGATTCGAAATACATCTGCGATGAGAAAAAATATGAGGTGAGAATTCATGACATCGACAACTCCCGTTTATTCCCCGAGTTTATGGAAATCGATGAAAACTCGCTTAAGGATGAGAAGATAAGGGGAATTGGAGCGTACGTGAGGAGATTAGGAGAATGGCTTCTAATGGAAAAAATCGCGGAAAAATGCGATTTTGTGGTTCATGACGGCTCGCTGCAAACTGGAGAGAAGGAGGAGTACAAATACCAAGAGAGAGTATTTGAGAAGGTGAAGGGAATAATCGGATTATCGAAAACCTGCTCTCTCTTAACCACCCGTGGGTTCTCGCTGGTGGCTGCAATCCACCACATGGCAAATGCGAACAAAATAAAAGCGCCATGGTATTACAACCCAATAGCAAAAAATATATCCACAATCAAAGGGGACATGTACGTGGTAAAGTTGCATCCTTTATCCAACTATGCGTTCCGTTCTGAGATCTACCCAACGGAGCTGGCTGAAGAGATTCTTTCCTCTTTGGTTTCCATTTCCAACGACCCAACATTCATTGGATACCCGTACGGATTGCTGGACGCGGACATAAATGCGAGGATAAGCGATGAGGAAATCAAGATGTACAAGGCCATGATTTACGATTATTTAGATTCGTATTCGAAATTGGAAATGCATGCGCTGGACGCGCACGACGTAATAAGCGAGGTGAAATAAGATGGTTGGGCAAATAATTGGAGGAGATTACGGAGAGATATGGATCAGGCAGAAGAGCGACGAGAAAATAGAGATTGGCGAATTGCTCATGGCGGACCAAATAATGCTTCAGGTATTCGACTTAGAATACGGGAGTTTGCTGGAAAACAGGGATTTGGCGAGGATGAGCGGAGTTCAGTTGGAGGGCTACGGAGAAATAGATATAAAGGAGGCGAACGTGAGAAACTACATACTGGTGAAAGCGAAACCAGTGTTCGACATGAGCATCAAGGGAATTCCGAAATCCCTGCCCTCGTTCTTCAGGATTCTCCGCAAAGTGAGCGAAGAGGATTTCAATTTTCTGGAAAAGGACGAAAACGGAATTTATCTGGGGAAGGTGAGGAGCGGTTCAAATGTGCTCAATATCCCTCTCTTCCTCGATGGGAAGGAAGTTCTGAGGCATCACATACTCATCCCGGCGACAACAGGTAGAGGAAAGAGCAATCTGATGAAGGTGATACTCTGGAGCCTAATCGGAAAGAAATACGCGGGAATACTGGTTTTGGATGCGCACAACGAGTATTACACATACAGGAAGAACGGTTTGCGCTACGGGTTGAAGGAGCATCCCAATTCGAAGGACAATGTTATTTACTACACCCCCAATCCCCATGAGGAAGGTTTCTCCCTGAGAATAAACGTGGAAAATGTGAAGCCGCATCACCTGAAGGAAATAACGGAGTTTACGAGCGCTCAGGAGGACGCAATGTATTTAGCGTACAGGGAATGGAGAAGCAAGTGGATAGAGGAGATTCTCAAGGGAAACACACCCCGCGGTATAACAAACGAGGTGACCATGGCCGTGCTTCAGCGCAAGATTCAGGTGGCTCTAGAGCTCATGGTGACCGATTCCGGCGACATAGTTCCGCAGGGCAACATATTCTCTGTGGGTGACGAGGGAAAGAGAACAATAAAGGACATAGTTGATTACTTAGACTCCGGTAAAATAGTCATTTTAGACACGAGCACAATGTCCAAGGATCTGGAGATTTTGATTGCGAGCATGATAATGAGTAACATATTCGAGAAGCACAAGAGATGCAAAGAGGGCCGCGAAAAAGATTGCAACTTCGATGAGCTTCCCGTGGTTTCGGTGGTTTTGGAAGAGGCGCCCCGGGTGCTGGGAGGGGATAACAGCAACGTTTTCAAGATGATTGCCCGCGAGGGAAGAAAGTTCAACGTGGGAATGATAGCCATAACCCAGCTTCCCTCCATGATTCCACGGGAGATAATGGCAAACCTCAACACCAAACTGATATTAGGAAACGAGACAAAGGGCGAGCGGGACGCGATAATCTCCTCTGCGCCGCAGGACCTCACGAAAGATAGCAAGATGATAGCCTCACTGGAGAAGGGAGAAGCCATTGTGAGCAGCATATTCACCAAATTTGCAATACCCGTGAAAATCGATTTGTTCGAGGACGTGGTAGATTCCAAGAGGAGCGAGAAGAAAGAAAAGGAGAAAAGAGAGAAAATAGTGCCTCTGTTTTAGGAGCACAAAAACTTTTTATTTTTTGAATTCCTTTTTGGAACTATGATAATCGCCGAGTTCACCCTAACACCATTAGGGAAAGGGGTAAGCGTATCAAAATACGTGAAAAAAGCGTTCGAAGTGATAAAGAATTCGGGGCTGAAATACGAGCTCACGCCAATGAGCACTGTTCTGGAGGCGAGAACTCTCGACGAGATATTCGAAGTGGTGAAAAAAGCGGAAGAGAAGATGCTTGAAGAAGGTGCGCTGAGGGTGGTAATCGACATAAAGATTGACCATCGATTGGACAAAGATGCGAGCATGGAAAGCAAAAAGAAGGCGGTGCTGGGAAAATGAGCTTCTACCCGGAGGAGTACGATTCGTGGTACGAGAGGCATCGAGATGAATATGAGCTGGAGATAGAAGCACTAAAGAGATTCACCTCCTCATATGAGAATCCCATGCTGGAAATCGGCGTTGGAACCGGAAGATTCGCCCATGCTCTGGGAATCGAGTACGGGATAGACCCCGACGAAAAAATGCTGGAATTCGCAAAAAAAAGGGGAATAAAAGTGAAAAGGGCAAGAGGGGAAGAGATCCCCTTTCCAGATGGATTTTTCAACATGGTTCTGATATCCACCACCCTTTCATTCCTCTCCGAGCCGATAAAAGTTATCCAAGAGGCGCACAGGGTACTGAGAGAAGGGGGAGGATTAATAATCGGGTTCATACCGCGAGATAGCAAATACGGGAGAAAGTACGAAGAGATGAAAAAATCAGGAGATCCTAGATTTAAAAACGCTCATTTCTACACACTCGAAGAAGTTAAATCTCTAATAGATGGATTGTTCGAAATAAGGGGATTGAGTTCGACACTGATAGAAGGTGAAAAAGGAGTGAAAGAGTTCGCAGCGCAGAATGCGAGCTTCGTGGTTATCCATGCGGTTAAAATTTGAAGGGTAGGAAAATTTTTAATCTATACCCATATTTTCCCCACGAAGGTGGTCATATGCTTGCTCAGAAACTTTACGACGAGTTAGAATTGCTATCCCGGCACATCAAAGTTTTAGAGATTGTGAAAGAAAAACAGCCCATAGGAATCGTCAGAATTGCGCAGGAGCTAGAGATAGGGGAGCACGAGGTCCGGCATTCTTTAGGAATTTTAGAGGAAGCGGGGCTAATAAAGCCCACTCCCAACGGAGCGATTATAAAGGGAAACATAAAAGAAGAGATGCTAAAAAATGCGGAAGTTCTTGATGATGTGGTTCAGACAGCAAGAATAATAAAAAGAGAGATTCTGAAAATGGTCGTTTGAAATGCCTTCCTTCGACATAGTGGGCGATATCGCCATCATAAAATTTCGAGAGGAAATAGACGTTGAAAAGTTAGCTGATTACATACTTCAAAAGCATAAAAGTGTTAAGAATGTGGCGGTGGACTACGGAGTAGCGGGGGAGACACGGGTTAGAAATGTGCAGCTAATTAGGGGGGACAAAACGGAGACAATATACAAAGAGTACGGAATCCGCCTAAAACTTGACATCGGAAAAGTTTATTTTTCTCCGCGTCTCGCCACCGAGAGATGGCGCGTGGTTCAGGATGTGAAAGATGGGGAAGTAATATACGATATGTTCGCGGGCTGCGGGCCGTTCACCATTCTCATTTCAAAATACAAAAATGTGGAGATTTACGCAAGCGATATTAACCCGTATGCAATTGAATACATGAAGGAAAACATAAGGCTGAACAAAGTAAGCGATGTGTACCCTATTTTAGGGGATGCGAGGGAAGTGAGCAGCCAATTACCTGAAAAGGTTGATCGCGTGATAATGAACTTACCCCATAGCTCATACGAGTTCATTCCATATGCATTAAATCCCCTCAAGCCCGGGGGCAAGATAAACTATTACGAAATACTACCAAAAGATTACAACCTAAAAGAGCGATTCGAAGATAAAAGATTGAAAATTGTAGAGGTGCACAGAGTGCACGAGTACTCCCCATCCAAGACCCTGTTCTCGTTCACCCTCTTATTTGAGCCTTAGGGCATCTAAATTTTTCAGGGAAACGGTTTCCATTCCGTAGCGCTTGTGCAATCCTATGGCTAAATCAATGCACTTGCTCTCCTCTCCGTGACATGTAATTATCCTCTCTGGCTTTGGATTCATGGAGCCGATGAACTGAATGAGCTGTCTGCGATCTGAGTGACCGGAGAATCCGTCTATCGTTTCGATATCCATCTCTATCTTTATCCGTATTGGCTGCCCGTGTTCGAGCATGGTGATTTCCTTCATGCCGTTCTGGATCCTTCTTCCCAGAGTGCGCTCCGCTTGATAACCCACGAATACCAATGTGTTGCGGGAATCGTCGGCCCAGTGCTTGAAGTACTCCAACACAGGACCTCCGTTCATCATACCAGAGGTGGAAAGCACTATTAACGGCTCAGATGTATTGATTACACTCTCCCTTCTCTCGGCCGCTTCAACGCGATGGAATATTGGTGAGAGGAACGGATTCTCTTTCTTCTGGAATATCAATTCACGAAGATCTTTATTAAGATATTCAGGGTAGGCAGCGTGTATCGTTGTTGCTTCCCAAATCATGCCGTCCAGATAAATGGGCACCTCCGGAAGCTCCTCGTTCCTCATGAAGCTCTCTAAAACAAGCATAACCTCTTGGCTTCTGCCCACCGAGAAAACGGGTATAAGTACTTTACCACCCCTTTCAATCGTTCTCTGAACCACATCTTTCAATCTCTCCGCAGCTTCCCTGCGCGGAGGCTGGAAATCCTCGCGACCGCCGTATGTGCTCTCCATGATAACTGTCTCAACCCTCGGGAAGCGGTTGTGCGCCGGATTAAAGAGCCATGAGCGCTCATATTTTATATCGCCGGTTACCACCACGTTGTAAAATCCTTCGCCTATATGAAAATGCGATACCGCAGAGCCGAGTATATGACCAGCGTTGTGGAATGTCAAGCGAACATCCGGAGAGATGTCGGTGGTCTCTCCGTATTTCAAAGTTATTGTGTGTTTAATCATCTCCTTGATGTGCTTAGATTCGAAAGGCACCTTGCGACCCTCAGCTTGAGCCACTTTGAGATAATCGATTAGAAGCATCACCGCTAAATCTCGAGTTGGCGTAGTCATGAACACAGGCCCATTGTAATTGTGCTTAAACAAAAGAGGTACTAGTCCAACGTGATCCAGATGCGCATGGGTGACCACGACCGCGTCTATGTATTTCAAAGGATTTTGCGGGTCCGAATTATCCCACACCTCGGGCATGTAAAGGTAGGGAGTTCCGCTCCACGGTTCGTCTTCATCCCCAACCGAGACGTTCAAACCGCAATCGATCAGAATTCTGCTGGTCTTGGTCATTAAAAGGGTCGAACTTCTGCCCACTTCCCTGTATCCTCCCAAAGCCACCACGCGAACCCACTGCTCACCACTCAGCGGAGGTCTATTCAATCTCTTTCCTATATCCCTGAGTATCTTCCTTCTCTCTTCCCTGACTAGCTTCAGGTATTCACGCATCTCCTTTACGATTCTCGACTCTAAAGGAGGCGCGCGAACTACCTTAGGAGCCCATCTGATCCTCTTCTTAATTTCATTTAAAAGCTCACCTTCTTTTCCGATAACGGCCCCGGGAGACTCCGCTTCGATTATGACCTCTCCAGTCTCTGGAATGAAATAAACATCTTTTATTCCTGCATCTTCCGGCACTATTTTTCCTATCTCCTCTTTTGCCTCGTTTTCGTCCATGAGCATCTTTGGATCAGGCCGAACTGATATTCTTCTCCTCACCGTCTGCGCTATCTTCTTCACCACTTCCGGATGCTCTGCGAAAAACTCCATGTCCATTGTATAAACTACCACCAGTGGCCCTTCTAAATCAATGGCTGTTATCTCTGCCTGCGGAGCGTACTCGTCCAGAAGCTCCTGAGTCCTCTTAAGTATATCCTCCCACGGCATAAAATCACTTCAGTTTCAACTTCTTCATTCTCTTCTCAACTTCATCTTTTGTGAGTTCAACAAACCCCTTCTCCTTGGTTATGATAGCCACGGATATCCCATCTCCGCTTGCGGCGTCTCTTCTCATGGCAGAATTCACGCCCCTTATCGCAAGCTCGATTCCTTCTTCTAAGGACACATCGTCGTGCCAGCGGTCTTCCAGAACTCCGTAAACGAACAGCGAGCCAGAGCCTACGCTGGCGTATTTGTCCTCGATGGCACCTCCAGCCGCGTCTATAGAGAACACATGGTACCCGCGATTGTCGTAGCCACCGATGATCAAACCCACGTAATACGGCATGAACTTGCTCTCGTTGAGTATGTTGGAAAGCAGCGTGGCCGCGGCGCCCACCGGCATAAGCATGTTTCTCCTGAGCCTGTACAGATTTATCTCCGCACGCATGTATCGAACGAGCACCTGGAGATCGCCCACTAAGCCGGCGGTGGTCATGCCTATGTTCTCATCTAACTTGTATAGTTTCTGAGCAACCTTGTGGGCTATGAAAGTCTCCATGCTAGCCCTGTGCTCGGTTGCAAGCACCACGCCTTCTTTGGTTACAATACCAACCGTAGTCGTTCCTGTTTTAACCTTCTCCATCTTAAACACCCTCTTTAAAACTTCATGGCTTGATGGCCTAATCTCATTTATCTATTTAAATCTTTTCGGAAATTTAGATAGTCACGCGGAATTTGAAATGAGAATTTCGAACGAAAAACCGAAGGGTTAGGAAAAAAGTTAAATTCTCAAGAGCATTACGCCCTTGAAAGGGCAGGTGGCAGAGAGGTGATGCGCGGGACTGCAGATCCCGTTTACTCGGGTTCGAATCCCGACCTGCCCTCTACCTGATAATTATTCATTTTTGTTATAAAATTTCTGGAGCTTGTTCTACAGCGAGAAATCCTGAATTTGCGAATCCCAAAGGATTTATTAAAAGCTTTCGGTGGGATTCTATACCCGGGTATAGGGCATTTCCACCTTGGGTTAAGAATCCCATAGGATTCAGGAGGTGATAGGAGTGGTAAAAAAGAGGTATGAGTTGGAAATTTTATGGGAAAACGGACTGTTAACCAAGAGGAAAAT
>WAKX01000008.1 GCA_015523125.1 DHVE2 group archaeon | reverse complement strand
TATGTCGCCCTTTCTCCGCCTGTGATTAAGCAGGTTTGGCTCAATCAGAATTTGACTACGAACAGAACCAACGCCACTATCCATGCGGAAGACCCAGCGGGAGGCCTGATGTTTGGGTACTCCGTTGATGGCGTGTTTATCGGGTGGTATAACTCCTCCACGATCCCGATTTATCTCCCGTATAAGAGCGGTAATTACTCCATCACGCTCTATGTAAAAGATAGATTCGGGCACGAGACCACGCAAAGCACATGGGTATTCGTGAATCTCACCGCTAACAAAGAAGGAAACGGCGGAACAACGAACGGCGGAAACCAAAACTCCAATCCCTCAGGACTGGCTGGGATACCGTGGGACATTCTCACGGGCCTAATCCTCCTCTTAGGCGTGGTAATCATAGCTGTGGTATGGCTTCTCTCTAAGCGTAAGCCTAAGGAGCATGGAGAAAAAGAATTGACGAGGAAGGAGAAGGCAATCCTGAAAGAGCTAACCGCGTACATGGATGACAATCAGGGAGCGCCACGCGCGGATGTGTTGAAGGCGGTAAGCACGAGAATGGGCGTAAGCGAGGGAGAAGTGGCCACGATGCTGGACTACGGCATAGAGAATTATCTCTTTGAGGAAAGAGAAGAAGAGGGAGTTAAGCGGATTTACCCGATTAGCGAGATAGAAGAAGAGAGCGAGGAGGAGACGCCTGAGGGAGAAGACGAAGAGGGAATAAAAGAGAAGATACCGGAGGGAATGGTTAAGTGCCCTGTTTGCGGAGCTTTGAACCCTGAGGACGCGGTAACCTGCTCCACCTGTGGCGCTCCGCTCCACGAGGAAGAGAAGAAAGAAGAAGAGGATAAGGACGATTTGGAGGCGATAGAATGAGGATTGCGGTTGTGCTGTTGGCTCTGGGCATAATCCTGAGTGGATTTTTGACCCAGAACATAGTCGTGAGCGTGGCTTACGGAGCTTCGGGAAGTAGCTCCTCCACCAACGCCTCAGAGTACCTGAAGGGTGTAGCGAATAGGATTATGATTTTGCTGGGTGTGATTGCCGGCGCACTGGTTGCTGTGCTGTGGGTGTGGAAGGTGGTAATACCAATTTCCAGCTCCGACCATCAGAAAAAAGAGGAGGCGAAAGAAGCAATAAAAGACCTCACAATAGCCACGCTAATAATAGCGATGGCAGTCGGGGGTATGATATGGCTCATATTCCGCTGGATCGCCGGAGTTTAGCCGTATTGATTCTCTTTGCCCTATTTTTTACTATTCTCTCCGTAATACCAGCGGGAGTTAGGGCGGACGATAACCAGAAACAAATAGTCACGCAGATAACGATTGACGGGGACGCGGACGCATACCAGCAATGGAAGGACTGGAGCAACTACTATAACCCATCTTCTAAGAAGATAGAACACAAAGAGAGCGACCAGACCACGGAGGACACAACTAAGCTCCTGTTATTCAACTCGGATATGTATCACGGAGCGCAGGGAGGAGGCTGGGAATACCTGAACGAAGAGGGGACTACATTCTCAATAAGCAATGTGGTGAGCTACATCGTAGGCGTGACGATGTTCAAAAACTCAATTATCAGGATAAACAACTGTAAAGATGTTGTGTTAGGCGTGGATTTCAACAATCCGATGGGGGGCGTGGATAGCGGGTATCTCGTGAATACGGAGGTAGTGGTAAGCAACTTTGATATTCTATGGATTTACAACTACACTTACACAAAGAGCGGGGGCAATCCCATACAAATCATAGGAAACGGGCACTCCACGGTGTATATTTCGCCCACCGGAGACCACACTAAGCACTTCTCAATTCACCCGTCGGTTCTGAGCAACACGGCGGGTATGATTGTTCGCGATGTGGAGGAGCTGAATGTTGAATCGTGGTATAACCCTGTGGAGATTGAAAACCACACTCCAGATTTGATTTTAGAGAATGTGAAATACTTTCACTTTTACGATATGCCCTCGGTGGGTAGAACAACCATGATTATTGACAACTGGTATTACTCCGTCTCAGATGCAAAATGGGAGCGCGGAGGCACGGGGATACTCACTAAGAATGTGGAGAAGGTAATCGGGGACAGGGGCACAAAACCGCTAATCATTAAGAACTGCGATGTGGGCATAGCGTTTGAGGGCAACGGCACGGGCAACGGGCTAAACAACTCTCCGTATGTGAAGTTTGTAAATTGCGGGAAAAACTACGGCTACGGAGAGAGCTATACATCGCTCCCTGCTGGATTAGGGGACATGGTGGTGGGATTTCAGGCAATCACGGGCGTGTTCGTGGCAATCGCATGGTTAAGGGTAGCGGTGTATTACACCAGCGAAAAACGAGAGAAGAAGGAGATGGCTAAGGACATGATGAGCAAAGCCGCGATAGGCTCAACCATCGTGGCAATCGTGGCGTACGGCTATCCCATCATGGTTAGCATGGTGAATTGGATATTTGGAGGGGGATAATGTGAAGCTAATAGTGGAGAAGGAAGAGGGATTTTTCGGCGAAGAAGCTATTTTGTGGTGGGTTATGGGCATTGCTATTACCGCCCTATCGCTGTGGTTCGTGATTCAGCTCAATTACGGAGTGGCAGCGATGGCATGGCAGGGGTTCGTGTATCTCATGCGTCCGGAAAATCTGTTCCCTGACCTTCTCAACCTCCCTAACTACGAGGCCAACAATCCGCATGGCATATCGGGCATGATGAGCGGGGCAGTCTATTTGAATGGGATAATACTGAAGGACATCGTGAATGGCTTAGTGGTGCTGATGTTCTACTTAGTGGGCATTGTGTATCTATTCTCCGACCTCTTTGAGCAATACCTTGGGAGAATGAAGAGCATGATTCCTCGCATAATCATCGCTCTAATCCTCTCTTACGGCTCTCTCTACATTCTCCAGTTCCTCATGATTCTCGGTAGATACTCGTATATGGTTCTCTACAACATCCACACGGGGACGCTGGGGGCGTGGAATGACCCTAACTTTTTCACTCATATTGGCGGGAATTTCACTCCGCCAACAATTAAGTGGTGGGTTATTGATTTGAGTTGGGTAGAAAAGCAGTTCATGAACTACCTCTGGAGACCCTTCTGCGAACCTTTCGCCAAATGGCATGGGAAAAAGATATATACCATAGCTTCCTATAGATAACTATGGTTACCACAATACAGGTTAGCGAGGAGCTCAAGCGAGAATTGGACAAACTCAAACTTTACCCCCGGGAGAGCTACGAGGATGTGATATGGGACCTACTAGAGGGTAACATGGAGCTCTCTGAGGAGATGAAAAAGGATTTGGAGAAGGCCTATAAGGACATAGAAGAAGGAAGAATTTACACGCATGAGGAAATTAAGAAGGAGCTGGGATTGTGATTTATGAATTGATATATACAGAGACTGCCTTAAAACAATTAAAGAAGCTGGATAAGAAAACCCAAGAGAGAATAATCCTGGCGTTGGAAAGAATACGATATAACCCATTTAAGCACGTTAGAAAACTGACGGGAAGGCCAGAATACAGGTTAAGAGTTGGAGATTACCGAGTGCTCATACGCATCGACAAGGGGAAGCTCATAATTCTAATAGTTGCCGTGGGACATAGAAAGAAAATTTATAATGCATAAAGCCCCATTACCTTTACCGTAAAAACTTACCCCCAAGTATCATACTTTAGAGTAAGTAAACAGCGATTCCCATACCTCAATTTCCCACTTCCCTCACTTATACTTCAAAGAAAACACCACGATGCCGATGAAAGAGAGAAAGAAAGAGGAAAGCATGAGGTAAAAATAAGAATTTGTGAGGAACATAACCGCACCCCCAATGAACGGCCCCACGGCGGCGCTGATTCCGATCATTGAGTTGAGAAGCCCCGTGGCGGTTGCCTTCTCCGGATTTTTCTCAGTTAGGAATTTCAAAGAGCCTACATAGAGAAAAGACCAAGAGAGAGCCAAGAGTATTTGAACTGGAATAATAAGCCAGACATTGGGTACAAAAGCGTAGCTGAGGAAGGTTATGGATGAAAATATCAAGCCGTAGAGAATGAGACTCTTCGCCTTGCCCATGTCGGTGTAAAAGTACATAACGAAGAATTGCGTTGTTGAGTTTATGCCCATTGTGGCCGCCTGCCAGAAATAATCACCCCCTATTTTCTCAATGAAAAGAACCCAGAACGTCCATATCATAGTGGCTGCGGTGTGGCGAAGAAAATAGGCTATGTAAAGTGAAGCATTCCTTTTGAACACATCCACGGGGAACAGCGGAACTTTTTTTACTCTCACTTTGCTCTCTTTAATACGCAGAGAAATGAGAAAAGCGAATAGGAAAAAAAAAGATGAAATGAGAAAAGCGTACCTGAGAGATAGAATCATGGCAAATATACCGGCGAGATACGACCCAATAGCCCACCCCAGCGCGCCCCAAGATGACAACTTCCCCATTTTAAACCCGAAATCGTGGGATATGGAGACAACGGCTGCGGGGAACATTCCAACGGTGAACCCCGCAATAATTCTAAAGATGAGAAGAGAGTAATAATCAACGTAAAAAAATTGAATAAAAAACGCGAGCGTGGCAAAAAAAAGCCCGGAGATTATGAATTTTCTACGTCCATGCACATCCGCTAATCTTCCGAATATGATTGACGAGAAAAAATAAGATATGTTGTAAGCACCCACAACCAAGGCTATCTCAAACCAGTTAGCACCTAAATTCTGAGCAATTTTAGGCACGTAAGTTATTGACATCATTATGGCCGTGTACGAAAGCACCTGAATGCTGTATATACTCTTCTTCACAGAGAGGTAAAGAGATGAAAATATAAAATTGCTTCCTCATGCAATTGCCCGGAGCGTTAATTTAATATCTCTGTTTATTATCCCACTTTGAGCGGGTGTAGTCTAGTGGTAGGACAGGGGCTTCCCAAGCCTCTAACCCGGGTTCGAATCCCGGCACCCGCATTATCGGTCGAAAAACCCCCTAAACTTTTTGAAAAAAGTTTTTAATCATGTTGCTTTTGTTACCTCGTGGGAAATCTGGAATACGTTATGGGCAGATTTCGAGATTATTACCTAAAATCAGAGATCTTTTTACCTCCGAGGTTCACAATGAGGGAATACGGGTTTATGTTCTTCGATAAAAAATACGTGCTCCGCCACATGGGGTTCAAAAGCAAGAAGGAGATAAAAAAATTTTTAGTGAGCAACGTTCCGAGGCATGCGTATTATTCCACCGCATACTACAAAGATCCGAAAAACAAAGATATGGAAGAAAAAGGCTGGCTCGGAGCGGACCTAATTTTCGATTTGGACGCAGACCATCTTCCTGAGACAGAGGGCATGAGCTACGGGGCAATGCTGGGCGTGGTGAAGAAAGAAGCGGAAAAGCTTGTTGACGATTTTCTAATGAACGATTTCGGATTCGATGAAAATAATCTAACGATAACTTTCTCAGGGGGACGAGGATTTCACATATACGTGAGAAGAAGCGATGTTTACCCGTTGAAAAGCGACGAAAGAAGGGAAATAGTTAATTATATCACAGGAGAGGGAATAGATATATCAGAGCTGTTCAACATCGAATTTAAGGTTGTGAGGAAAAAGAGAAAAACTCTGATACGCTTATATCCTCCAGAAGAGGGGGGTTGGTACGGCAAGCTCTCGCGGGCGGTTATGGAAAATCCTGGATTTCTTAAAAATCTTCAAACGCATTACGGAGACACGGCGCTTTTCGAAGAATTCAGCTCCATTATAAAGGATAAAAAATCGTCAAATATCCTCGTAAAAGAATTGTTGAAGAAAACTAAGAATTATCCTACAAAATTGGATGGTTTGGTGGATAGTGTTCGGTCGAAAAATCTCCAGATTTTAGACTTGTTGGACGAAACACCTAGGAACATTTACCTATTATATCTTAAAGAAAAAATAAGGATAAGAGGTGAAACTGACGAACCAGTAACAACAGACATACACAGACTAATAAGATTAATAGGTTCCCTACATGGTAAAACAGGTTTTATAGTTAGACCATTAACATATAAAGAGTTTAAAAAATTCAATCCTTCAAATCCGAAAGATCTTGAAAAATTTGTAATTCCTGAAATATTCAAAGAGGGAAAAAGCAAGATTATTCCCAAAAAAAGCGCGGAGCTGCCATTCGAAATAAAAAGTATAGAGAGAGAAGAATGCGTTCCGGATTACGTTGCCATTTTCATGGTGCTGCGAGGATTGGGTGACTTCGTAGCAAAATGTTGATTTAATAAACATTATAAAGTAAAACTATTAATTAAATGAATATACTGCTGGAAAAGAGGGGAGAAAAGTATATAAAGAGGGTTTATTTTTCCGCCAGTATGGGAAATATAAGGCCTTCAAACATAAAGCGCGTGGCCAGGGAACTCGTGAATAAACATGGAGAAATGTTCAACGGTGATTTCGACCACAACAAAAAGGTGGTAGAAGAACTCACGGACGTGCAAACAAAGAAATTGAGAAACACCCTTGCCGGATACGTTACTAGATACTGGAGAATCAAAAAGAGGAAAGAGGAAGGGAGCTGATTTTTTCCTCAAAGAGCTTTAGTTTGTTTTTAATCCTCCTGAGCGTTTTATTTGCCATTTTAACCAAGAATTCCATGTCTTCCAAGCATAGTTTTATAATCCCATCTTCTCCCATGGGAATCTGAAGGTGCTCGGTACCCAATATCTCCACAAGAACTCCCGTCTCATTAATATGCTTTATGGAAGAGTATTTGAACCCGCATTCTTTGGCAAGATTTATGAGTTCTATGGAGGAGGGGATATCCTTCGAAACCACGTGAAATATGGCTGATTGCACCAGTAGATACAAATATCCATCCGTGTATTTTTTAATGGCATCTTCCACCTCTTCAATTTTGACTTCTCTGTGCCATTTTCCCAGAAATTTAGCGCTTCTTTTATCACCTATTTCACTTATTTCCATTATCCCAATTCTTCCCGAGCAACTGCTGGTGGTGTAGTAATTCTCAATTGAATTTATCTTATCTAGGAGAGAAATGATATCTTCGTCTACCTTCCCTTCTATTTTTGCCCTTTCGTATTTTTCCATGGCAGCCACACGATCCATCATGAAACATCACCTGCTTACTTAATTAATATTGTAACTTTTTTCAATTTATTAAATCACTCAAACACCAATATGCCCCACCGCCCCAGGCTTATCTGCAACCCGTATCTGTTTTCCTTCACGTATCCGTTTATTATTTTCACGTTCTCCCCTTCTTTCAAAGATTCAAGGGCCTTTTCGATTTCGTCGTTCCAAAGCACTAAATAACATGAGCCGGTGGAATCCTCAATTTCCACCCTCAAAATTCTGTGATTCTTCACATTCTCAATTTCACCTATTTTTTTCACCTTCGCTTCCACGGTGGCGTTGATTCCATCGTAAAGATCAGATATCTTCATCTTGTTACCCGGGTTTCTGCCTAGTTCGTCCACTATGAGATATGCTATGGCTTCGTCGTCCAAAAGACCTCCGTATTTCTCTCTACGATCTTCTATTTTCTTCTTGAAGCCATCTATGGTCAATAGGTCCGAAACCAAAGAGTAATAATCCTCAACGCTCATCGGCTCACCATGGATTTTCCACTGATAAACCTATCGACCTCACGGATTGGCATTTTTCACTTTTTTCGTAGAGACTGAAATCGAAAAAACGGTATTTCATAAAGTCGATTGAATAAATGTAACATAACCTATGTTATGTTACATTCTCTGCACCTATCCACAGGTCTCCGATTCTGAATATGGACCCTTTCTTCTCTCCCATCAATTTCTCCTCGATTTTTTTCCTTATTTTCCAGTACTCATCGGGGGAAATGCTAAAGCGAAGGGTCGTTTTCCCGATATTCTCCACTTTCATGCATCTTATAACCTCCCCTATATCTCGCCCTTTACATATGATCTTGAACCCCTTCAAAAAATCATTTTTCAAGAAATCCCCCGAGGCGAGGGTTCTTCTCTTTCCCACCTGAAGATATTTCAGTTCGTGTTTCTTCGCAAACTCCCCCAAGAGATGCGCATAGTAAAGAGATTCATCAATAATATAAATAAAATCACCTAACAATACTGATTTAGTATCAATTCCTATTTTATTTGACTCCTCTGGTGAATTAGAATAAAAAACAGAGCCCGATGGGAGAGAAACAGCAACTCGATCATATTTTTTCAATTCTCCCGTGTAGGCGGTGAATCTCGTTATTCTTCCATTTATAGATATGAATTCCTTCTCCCAATCAACCGGAATTTTATCGAGGGAAATCTGAGGGGGTAAATCGAACACGTAATCTCGATTTCCATATTTTTCCATTACCCTCAAAGGCGATGGAAGGAGTGTTGATAATTTTCTCTCCTCTTCCGTTTCATCTCTCGCAGGGTCAGAAAAAATCACGTCGTAATCCTTCGCGATTTTGTAAATCTCATCGGAGAAGCAATCGCCCACAACGAACCTAACATTTTTTGCCCCGTAAGCTTCCGCGTTTTTCCTCGCGTATTTTATCCTTCTCTCTTCTTTATCCACTCCCAAGACTTCCAAGTTGGTGAAAGAGTAAAAAATAGCCTGCATACCCACACCGCAGCTTATGTCGGCGATTCTCATATTTTTTATTCTCTCTGCCCTGTACTTCCCGATGATTTCAGGGGTGGAGTATCTCAGCCCGTACTCATCGAAATACAAATTCTTTTTAGAAAATTTACCCTTTGCTTTTATTCTGCACTTTGCAATCTCGTAAACCTCTTCGAAATTTTCCACGCTACGCATTTTCTCTCTTATTTTATCCTTGGAGTAGCCCTTCCGAATCAATCGCACACATTTCTCAATATCTCTCTCCACAATTGGCGAATATGACCCCAAATTTTAATTTTTGCATCAAATTTTTGAGAAGTGCTTATAAAATAAAGGTTGTTAAGCAACTAAGTTTATT
>WAKX01000007.1 GCA_015523125.1 DHVE2 group archaeon | reverse complement strand
ACTATGTTGGTTAGATTGGAGCCGTCGAAGCCCACAACCTTAACCTCCGAGCCGTTGTGAAAAAGTCCGAAAAGGGTGAAATTGGAACTCGCGTTCCTGTAGAGCCATGAGATTATGCCCCAAGAGTGCACATTGCTGCCGTTGTAAGAGGATGGATTCGCCAACAATTCTTCAACGGGCACATCCTCGTAAACTGGGCGGCTGAGAACGGAGATTTTATCTTCGGTGGCGTTTCTTATCTTAAACTCCCAAGCCCCGTGATATAGAGTGAGCGTGCCCCAGAGCTCAAGTTTTGCGGAGTTGAATATCATTCCGTCTATAACTCCCCCTTTCTCAACGTACACTCTAAGGATATGGGTTGAATTTGAAGAGGTGCCTATGTCAAAGCTCCAAGAGACGTTGGCGTTGACCACATAAGCTTCCGGAACATGAATAGCGGAGCTGTTGTAGGCATCGGGAGAATTGAGCAAGGAGGATAGGCTCACGGTTGAATAATTGGAAGACACGTATCTCGAAAAATCGGCAGTATTGTTTCTCACATAGATTTCGTGATAGCCGTACCCGTATTTTGAAGAATAATAGTAGGTTAAGAATCCGCGCACTTCGAATATATCGCCCACCGCCGGAGATCCAGTGGAATTGGCATTGAAAGAAATGTAAACGACGATATCTCCAATCTCGTATTTGTAAGAGGCGTAAACCTTCGTAACCTTCGAAATCATATGAACGAAAGAATTGTTGTAATTTACCCACATTGTGTCGTTCACATCCTCGTATTTGATACTACCTCCATGACCAACCACCGCTATGTACTCTCCGCTCTCATTTGAAACTTTAATTTCCAGCTCATTTTTATACGCGGTGAATCTTCCAACCACTTCCACCTTGTCCCCATAGTTGATCTCATTGGGCCTTTTGGACCCGGGCTCGGCATAAACCCTCACGCCTTTAGCCCCGGATTCATTAACTAAATAGAAGCTGTAATTACTTCCGTATCCGAAAATTCCGCGCACGTGGACCTTTTTACCCATGTAGTCGGAAGGATGGTTCACGAGGGAATTCACACTCACCGTGATTGCCCTTTCCTCGTAATTACGTATCTCAACCCTTACGCTGGTTGAGCTCGAATCGCCGGAATTGTCGTAAACAGTGAGTTTCACAGTATAATTCCCAACCTTCATGTAGGTGTGGTTCACATATTTGCCTGCAGAGGTGCTTCCGTCTCCGAAATCCCAGACGTAGATGGCGATGTGCCCATCCGGATCGTATGATTTAGATGCGGAAAAGGACATTGGTATGTTAATGTATCCAATACTTTGAGAAGAAATCTTTGCAACTGGTTTTTCATTCGGTACTTCGTGCATCGTTGTAGCATATATCACCACTGGAATACCAATGGCAATAACCAAAATGCTCACGAGCAATATTGCTTTGAGTTTTGGACTCATCATGCACCGAGTGCATGGCATCTCATATATTAAAATCTATGGCCTAATCCATGTTACCGATAGATATCTCACCTCGTTGCCTATTTTTCTCGATAAAAGCAGGGTTTTTCTCACTCCGTGTGCGACACGAACCGCGCGGCTCACTTTCTGTATGTCTTCAAGATGTGGGACCACGTGCACAAGGTACTTTGAATGCTCGTTCAAAGAAGTCAAATAGCAGCGGAAATGGGTGCCGTACTTGAACCCCGATTTCACAACCAGCCCCCGATTTTTCAAGTCCTCATAGACATCATAGACCTCTTCGTCCACGGGGATTTTCAACTCTTTATCTAGATATCTTGCCTCGAAATTGGACAGATGCGCAAATACCCCTTCCTTTTTCCCGTAAGTTTTCAAATCTCCGTAAGAGTCGAGTAGAAAAACACGGGCTCCGGCGGGATACGGATTTTTCAATTTTATTTTTTCGTGTCTTTCTCCCTCTGGGCTTGCATGATCAACCATGTAGTATGTGACATCTCCGTCCCCGTCCACAACCGCAAGGGCAAATGGAGAATCTCTCTCGTAGAACTTTTCAAATTCAAAATGATCCATATCGCGCAGGGGATAAAAGTTCATGCTGTAGCTCTTCTTGGATTCGTAATACCCGTCTCTAATCTTCACCACGTATCCCCGAGATTTTAAGTCCCGATATACGAAAAATCGAACATCGAAATTCTCGTCCTTCGATGCTTCTTTGAACGTCTTTTTGAAATCGAATCCCTCGAATCCCTTCTCCCCTAAATAGAGCGCTTCTTCGTAACTCAAAATTACGCATTTTCCCTCTCTGATTCCGAATCCCTTGGTACCTAACTTGTCCGCGAGACGCCCGCATATCTTCACGCCATTCATCCTTCCGCAATGGGTGCTGGTGTTTAAAGGTTTTTCTCGAGCGGTAAGTGAGGGAGAAGAGCTCCGCGCTGAAAGCTGCGGTGAAAGAAGACATGACAGAGAAGATAGAGAACGCCGCAAACCCGGGGGATGTGGAGGAGTGTGTGGTTAGTTAAAGAGTCTAACATCTGAATAAACTTCCAACCCGAGTAAGAGATGGCGTATAAAATGACACATAGAAACTCTATTTAACCCCAATCATATACGGGAGCATGGACTACAAGGAAGCGGGCGTGGATATCGACACAGAGGCGGAATTCATAAAGAGACTGGTCTCCGAGATTAAATTCGAAAGAAAGGATTTGAAAAAAGCACCTATAAATTTAGGGTTCACGGGCCTGATAGAATTCGGAGATTTTTACATCGCGATGAACACCGACGGAGTGGGCACAAAAATCATCGTGGCAAACCAGATGGAAAAATGGGACACCATTGGAATAGATTGCGTAGCCATGAACGTGAACGACACGGTAACTGTCGGAGCGGAGCCAATTGCGTTCGTTGATTATTTAGCAATTGATTCCTACAACCTGAAGATGGCGGAAGAGCTAGGAAAAGGCCTGAATAAGGGGGCGGAAGAGGCAAACATAACGATTTTAGGCGGAGAAACCGCCACGATACCTGAAATTACCAAGGGCGCGGACTTATCGGGCACGAGCATCGGCATCGTGAGAAAGGAAAATTTGATCACCGGGGAAAAGGTGAAAAAAGGCGATTTGATTTTCGGAATCCCCAGCACGGGAATACATTCAAACGGATTGACTCTCGCTCGAAGAATTTTTCCAGATTTAAATGAAAGGGTGCACGGAGAGAAAATCGGATACGAGTTGCTCAAACCCACGAGAATCTACGTGCGGGAAATTATCTCCCTGCTCGGGGATTGCACGCCCCACGGAATGGCGCACATTACCGGCGGGGGACTGCTCAACATATTGCGGGTCAAAAAGATGAAATACATCATCGATGAGCCGTTAAAGCCGCAGTGGCTCTTCGAAGAGATACAAGAGCGCGGGAAAATTGCCCAAGAGGAGATGTACAGAACGTTCAACATGGGCATGGGCTTCGTGATAATTGCCCCGGAAGATTGCGAAGGGGAGATAAAGAAAAACATACCAGATTCGAAGGTAGTTGGCTCCGTTGACTCTGGAACCGGTGTGGAAGTGCCCGAGCTGAGAATAGAATTTCAGTGATCATACCTTTTCCAAGGTGTACGGGACTCCCTTCTCTTCCATTGTTTTCAGCACATGGGGGAGCATGGAATGCGATACGAAGAGCACGGTGGAAATGCCTCGATAATGAGCGTCGATGGCGGCGTTCATGGCCGAGAACTGAAAATCAATTTTTGCTATTTTTCTCACCGCAAGATACGCAACGACTCCGCACACGCCAATCTTAGCACCTTTATTTTCCTCGATTATTTT
>WAKX01000006.1 GCA_015523125.1 DHVE2 group archaeon | reverse complement strand
ATATAATACTTTTGTTTTTTGAGGGAGTTGAATTCCTTGAAAACATAGAAAAAGATAGAAAAAAGAGGAGCGATTAAATATGAGGGCTATAAGCAAGGACGTTTAAAGAAGTAGTTTAGAAGTGGAAGAAGAGAGCTTTCCCTCGGTAGAGGGCTAAACGAGCAAATCCTATGGATTTGCGAGCCTGCCCTAGGTAGATATGGAGCGGTGTAGGTGTTCCCTCGTGGGGAACACGCCGGCTTTTCCTATCCTTTTTATTTCTCTTTGAAGTTGCAATGCAGTATTTCAAAAAAATTTGAAATACTTGTAAGCCATTACCCCCTTATGCCCTACCTGATAGTTCATGAGGATAAATGTGTGGGGTGCCACACATGCGAGATGGTGTGCTCGTTGAGTCACGAGGGTGTGATAAATCTCAATTTATCGCGCATCCATGTTGTTGGATATAAAGGAGAGAAATTCCCGATAATGTGTCTTCAGTGCGAGGATGCTCCATGTGAATTGATATGTCCCATGGAGGCAATTTACAAAGAGGGCGATATAAGATATGTGGATGGTGAGAAATGCATAAGGTGCAAGATGTGCAGTCTCGTTTGCCCTATTGGTGGTGTGATTTATGATGCCATAAACCACAAAATGCTTCGCTGCGATCTATGTGGTGGAGATCCACAATGTGCTAAATACTGCCCCATGGATGCAATTGAAGTTGTTGAAGAGGTACCCGAAAGAAGAAAGAAAGGTGTTAGGGTCCTCTACGGGGAGGAAGATTAAGATGTTTGGCTATGCCGGAAAGATTTTATTCGTGGATCTTACAAATGGTGTGATAAAAAAGGAGGAAACTGAGAGATACATAGCCGATTTCTTAGGCGGAAGAGGCATAGCCACGAAGATTGCTTATGATATGATTCCACCCGGGGCGAATGCGCTGGACCCTAAAAATGCCCTTATTTTCATGACCGGGCCGATGACGGGAGCCGCACCATCCAGTTCAAGGATTGATGTTGTATCTCTTTCTCCTGTCACAAACATGCTGGGTGGGAGCAGCGCCGGTGGAGACTTTGGCACATTTCTGAAATTCTCCGGCTATGATGGAATCGTAATTTACGGAAAAAGTGAGGAGAAGGTATTTCTGAAAATATGTGAAAATGATATTGCCTTCGAAGGCGCCAGTAAAATATGGGATAAGGATGTGTTCGAAAGTGTGGATTATATGAAGGAAGCGGGCAGGGAGATGGTTGAGGTAGCCACAATTGGCAGGGGAGGAGCGAATCTTGTAAAGATGTCGGGTATTTCATTTTCAAAAAGGAGCCTCGCGTCTCGCGGGGGTTTGGGTGCTGTTATGGGCTCGAAAAATCTTAAGGGAATCGTGGTCAGTGGATGCAAAGGAATAAAGGTAAGAAACAAGGATGTTTTGAAGAAGACTAATTATGAAATTCTCAGAAAATTGGTTGAAAGCCCCAGTTACGAGAAATACAAGACATGGCATGCTAAAATCGCAGCGTCCTTACTCAAGGCGAGAAGGCCATACTTCGGGGATTACGAGGAAGAATACTGGGAAGATGCGGAAGAAGCGGCGGGGAATGCAAGGGAATTCTTCGAAAATAAAGTTAAGCTCAAGAGCAACAGCTGTTTTTCCTGCCCGCTAAGGTGCTGGGCCTGGATTGAATACGAGGGGGAAGAAGCGCCTATGGTGGCCTGCCAGGGAACATTTTCGGCTATAACATTCATTCTTAAAATCAAGGAGCCTGAACTGGCGTGGAAAATATACCTGAAAATGCAGAGGGAAGGACTTGACATAATGAGCACATCAGCAGTGATAGCATACGCTTCCCGGCTTGGCAAGGTGAAATTGGGTAGCGAAGAGATTTTAGATTTCATAGAGAGGATAGTGAATCGAGAAGGAGAGGGAGATATATTCGCCGAGGGGATAAAGAAGGCGGAAGAGCATTTCGGTGTGCCTGCGGTGTATGTTAAGGGAGGCATGGAGTCCTGGAGCAGCGATCTCAGGCCATTTCGGGGAATATCCCTTGCTGCTGCTGTAACCGAGAGCGGAAGCATAAGTCGGGCTGTTCATGGTTTTCCAGAATCCTCGTACTACACCAAACCTGAGAAGGCAAAGAAAGTTGCAAAGAAGATTGCTGGCAGGGAAGATATAGCGGAACCAACAATATACGAAGAGAAGCATAAACTAGTGGCTCATTTTGAAAACGAGCACATAATAGCGGACTCTCTCGGCATATGCGATACTCCGCTTCTCTCCGTTCCAGAAGAACTCTGGCTCAAGGCATTCGCAGCCATAACTGGCCTGAATTATTCCTCAGAGGATCTGCATTACTATGCGGAGAAGATAAGAACATTGGAGCGACTGTTCAATGTGAGAAGGGGATTGAACGCGAAAAACGATACTCTTTCAGATAGATTATTCCAAAGCAGATTCAGATCCGGGCCATGGAAGGGTGTGGGGATAGATAGAGAGAAATTCGAAGAATTGAAAAAGAAATATTATGAGTTGCGTGGCTGGGACGAGAACGGAATCCCGAAGAAGGAGACGCTCAAAAAATATGGACTAGAGGTGGAAAGATGAGCGGTTACACGGGTAAAATTCTCTTTGTAGATTTAACGCAGGAAAAGATCGTTGAAAGGGATACGGTGAAGTACATGGAATTTCTGGGTGGAAGAGGGATAGCCACCAAAATAATCTACGAATTTGGAAGCGATACATTGGTTTTTATGACCGGCCCATTAACGGGATTCATTTCATCTGGATCGAGAATGGATGTTGTTTCTTTTCAGAATATGCTTGTAGGAAGCAATGTCGGAGGCGAGTTTCCCACATTTTTGAAATTTGCGGGCTACGACGGAATAGTCATAATTGGCAGAAGTGAGAAACCTGCAATTCTACAAATTGATAATGATGGCATATCCCTTGAGTCAGGGGAATCTCTATGGGGCAAAGATGCGTTTGAAACAATAGATTTACTCACGCATGGTCAGAGAGATATAAAGGTAGCAGCAATAGGGAGAGGGGGAGAGAAGGGTATAAAAACAGCAGGTATAATGTTCTCTCACAGAAATCTGGCATCTCGGGGCGGCTTGGGAGCAATTATGGGAAGTAAGAATCTCAAAGCAGTAATTATCCATACTACAAACGGGCTGGAGCCTTACAATCCTCCTGAGCTGATGAAGGTCATAACGGACATTCAGAGAAGTATAACAAAGAGCGGAGAGTTTATGCGTTTCAAAGACTGGCATGTTAATTTCGTACCCACCATACTCAAATTGAAGATGCCATATTTCGGAGATTACGGGAGAACATGGAAAGATGCGGAAGAAGCAGCGATGAATGCGAGAGAATTCTTCGAGAAGCACACTTCAAAGAGAGCAAGTTGCTTTTCCTGCCCGCTCAGATGCTGGGCAATAGTGAACTACGAGGGAGAATATCCTATAAATTTATGCCAAGGGACATTTCCGGCGATAGCCTTCACTCTGAAGGTTAAAGACCCTGAACTGGCGTGGAAAATATATCTGAAAATGCAGAGGGAAGGACTTGACATAATGAGCACATCAGCAGTGATAGCATACGCTTCCCGGCTTGGCAAGGTGAAATTGGGAAGCAAAGAGATTCTCGATTTCATAGATAAAATTGTGAATAGGGAGGGTGAGGGAGATATATTCGCAGATGGAATAAAAAATGCGGAAGAGCATTTCGGTGTACCAGCGGTGTATGTTAAAGGTGGCATGGAGTCTTGGAGCAGCGATATCAGGCCTTTTGTAGGCTCTGCATTGATTTCTGAGGTGGCAGATTCTGGGGGTGTTAATCGTGCACTTTACGGATTTCCAGAGTTCTATTATTATATCAAGAAGGAGCAGGCAGAGAAAATGGCCGAAATATTTGTGGGCGAAAAGAACGCAGCGTATCCTTGGGATTACAGCGATGCAAAGGTGAAATTCGCCGTTATGTGGGAAAATATGCACATAATAGCTGATTCCCTGGGAGTGTGTGTTATAGCGCTTCTCACAACGCCATTGGAACTCTGGAGTAGGGCATATTATGCAATCACAGGTAATAGAATAACACCTTCAGATCTTATACATTATGCGGAGAAAATAAGAACGCTGGAGAGGGTAGTAAACATTGAATACGGAGGGGTAAAGGACGAAATTTCGCCGAGGCTCTTTAAGGGAGTGGATGGGCTGGACAGAGAGAAGTTAGAAAGAATGAAGAAGAAGTATTACGAGTTGAGAGGTTGGAATGAAAAAGGCATTCCCATGAATGAAACCTTGGAGAGATATGATTTGAGGTGATGTGAATGAGGCATGTTATAATTGGTGCAGGTGGAGCAGGAACATCGGCCGCAGAAACGATAAGGGCAAATACCGAAGATGAGATAATAATCATCACAAGAGAAAAAACTCTGCCGTATTCTCCCGCTGTGCTTCCTTACTACATTGAGGGAACATTGAGGAGGGATAATCTCTTCATATGGGACTGGAGCTTTGTGCGAAGAAACAGCATCGATTATGTTATGGGAAGAGAAGCGGTGAAAATAGATCCAGAAAAAAAGAAGGTTACTCTTGATAATGGAGAGGTTATCGAATACGATAAGCTTCTTATTTCCACGGGTGCAAAACCGAAGATTTATCCTGAGTATCAAAGAGAAGGTGTGATCGGTGTGAGAACCTTAGAGGATGCGGAGAAGATAAGAAAGACTCGAGGACGGGCGATAATAATAGGGGCAGGTCCTGTAGCAGTTGAGACCGCAATAGCACTTAAAAAAATCGGTGCGGATCCGTTAATAATCTGTCGCTCAAGAATTCTCAGAAGATTGTTTGATGAGGATATCTCCGACATAATAAGGGATGTGATGATCCTCAATGGTGTGAAGGTTCTGTTTGAGAGAGATATTCAACTAATAGGCGAGCCTGTAGAGGGTATTCGAGCGCCCTGTGGAGTTGTATATGGAGACATGGTGATAGCCGCGCTTGGCGTTAAGCCGGATTTGAGCTTCCTTGATGATCGGGTTAAATTGGGTACTCAGGGAGGAATTTTGACCAACGAGAGAATGGAGACCACCGTAAATGATGTCTACGCAGCCGGTGATTGTGCAGAGACCATGGATGCTATATCAGGAAGATACGGAATTTTTGCTATCTGGCCTCTGGCGAGGGAACAGGGTAGAGTTGCGGGATTCAACATGATTGGCAAGGAGAAAAGGTATCGTGGTTCAATAAATATGAATATCATCACCATATTTGATAGGGTGTTCGCATCTATAGGCATATTTGAAGGGGATAAAAAAGAATTCTGGCATGGTACAAACATTGCAAAGATATTTGTGAAGGGTGATAGAATATACGGGGCACAGCTTGTTGGCAGATATGCCATAAACTATCCGGGGATTGTTGAGTACCTTGTTAGAGCGAAAGCGAGATTGGAGGTAAAATCAATAAGTGATCTGAAGAACTTCATAAAAGAGATATGGAAAGGCCTTAAAGCTGAATCTTCTTAACCTCCTCTTTATGTTCTCTCGCACCGCGTTAATTTTTATTTTTCTCCTATCTCATTTTGCTCATGTGAACCTCTTCTCCAGCACCTTCTTATGCACCGCCACCCCCGAGAAGAAAAACCCTAAAGCGAAGACGGAGAGAAGAATGAGATCAAGGGAAAGAGGAAAATAACCATGCATGGACACTGAATATCGGAGGGCGTCCACCAGATATGTGAGGGGAGAAAAATATGAGATTACCCTTGCGTACTCCGGCAATTTTTCCAAGGGAACAAATATGCCGCTTATAAACAGGAGAGTGAATTTGACCAGAGAGGTGAGCATCATAACATCCGCAGGTATATCCGTCGGGGGATACGAGGACATCAAAATTGTCATTGCGGAGAATGTGAGAAGCGCTAAGAGTACCACCGGCACAAAAATCAGTAGATT
>WAKX01000005.1 GCA_015523125.1 DHVE2 group archaeon | reverse complement strand
ATAGATAGGTGAGGTATATTGCTCAATATTTTTTTAAAGTCATCTATGTTCTCTATCATACTTATCCCTCCTTAGAGCTTTCGCACAACTTTAGATTATGCGTAATACGCATAATCTTCCTGTTCTGCGAGTTATTCGGAAGTTTTATTGCCCCATAACTCATTGAGGAGAGTATGGAATTTGGGAATAAAAACCTTACTCCGAAAGAGCGGTACGAGTTGATCGGGAGGTTAATAGAGGAGCTGAAACTTCGCAAATACTCATACAGGACGGGGAAAGCTTATATTTACATTGTTAAAAACTTCCTCCGCTCCGGGCTCACGCCGCGTGAGTTCCTTCTGAAGTACTATTCGGATAAGAGCAAATCCACAATACGTCAGGCATACTTTGCGTTGAAATTCTTCTACCGCAATGTGCTCCATGAGAGATTTGATGAGGAAATACCTCTTGCCAAGAAGAAAGAGAGATTGCCCGTGGTGCTTTCGCGAGAGGAAGTTAAGAGAATGATTTACGGCACGCAGAACATCAAGCATCGCCTAGTGCTTATGTTTCTCTATTATGCGGGTATGAGATTGAACGAGGTACGTAACATCCGCTGGGAAGATGTGGATTTCGAGAGGGAAATAATCCACATAAAAGTTGCAAAGGGAGATAAAGAGAGGGTGGTTTTCCTGCATCCGAATCTAAAGAACACTCTGGAAATATATGGAAAAAGGCAAAAAGGATATATCTTCATCTCGCAGAGGGGAAAGAAATACTCTCCAAAGAGCATTCAGTTGATAGTGAAGAACGCAGCAAAAAGAGCAAAGATAAACAAAAATGTGACTCCTCACACCCTGCGCCACTCCTTCGCCACGCACCTATTGGAAGGGGGCGCGGATATACGGTATATCCAGCAACTTTTGGGACATAAACATATCAAAACCACGCAGATATACACGCACGTGGCAAACAAAGACATAAAGAATCTGGCCTTACTAATTTAACCACTTTTGTCCAAAAAGAAATAAATATAACCACGTGCATCTGAGCATGGTGACGGGCATGAAAGAGTACGATTTGATTGCGTTCGGCACGGGCAGCGCGATGAACATCGTCGCCCCCCTAATTGAGAGGAACCCTCGCTTAAAGGTGGCTGTGATTGAGAATGAGAAGGCGGGGGGAATATGCTTAACGCGGGGTTGCATTCCGAGCAAGATGTTAGCTTATCCTGCAGAATTGATACAAGATATTCGCAGGGCTAAGGAATTTTACATAGATGCGAAAATAAAAAGCGTGGATGGTAATGCGCTCCTCAGGAGGGTGCAGGAGGACGTGGACAAGGAAAGCAAGATGATTGAGCACAGCTTGAGGAATCACCCCCGCATTGATTATTACGATAAAACCGCAAGTTTTGTCTCGGACTACACAATTGATGTCGGGGGCAAGGAGATTTATGGAGAGAAAATTCTGCTCTGCACGGGTTCAAAGCCTCTCGTGCCACCGATTCCAGGATTGAAAGAGGTGGGGTTCATAACGAACCGCGAATTCTTCTACTCGCTGAAAAAATTGCCGAAGAGCATCGCGATCATCGGCGGGGGATTTGTCTCGCTTGAACTTGGGCATTTCATGGCCATGTTCGGCACCGAGGTTCATGTGATTGAAATGCTCCCTGATATAATTATGACCGAAGAGCCCGAAGCTCGGGCCTTGGTGCGCAGAGAGTTGTCAAAGGATATTCACTTCCATTTAGGCTACAAAGCGAAGGAAGTTCGAAAAGCCATGGGCAAGAAAATAGTGGTTGCTGAGAACAAAGAAGGTGAAACAATAGAGGTGAAAGCGGACGAGATAATGGTTGCCACTGGCCGTGCGCCGTGGAAGGAGACAAATGTGGAAAAGACAGGAGTGAAAACGGATGAGCGAGGATGGGTAATCACGGATGAGTTCATGCGAACGACTAAGGAAGGGATATGGGCCTGCGGCGACGCAAACGGCAAGTACCTGTTCAAGCACGTGGCAAACTACGAGAGCGAAATCGTATACTACAACGCATTCCGCAACGCCAATGCGAAGGTGGATTATCATGCAATCCCCCATGCGATTTTCACAACCCCTCAAGTTGCTGGTGTAGGGATGAAGGAAGAGGAAGCGAAGAAAAAACATGATATTCTTGTGGGAGTTTACAAGTACGAGAACACGGCTATGGGTGAAGCGATGCGTCTCAAAGATTATTTCGTGAAGGTAATCGTTGACAAGGACACGTATAATATCTTAGGTGCGACAATCGTTGGCCCGCAGGCCTCTGTGCTGATTCAGGAAATCATCAATCTCATGTACACCCGCGAGCAAGCGAGCGCAATGTACAGGGCAATTCACATTCATCCGGCAATGAACGAAGTCGTGCAGAGAGCTTTCTACAATCTGAGAGAGGTGTGATATGGGCTTCGCCCCGAAGTTCGCGTTCTGGTTCGGATGGTGGGCAGGCATAATACTCATAGAAATATTTGTAAATAGCCCATCGCCGTGGTGGCTTATTTATCTCTCACTCCCCATCGGTTTATTTTTGATGGGCTACGGATTGTTATTGAATGCCATTGCTGGCAGAACCCTGAAGAAGTACGGGCACTTCGAAATTACAAAGGGAATAAAGAGACCGGAGAAATTGGTAACTGTAGGGATATACTCCTGCATGCGCCATCCCGCGCAGTTTGGCTCAATATTTTTCGGCATCGGAATCTCGTTGCTTACGGGGAACATTTACGCAATGCTCTTTGCAGGCTGGTATGCTTTCTCCGCAATATATTTCATCCTGAGCATAGAAGAGAAAGAGAGCATGAAGAATTTTCCCGAATACTGCGAATTCATCAAGGACAGAAAGCCGTTCTCCTTCTCCCCACGTTGCCTCTCCGAGGGGATAAAAGCGTTAAAATCTAAAAAATAAAATCGCAAAATGAGAAATTTTGCATTAAAATACATATACTTTGGGTGTATTAACCCATTGGTATGGATGTTATAAGGCGATATTTAAAAGAACTCGGCCTTACCCAGTACGAGACCGACGCATACATGGTTCTCCTGGAGAAGGGTTTGCTCACCGCCACCGAGTGCAGTGCGGCATCCGGTGTTCCTAGGCCAAGATGTTACGATGTTTTGCGCTCGCTCATGGAGAAAGGGCTCGTGCGCATGGAGCCCGGAAGACCCGTGAAATATTCTGCAATTCCCCCCGACATAGGATTAATCAATTTGTTTAAAGGGTACAAGGAGACATTAGAGAGGGATCTGGAAGCGAAGGAAAGGAGCATGAAGTTTCTTTTGGACCAGCTCTCGCAGGTCTATACCGGACAGGAGTACGGAAACATCGAGGAGTACGTTTGGGTTAGCAAAGAGGATCTGAATCCTCTAAGTCATTTGGAAATTCTCAGGGACGTGAAGAGCCAGTTTTACCTCATCACCCCTTACAGCGAGTCAATAGACAGCGAGATGGAATTCTACAATGCTCTTTTGGATGCTTTGAAGAGAGGCGTGGAAATCAAGCTCATTCAGCCAATAAGCGGTATAGTGAATTTTCAAGCGTATGATTATCTCATAGCCCATGGCATGAAGATAAGGCACATGCTCAACCCACGCGGATTTTTCTCCATATCCGACGATGGTATATTCATCCGATTAATCAAAGATAAGAGGTACATAGGCTCGGTGAGAATCAAGGATGACTTCACCAGAGAGACCATGCTCGACTATTTCAACCGTGTTTGGAATCTGGGCGTTGATTACGAAAAAATGAAGGAAATCTATCAAAACACCAAGCCGGAAGACTTTGATTTCACCATAAATATACCCAGGAAGGCGAGAATTCACTATGTGGAATACTGGGACGATGAGGGTTATGTGGAATTTTACATTCCTCTTGTCAATGCTAAAGGATACATCTCCGTTTTCTGGTTCCATGACCGGGATGTTGAACCCATGGAACTGGTAAACATGACCTTGGATAAGATAAGAATCGCATCGGTGCAAACCGGGGATGTGAAGAATACCGGAAACATGGTAGTCATCGAAGGCAGGTGGAAAAACATACTCTTAGGTACCGGCCCTATAAAATACAGAATAATAAACAATGGCAGAAAAACTTATCTAATAGTAGAAGCAGTGAACGCCGGAGAAAATAGAGAAGTAGAGAGAGAGGCTATGATCACCTTGGATTTAATTGCAGATACGTTCAGGCCTTGAGTTTTTCTGCCATTTTTTCAAAATCCTCTTTGCTGCCAATAACGGCAAGCAGGTGGTTCTCAAAGGGTGCGATTATAACATCTTTTTCTTCCCCTCTTATTATTACTTCTTTCACCTTGTCCCCGTATTCTTTATGTGCCGTGGTTCCTGCCCCAAACGCTGCCGCGCACATTATGCAGAACTTCTCCTTCTCCACATGCTCAGGCAATTCTCCCCTTACATACGAGCCGTCCCTCTTAATAAGAGCGTATCCTTCCATATTTTCACCCCATCTTCTTTATTACGAATAGGCAATAAGGGTCACCCTTACTTTCGCATTTTTCCTCCTCCACATTAACTATTGTACCATAATATTTTTCATAGATTTTTCTTATTATCCCACGCAGCATGTTGCAGGTGGGTGCATTCGACTCGTGCACCTCTGCGGAACCCTTTGTTTTTACATATTCTTCGGTGAATTCCACATCTTCAACCCATCCCTTCTCTTTGAGAATCTCACCCATCTTGTTGAAGAAATCTTCCCGTGGAACATCTCTCGCCATTATCTCTCCTATGATCTCTCCACTGCGGAAAAACAGACCTATGGACGCGTAGGACATAATTCCCTTGTACACTTCCTTGATTTTGACCAATTCCTCTTTTGTAAGTTTTATCTCCGTCATAGGTATCACTCACTCCTAATTTCCTAATCGCATATAAACTTATCTCAAAGAGTCGTAACATTCTGGGCAAATTAACATACCTTCATGGGGTATTAGCCGCAGGGAATATTGCCCGCACATCTCACATTTTCCAGCGATGTATTCCATTTCAGTATCATTTGAAATTCCATTGGAGTACATCACTGAATACTCTCTGGTTAAAGCAATCAGATCAGGGGAAATCTTCACTATGTCGTTCTCCGAGAGAATTCCGATTATTTTTCCATCTTTCACCACGGGTAATTTCCTTATCTTTCTCCTGCTCATCACCCGTGCAGCGTCGGCCACGTTCTCGTTGTGGGGAATCATGACGATGGGGTTGCTCATTATATCTCTCAGCTTCGTTTTATCAGGATCCATGTTCTCCGCTAAAACCTTGGTTACGAGATCCCTATCGGTTACTATTCCAATTGGTTTTTCCTCTTCTTCGATAATTATGGTACTCACACCCCTTTTCTTTAAAAGCTTTGAACCCTCTCTGACGCTCAGCTCCCCTGACACCACCAGCGGATTTTTGGACATTACCTCTTCAACTTTTATGCCATCCATGGCCATCGCCATGTACGCATCGAAATCAAACCTTAAAAATTTTTTGTGGAAAATAACACCCGTAAATAATTTTACATAGAGTTCCATATCCCATTATGGAGAAGATATTCGCCCCTTGGCGCATAGAGTACATAAAGATGGAGAAAAGGGATGGGTGCATATTTTGCGAATTGCCGAAGGAAAACAAAGATGAGAAGAATCTGATACTGCACCGCGGAAAGCATGCGTTCGTGATCATGAACAATTACCCCTACAATCCCGGGCACGTCATGGTGGCACCCTACAGACATGTGGGCTCGTGGGAAAATCTCAAAGATGAAGAGGCGCTCGACATAAACAACCTTGTTTCTCTCATGATAAGAGCAATTAAGAAAGCGATGAATCCCCACGGATTCAACATCGGCATAAACCTCGGTCGCGTGGCCGGGGCGGGCATCGTGGATCACGTGCACGTGCACATAGTTCCCAGATGGGACGGAGACACCAATTTCATGCCCGTCCTAGCTGATACGAAGGTTATTCCCCAGGCAATGGGGGAAACATATAGGGAATTAAAAAACGCGCTCAGTGCCTTGCTCTAATTTCTTGTATTCGGTTTAGAGCGAATATGAAATCAATGCTCCTTATTTCCCCGTAATCGGGCCCCAACGAGTGCGAAATGTCGAATAGGCTCATATTCTCCACCAACTTTGCGATATCCGAGAATTTCATGCCCTCTATTCTTCCGTATTCCATTATCTTCCCGATTGTTTTAAGTTGGGAATCTTCTTTGATTTGCTCGTTGTTCTCCATCCTTATCGGCCTCTTGAGGTCTTTGGCGGTAAGCCACGAGCCGTGAATCTTCATCTTTCTGATTTCCGGAAAACTCACTATGATTCGCTTCATAGGTTTTTCGTATTCTTCGCTCTTTTGTTCTTTCTCAACATTCACAACCCTCGGGCGGTAGTCTTCCATTATAATCACGGTATCACCGCTCTTTAGTATGGGCATGGTGCCGCTGGAAACAATAACCAACGAGATTCCCTTTTCCTTCATCGCCCGGGCCTTCTCCGTTATTGTGCTCACAGTCTTGTGCTTAAATAACCGGGAGGATTGAGAATCGTAAAACAAAAGGTTCGTGGCGCTGGTGTCTTCATCTATTAAGAATATATCGGCTCCTATTTCCACCAGCTCTTGAATTCCTGCGGCCATGCTGGTGGCCCCGCTGGCGTTGTCGGTGGTGAAGCATCTCGTATCCCGAGAATCTGGAAGGTCGTAAATGAAAGAAGAGATATCCACGCACCTTATTGAACGGCCGTCTTCCGCTCGAATTTTGAACGCTCTTCTATCGGTTACCACCCTCTCTCTTCCATCCCCGGGAATATGGTTGTATATGCCGTCGCGAATCCCATTAAGCAGGGTGCTCTTTCCGTGAAATGCGGTGCCCGCAATTATGGTTATGCCTCTCTTTATTCCCATTCCCGAAAATGAGCCGTAGGAAGTTTCGATTTCCACATCCAACTCGGGAGGGGATTGAAAAGGAACCGCGTTGCTCAATTTTTCTTCGCAGTCTCCACATTTGCGCGGAAGTATGCTCCCGTTTCCCACGAAGGAAATTAATCCCTTTTCTTTCAATTTTTCCCTTATCTCTTCTTGGATTTCGTACTCTTCCACGTGCTTCTTCATTTCCTCTTCTCTGTAATTTAACGTTTCTTTCACGGCCTTTGGAATACGGGAAAACAGCATCTCTTCCGCCATGTCTCCCAGTACTCTTCTCCTTCTGGCAGGTAATCCGAACCATACACGGAACTCCAATTTGCTATCTATTCTCACTGCTGTGCGGCGGAGCATGGCATGGCTCGGTTTTGGAATGCCTAAGAATCCCGAATGACCCTCTCCACGCATGCTATTCTTCGCTAATTCTCTGTGCAACCTGCGGTACAGGAAATCCTCCACGCCCGCAGGGTGCTTAACGTACTCGGGAACATGAAAATCCATTGTTATCTTCAAAACGCTGGGCGTGGCAAATGGATCTCCCTGAACTCGTATGAATGAGAGTTCCATGCCCTCGATTTTCTCTTTCTTCCCTAGGAGTTCCCTGTACCTCTTGTAGCTCTGGCCGTGGATTCTTCTAAGCGCGGTGAGCAACGGATTCACCTGTATCGTGGGTTGTCGATTATTGCGTATCCATTTCCCTCTTTAATCACTATTTTTGCGAAGCCCTTCTCCGCTATCGTGCCGTAATCGTGGCCCGCGTCCCCGGGATATATTGCGAGAAAGACGAAATCCTCATCGCCGGTGTTGATGCTCCGGTGCGCCCAGAACGGAGGAACATAAACTATCGTGCCCCTCTTCATCTCTTCCCACTTCACCTCGTCGCCGTTCTGCATAAGAAGCAGGCCTTCGCCTCGAATTCCTATGTAAATCTCCGCCCGATCCCTCTTCTCATGGTAATGCCCTTTGGTCATATAGAATTCTCCGCCGACGGTGCCGGGATGCAAAATCGTAACGCCGTAGGACAGCTCGCCCTCTCCCTCTCGGGGCACGGCATAAACTTCGTAAATTATCGGGTCTCCAGATTTTATTAATTTCTCTAAAGCCTCTTCATCCCCGTAGAACCCGCGCATGTTGGACGCTTTTCTCACCACCTTATCCTCATATTTATCTAAGATTCCCGTGTCGAGATCGATTTCGTTCATATCTCCCGTTATGCCCATATTTTATACATAAGTTTCGACTATTATTACCTAAAAACATGTCTTTGCGTTTTTTCTCATTTTTTCAGAGTTTTTCTTTTTGTATCACTGTACAAAATTTCAGAAAACTTTAAATATAATTATGTAATCTCTCAGAATCATGATAAGTATCAGAGAAAATGGAGCATATAGCGCGCTGAAAAAAGTGATGGTTCACTGGGGATTTGGAGACATAGAAGCTGACATTTACTCTCTGTTAGTTCTCAGCAAAAGATCAATGACCGCAAGGGAGATAGCGGAGGAAATTGGTTATGCGTACAGCTCCGTGGTGAACGGATTGAACAATCTGCGAAGGCACTATCTGGTTGAAAGAGAGAAAAACGGAAGATGCTATGCGTACTCGGCCAACATAAACATCATTCAGATCCTTAAGAACGAGCGAAGGCTAGTTATCTCTTATTTAACAGAGGCAAAAAATGCACTGGAAAACGATGAAGATTATGAGGATATAGTGGAACATTTGGAGGAGGGTATAAAATACCTTGGAAAGGTTGAAAAGGAGGTGAAGTAAATGGAAAAAAAGGAGGAGTTTGATGAGGGGGAAATAATAGACTATCTGAACAAAGTGATGGACCACAGGTTTACGAGGTTCATAATGAAGGAGATGACTGAAGTTAAAAAACTTGAGCGGTCATTCGCAGTTTACGCTGAGGTTGAAAAGCCGAAAGGGGTGAAGGAGAGGTTGCATGCAAAAATAGTGGGTGAAGCGCTGGAGAAAGGTGCAGAGAAATTTGGAGCCAGTCCGGAGGCCATTAAAAATTTTCTAAAAGACTCCTACATGCGCAAGGCGTTTGCCGTCATAATAAGAAGCATTGCGGAGTATGGAATAACCAAGCCGCAGAGATTGATCGCCCCGTTTATGGTCGTGTGGAACTTCACCAAGCAGTGCAATTTGAAATGCAAGCACTGCTACGCAAACGCAACACCGTATCCTGCGCCGGATGAATTGACTTTGGAGCAGAAGTATCAGGTGGTGGATCAGCTTGATGAAGCGGGGGTTGCGGCCATCTCCTTCTCTGGCGGGGAGCCGCTTACAAATAAAGATTTTCTGAAGGTGGCGAGGTATGCCAACTCAAAGGGTTTCTATTTGACCATAGCTACAAACGGAACGCTCATATCCGAGAAGGTTGCTCAGAAACTCAAAGAGGTGGGTATTAGGTACGTGGAAATCAGCTTGGATGGCCCAAACGCGGAGATACACGATGAGTTCCGCGGAGTTAAAGGAGCGTTTGACGCTGCCATAAGGGGCATTAAGAATGTAAAAGCTGCCGGATTGGAGGTGGGCATAGCCACTACGGCCACCCATGAGAACTTAGACTCTATTCCGGAAATTGTGAAACTCGCAAGGGAGTTGAAAGCGGACCGCATGATCGTGTTCAATTTCATACCCACAGGCAGAGGAAAGGACATAATCAACGAAGATTTGACTCCGGAGGAGAGAGAAGAATTAATGAAATACCTGTACAAAGAGTGGCAGAAGGGAGACATGCAGATATTCTCCACCTGCCCCGCTTATTCGAGGATATCATTAACCGCAATGTATGAAGGGAGCGGAGACAAAGTTTCCCCAACGCACTTTGCGGAGATGGAACTACCTGCGGAATTCGGCGGAGCTGCCAAAGCTCTCACTGAGTTCATCGGCGGATGTGGTGCGGGGCGCATTTACTGCTCCATAGAGCACAACGGAGATATACAGCCATGCGTGTTTCTCCCAATAAAAGTTGGAAACGTTCTCAAAGATGGATTTGTGAACGTGTGGAAAAACAGCCCGGTGTTTAACGAGTTGCGCGATAGGGATGCTAAGGATTATGCCTGCTCCTCATGCCCATTCAAATACGTGTGTGGGGGCTGCAGAGCCAGGGCTTACGCGTACTATGGAGATATAAAAGCGCCGGACCCGGGATGCATCTTGATGAAAGATGAATGGGAAAAATTGAAGATGCACGCGCATGGAGATTCGAACGAGAACAATGGGCATCTGGAAACCTCTAAACACAGGGTAGAATTTGTGCTGAGCAAGTGATGCCTTATGAAAATTCTCCTCATTTCTCCGCCCACCATCAGTGCTATTAAGGCAATTGTGGGCACCACCGGCCCGCCGCTGGGATTGGCTTATTTGGCATCCATGGTTCGTGACGAGCACGATGTGAAAATAGTTGATTCCATAGCCGAGGATTTGAATTATGATGACGTTAAAAGAATAATAAAAAGCTACGACCCGGATATCGTGGGCATCACCGCTACCACGTCCATGATTCCAGATGCATACATCGTTGCAAAGATGGCAAAGAGGCACAACGAGAACGTTAAAATTGTGATGGGCGGCCCGCATGTGACCTTCACTCCGGAGAAGACGATAAAAGAATGTCCCTGCGTGGATTACGTGGTTCGCGGGGAAGGTGAGCTAACATTCAAAGAGTTAGTGGATGCAATTGCGAAGAATGAAGAGACGAATGATATTCTCGGACTCAGCGTGAATATGGGGGATAAGGTTAAGAATAACCTTGCGAGGCCATTGATTAAGGATGTGGACACAATACCCATGCCATCTTACGATTTGCTCCCCATGGATAAATATCAGGCCGACGGAATTAAATTTGGAACAATAATGACCTCCCGCGGCTGCCCGTTTCAGTGTGCGTTCTGCTCCTCCTCCTTGCAATTCGGAAAGAGATGGAGGGGGCACAGCGATTCCCGCGTGATTGAAGAACTGAAAATACTCCGCGAAGAATACGGCCGTAAAGAAATTGAGTTTTTGGATGACACGTTCACGTTGAACAGGCCGAGGGCCATAAGGATTGCAAAGAGAATCAGGGAAGAAGGATTGGACATCTCATGGACTGCCTCTTCCCGTGTGGATATATTCACAAACGAGGTTGCAGACGCTTTGAAATACGGCGGTTGCCACACCGTTTACTTCGGAATCGAATCCGGCTCGCAGAAAACACTGGATTTCATAGGAAAGAGAATCACACCGGAGCAATCGCTCGCTGCGGTGAAGAAAGCTAAATCGAGAAAATTGCACGCTCTTGGTGCATTCATAATCGGATTTCCTGAAGAAACCAAAGAGGATGTGAAAAAGACAATAAAATTCTCAAAGAAGGTGGGCGTTGATTACGCGCAGTTCACCGTTGCAACTCCTTATCCCGGGACGAGGCTCTGGGACTATGCGGTGAGCAAAAATCTCATAATGACATTTAACTGGCGCAAATACACCACCTTAGATCCAGTTATGAAATTAAAACACTTCACAACGGAGCAAATCACGAAGATGCTCCAGTGGGCCTACATATCATTTTACGTTCGCCCTGTGTATCTACTCAAAGACCTGATAATGCAGGGCGGCTTCATATTCAGAAGAGCGATTCCGAACGCGATCAAAGTGGCACGACAGACCATGCAATCCGACCAGAAAAGATTCACAGAAATGGGTAATAACTATTAAATACGGAATCGTGATGCTTCAAAAAAAATTGAAATAGAAGGTGATAAAATGTTTAGGAAAATACTGTTCCCAACGGACTTTAGTGAAGGTGCAATGCGGGCGATTCAGCGCTTCAATAGAGACAACGAGAGCGAGGTGAAAGAATGCGTGATACTCCACGTGATCGATGAGGGAAAGTTGGAGGACATGCTCAACGGCTACTCCTATTTCTACAAGAAGGAAGAGAGAGAAATGCACGACATCGAGGAAAAACTGAAAGAGAAAGCCATGAAGGAAATGCAGGAGCGTGCGGAGAAATGCAAAGAAATGATGAAAGCGAAGAACATAAAGATGCTCGTGCGAGTGGGAATTCCATACGAGGAAATAGTGAAGGTGGCGGAGGAAGAAAACGTCTCGCTCATTCTCATGCCCTCTCACGGAACGCAGGGATTCTCCCACGAGCTTTTCGGCTCAACTACGATGCGCGTGCTGAAGAAAACGAAAAAACCCGTGCTGATAATAAAGACGCATAAGGAGGAATGAATATGGATTATCTGCGGTTGAAAAATCACTTAGATAAATTCCTGCCGGTGTACGTGACCCTCGCGATGATTCTGGGATTCGTCGTGGGATTGAAGGTGAACGTCAAACAATATAAAGAGGTGTTTCATTGGTTAAATTTGGCGGTGGTCATTTCAATGATTTACCCAATGATGATCAATCTTCGCTTGGGCGAATTGAAAAATTCGATGAAGCAGGGAAAACAATTGGGCATAGGGTTGACCATGGGTCTTATCGTTGCGCCTATTTTGATGTGGTTCTTAATATGGCTCATAGGCTTGTTTTATCCTCTTAGCCCTCAACTCGCTTTGGGTTTGATGCTCTCAATGGTTGTGCCCTGCTCTTCAATGAGCATCGCTTACACCGGATTCTCCCGGGGAAATCTGGAACTGGCAACCATAATTGTGGCGTTCAGCTTCATCTTAGCAATCATAACTGTGCCTGGATGGCTCGCAATTTACGCCGCTTCATCCAATGTTTCAGTGCCAACGATGCTTCTAATAATCACTATTATCGAAGTGGTCTTCGTGCCCATGTTCTTTGGAATTCTCACGAGAGAATATTTGATAAGAAAGAAAGGCACTGAAGGTTTCCTTCGCCTCAAGCCCCTATTTCCAGCAGTTTCTCTGATTGGCATGTACACAATCGTTTTCTTGATTTTCATGGAGAAGGCAAAGCTCATCGCTAAGAAGCCGGAGATGGTTCTCATCGCCCTCGTCCCGCTAATTCTCTACTATCTGATCTCCTTAGGTTTGCTCACCTATCTTGATAGAGCACTGCACATAAGATACAAAGACCACATGGCCATAACATTCCCTGCGGTGGGAAAGAACGAAGGTACGGCCATGGCGATTGCAATGAGCGCTGGCATGGGCATGATGGCGATCCCGCCGGCTGTTACGCCCCTCATACAAATCCCATTCTTAGTGGGCTACGTGAAAGCGTGGAAGAAAATCGCAGGAATGTGGAAGTGTACCAGCGTGAACGAAGAAGAAGGTATGGAAAAAGAGAACGAAAACAAAGAAAGCGAACAACAAGAAGAGTGAAAAAATAAATATCTCTCTCCTTTTTTTGATGTCATATGGAAAAATTGGAGTACGAGATTAAAGCGAAATGGGATGGAAATGTTGGTACATATATTCAAGTTAGGCATTTCTCTCTTCGCACCGATTCCAACACAGATGGGGGAGACGAGGGTCCTCTGCCGGCGGAGATGCTCCTCTCCGCGCTGAGCGGATGCCTGATGATTAACTGGGGTCGATTGATAAAAAAGATGCACCTTCACGTGGAGAATTTGGAGATAGAGGTTAGCGGCTGGAGAAATCTCAACGAGCCGCAGCTGCAGGAGATAAATTACATGGTTCGGGTTAAAACATCCGAGCCGAAGGAGAAAATCGAAAAAGTAAGAATTTTAGCGGAGAAGTACGGCACGGTGTACAACACCATAGGAAAAGAGAAGATAAAGGGGAAAGTGGAAGTTTTTCCTATGTAAACCTCTTCTCCAGCACCCTTTTGTGAATGACCACGCCGAAGAAGAAGAAAATCAATGAGAAGAGGAGCATTGCGATGAGGTCAAGCCACAGGGGGAAGTAACCATGCATTGAGACTGAGTAGCGGAGCGCATCAACCATGTATGTAAGCGGAGATATCGCGGACACGGCGCGGGCGTACCACGGCAGTTTTTCCAGAGGTACGAATATACCACTGATAAACAGAAGGGTGAATTTCACCAGCGAGGAGAGCATCATAACATCTGCGGGGACATCCGTTGGTGGATAAGAGGACATTAAAATGGTCATTGCGGAGAATGTGAGAAGTGCAAGAATTACAACGGGAATGAAAATTAAGAGATTCAGAGCAATTCCTAGGAAAATAGCGGTGAGCGAGATAAAAGAAGTAATAATTAAGCCGAAATAAAAAGATGCCTGCATGTCCCCGAACAAAACGGTTGTAATAGATATGGGAGAGGATATCAATCGCTCGAATGTCTTGCTTCTTGCTTCCCAAGGGATTATGGTAGGTCCCACAGCTGTGGAAGTGAAAAAAGCTGTCATGGCTATGAGCGCTACAAACAGGTATGCATGGCTCAAATCCCTCCCTATTAGAAATGCGCCAAATAAGAAGAAGGGAAACAGAAGGCCCATGATCACCACGGGACCCTTGAGATAAAAGATAAGCATGTCCTTCTTAACGATTGCCAGCGAGCGGGAGAACTGCGAGAGCTTACTCATTTTTCTCACCCACCAAAGCCATGAACACGTCTTCCAACGAGGGCTTCTCCACATTAAGCGACACAATTTTTAAATTTTCCCTCTCTGCGTAATTCACAATCTTCTTTATAGTTTCATCCACTTTCGCGGTATATACCTTAACCTTATCCCCTAATATTTCCACCCTGCCATCCACGATGCCTTCTTTGAATTTGAATGGAGATAGTGAGAATTCAATCACATTGCTCTTTGCCCCTATCTCTTTGATTTTCTCGGGAGTGTCTATCGCGATGAGCTTTCCGTGATTTATTATTGCCACGCGATTGCACAGCTCGTTTGCATCTTGCATATTGTGCGTGTTCATAAATATCGTTTTCCCTTTCTTTTGCTCTTCCCTTATTATCTTCTTTATCAATCTCGCGGACATGACATCCAAGCCGGAGGTTGGCTCGTCCAAGAACAATAATTCAGGATCGGGAAGCATGGCCATCGCCAAGCTCAATCTCTGTTTCATCCCCTTTGAAAATCCTCTAACCTTCGTATCCTTTTTCTCGTAGAGGTTGAATAATTTTAAGAGTTCCACACTTCTCTCTTCTATTTCTCTCCCTTTCATCCCGTACAGGCGCCCCATCAACCGTAGGTTTCTCATCGCACTCAAATCAATGTACGGGTTTGCCATCTCAGGCACGATGCCTGTTCTCTCGCGAATCTCAATTTTGTGCTTTTTCATATCCATGCCGAACACTTCAATTCTTCCAGAGTTAGGGTTCAAAATGCCTGTGAGCATCCTTATCGTGGTGGTCTTCCCTGCGCCGTTCGGCCCCAAAAATCCGAATATCTCTCCTTTGTGCACGGAGAACGAAATATCATTCACCGCAAGAAAATCCCCGTAGTATTTCGTCAGATGCTCCGCTTTGATTATTTCTATATTCATTTGATTGCCTCTTGAATTTTTAGAGGATTATTACAATCAAATATTTAATTGTTATTGTAATTATCGCATTTTTTCACCAATGATTTGATTATTGTTCAAATAAAAAGTACAAAAAGCAATAATTTTATAAATGATAGCCCCATGAGCGGTGTGAAAAGTGATCTCAATGCCCCGAGGAATGATAAAGAAAAAAGAGCAGATACACAATATGATAATGCGCATCAAATTTGTTTACAGCGAGCCGCGGTGGAGCATAATAAAGGCTATTGGAGAGGGTACTAAGGGCACCAACGAAATTTACGAAAAAATTAAAGAAGAAGGATTAGAAATGCCAAGATCCACGCTCTACTACCATCTTTCCTCTCTTTCGGATGCGGGCATAATTGAGATGGCTGGATACCGAGAAGAGGGAGGAGGAGCGCCTGAGAAACTATGGAAGTTGAGAGTAAAGAAAATATGTGCAGAACTAATATCTGGAAAAATAACAGAAGAATGAGGTGATAAAATGAGAGTTGCAATACCTAGCATAAGCGATGAAGGGTTGAATAGTGAGGTTAGCGGTCATTTTGGTCGCTCCCCGTACTACACCTTCGTGGATATTGAAGGTGGTGAGATAAAAAATGTGGAAGTGCTTCCCGTGCCATTTGAGCAACATGGGCCTGGAGACCTGCCGAATTTTGTGAAGGAGCATGGTGGAGAGGTTGTGATTGCTTACGGCATGGGCTCCAAAGCAGTGGATTTCTTCCAGCAACTGGGCATAGATGTAGTAACAGGAGCTGGGGGAAGAATAAGGGATGTGATAGACGCGTTCATCCACAACATGCTTGAGGTGGACCCGTACTGGAAAGAGAAAATAGAAAAAGAAAAAAGGGAAAAAGGAGAATGCGAGGAGCATTAATTTTCTTTGTACACAATCTCTTTATTTTCACATCTCTCGGTTTCTAACTGAACATTGATATGAGAGATTCCGTATTTTTTCCCGATATTTTCTATTTTGTCAATTATGAGCTGCGCATCTCTCAGGGGCATGTTTTCCGTCTCCACGTGGCACTCCATGGCTATTTCTCCCTCTCCTATTTGCCATGTATGGAAATGATGGGCATTTCTCACACCTTCTATTTTTTCTATTTACATTTTAATGCTTTCAAAGTCCAAATTCGGCGAAGACTCCATGAGGATGCCCACAGACTCCTTCAAAATGGAGAATGATTCGTAAATAATGTAGAGGGCAATTAAAATGGAAATCAGCGGGTCCACCCAAGTGAAGTCTGAGAATATGATTAGCAAAGCCCCGAAAACCACAGCAACTGAAGAAAGTGTATAGCTCAAAAGATGTAGATATGCAGTTTTCATGTTGATGCCTTCCTTCGAATGAGCGTGGAGCAGGAAAACGGAGGCAACGTTGCCCGTGAGTCCCACTGCGGCGATGATGAGCATAAGGTGACCGTGTATTGCGGAAGGATGAAATAACCGAACAAATGATTCGTATATCAGAAAAATCAAAATGAAAAAACACCGCCGAATTTCTAAGGGCAACATGAATCCCGGCTCTTTTGTGCCCGAATGTATATTTTTTTATTTTTCTCCCTCCACTGTGATTTACTCATTATACAACCTCGTAGGGAAGACAGTTTCTCTGTACATATTCCTTTAAAGACATCACAGAGGAATCATTATGAGAAAAAATCAGATAAGGCACATTTCTAAGAAAAATTACGGGGGATATAATATTTTTGAGAAAGGGGTGGTTACCTCATGACCTCATGCGGAGATGCTGCTTTCAGAGAAAAATAATAAATACTATGATTTGAATTCTAACCCGAGTTAGATGGTTGAAGACGAAATTTTGAGCGAAGATTCGAGCGGAGAGGAAAAACCCGAAAATGAAAGGTATGTTCCAATAAAGCCACAATCGCGCGGGAGCTCGACGAAAAAAATTGTTCTTCTTTTGGTGACATTCATAGCAATAATTGTAATTTTGCTTGTGGTCCTTATGGCCTTCTTTCAGCCGGGCATTGTGGGAAAGTGGCATGTTACGAGGATGCAGTACTCTATATTCAGCAGCGAAATCGATGAGACGTTCGAGTTTTATCCCAACGGCACCGGCTGGGTGAAGAATCAGGGAATAACGGAGCATTTCCAATGGGAATTTGTTGGCAAAGATAAGGTAAATTTAACATTTCGGAGCGGAGGTTATTTGGTAATATCTTACAAGATAGACGGGGACAAAATCACCATGAAGTACCTCGACACGCTGGGTCAAGAGGTAACCCTCTACGGCAAGAGGGTGTCTTAATTACCTTTTTATAGATTGCAGCCATGAATGGTTGTGGTACTTATGGACATCCACGAGGCAGTTAAATATGGTGAAAAATTAGGCGGGGATTATGTTGAGATTCGCTACGAGGAGATAAACAGGAGCAACATTGAACTTAAAGATGGAGTGTTTCATTCCCTCGCCGAGAGGAAATCTAAGGGATACGCGGTTCGGGTTCTATCAAGAGGTGCATGGGGCTTTGCCACCACAAACAAGGATTTGAAGAGGGCGGTTGAGGATGCTTGCAATCTGGCGATTTCATCATCTCGGGCTGTGAGGGATCGAATAGAGCTCGCAGAAATTCCGGCGAATAAAGACAGGGTAAAGAGCAAGATGAAAATCAAGCCGCAGGACGTGGATTACGAGGATAAAGCGAAACATGTGCGAAGATTGGAAAAACTTCTGAAATCGAAGTATTATGTGAAATCCTCGCAGGTTCGATACGAAGATGCCCACGGAAAAAAGATTTTGGTGACAAACGAGGGCACCGAGATCGAGTGGGATATCAACTACATTCTCCAATACATATGGATCACGGGAAAGGATGGAAACGAGCGCGGCGCCGCCCGCAACATGATTGGGAACGTGGACAAAGGGTGGGAACTCTTTGAGGAGGAGAAATTCTCACCGGAGCATGTGGCGGATGAATTGCACAGGAAGCTATACAATCAGATGCACGGCATAGCGGTGAGAAGGGGGGAATTTCCCATCGTGGCCGGGCCCATAATAGTAGGGATAATCGCCCATGAAGCTTTAGGTCATCTTGCGGAAGCGGATTTGACAATCAACTCGCCGTTCAGGGATTTGATTGGTAAGCAAATCGCTCCGGAGTTCGTTAGCATGAGCGACAGAATAGTTGAAGGGGGCTTCGGAAACAATATGTACGATGATGAAGGAACCCCAATTAAAGATGTGCATATCATAAAAGATGGCATTCTGAACGAAATCATGCTGAATCGCGAGTACGCGAAGAAATGGGACATGGAGCCCAACGGCCATGCGAGGGCGGAGGATTACAGCTATCCCCCGATAATAAGAATGCGGAACACGGTGTTCGAGAAGGGGGATCACTCATTGGAAGAAATGGTGGAAGACATAAAATTCGGATATTACTTGGTGGATTTCCGCGGCGGTCAGGCGGAGCTCAACTCATCTTTCCAGGTGGGCGTTCAAGAGGGATACGTTATAGAAAACGGCGAAATAGGAGAACCGATAAAAGACACATCAATAAGCGGAATAGCAATCGAAACTCTGAAGAATATAGAAGCCGTGGGCAAGGATTTCGATATTGAATACGGGATATGCGGCAAGGGCCAAAGTGCCTTCGTGAGCTCCGGGGGCCCGCACATGAAAATAATGAAATCCATAACGGTGGGTGGTGAAAAATGAACCTGATAAATTACGGGGAGAAGTTCTTCGACGAACTGGAGATACATGTGCTTCGAAGGAGGGAGATAGGCGCAAAGGCCGAGCTGAACCAGATTTCTTCCTCATCATCCAGTGATTTGAGCATGGCAGTCATTCGGGGTGTGAAAGATTCGCGTGTTGGAATAAGCGTAGTGGACACGGACAACGAGGAGAGAATAAAGGAAGGGATAGAAACCGCGTACAAGCTTTCGAGGATAAACGAAAAGGACGAGAATTGGCCCGGATTTCCGGAGAAGCAGAATTACATGGGGAAAAGCGTAAATGCCTACGAGCCGGAAGATGCGGACCATTACGTGAATACCCTAACCCTCAGTTTGAAAGATATTTCGGAGAAGAAAAGGGATGCCATGGTTGTTGGTGCGGAGATGGGAACGGTCTGGTACAAATCTAGACTGATGAACTCAAATGGTATAGACGTGGAGCAGAGCGATTTTCTCTCGTATTATGTCCTCGTCATGATGGCCAGGTACGGAGAAAAGGTGACCCCGAGCATATTCGACATGGATGTGCAAAAGAAGGGAGAACTCAATACGGAACGCGTTGTTGACTCCTGCCTTAAAAAATTAGAACTCGCCAAGGATGTAAAGAAAGCGGACAGCGGCGAGGGAAAGGTGATATTCGAGCCCTTTGCTCTGGCGGAGATACTGCAATTCTCTCTGTACCCATCTTTCAACGGTGAGCGGGAAGTGAAGGGAACAAGCATATTATCGGGCAAAATAGGAGAGAAGGTGATGAGCGATAAAGTTACCATAGAGGATGACCCGTTCCACGAGGAAAGTTTATCAAAAATAATCGCCGACGACGAGGGTGTGGCCACGAGGAGAAACACAATAATAGAAAAAGGAGTGTTTAAAGGATTTCTCTGGGACCATTACTGGGCAAAGATTCATGGGGAGAACAGTACGGGCAACGGGGTGAGAAGCTTCAGAACGGGATCAATGGGCATCGGGCCGCACAACATGGTATTCAAAGAGGGAAATAGAAAATTGGAAGATATGATTGGAGAAATTGACCGCGGGTACTTAGTTTCGTCGTTCCAAGGGGCGCATTCCAGCAATCCCGATACTGGAAGCATATCCGCGGTGGCCAATCCCGCATTTATAATCGAAGATGGAGAGATAACAGGATCAACGGTGTTCATGGTCTCCGGAAATATATACGATTTGTTGAACAACGTGGAAGAGATCAGCGATGAATTGAGACCCGTGTACATGATGGGCCGCGGATTATATCCGCATGTTCTATTCGATAAAGTGAAAATAGCGCCAGTTTCAAGGTGATAATATGCTTGTGGATGGAGAGAATCTAACGGTTGAAAAGGTAGTTCGAGTGGCAAGACATGGAGAGAAGGTTAAACTTAGTGAAAAAGCGATTGAAAGGGTGAAGGAAGGAAGGGAGAGACTGGAGCGAATGATATCTGGGGATGCGGTGATATACGGAATCAACACCGGCCTCGGAGACTTGGTAAAGGTTAGAATAGAAAAGAAAGATCTTAAGAAATTGCAGGTGAATTTGGTGAGAAGCCACGCTTCCGGTGTTGGCGAGGGCATGCCGGAAGAAGTGGTTAGAGGATCTATGCTGATCCGCATAAATTCTTTATTGAAGGGGTATTCTGGGGTTCGACCGGATGTGGTTTATAAACTCGCAGAATTTTTGAATGAAGGAATCACTCCCTTCGTTCCGAAATTCGGCAGCGTTGGTGCCAGCGGGGATTTAGCTCCCCTCGCTCACGTGGCCCTCGCGCTGATCGGAGAGGGTGAAGTTATTTACAAAGGTGAATTAAGAAAGACGGAAGAAGTTCTCGAAGAATTGAACATCGAGCCTCTAATTTTGGAGGAGAAGGAGGGTCTGGCGCTTCTCAACGGCACGGCGGTGATGGCCAGTTATGCATCTTTGGCCATTTACGACTCTTACGCCCTTTTCAAAGATTCCCTAATTTCCCTCGGCATGAGCTTCGAAGCTCTTCGTGGCACCGATAAGGCGTTGGACGAGAGAATAATGCAGGCGCGCCCGCATCCCGGGCAAATAAAGGTGGCTAAAATTTTGAGGGAAATTTTGAAGGACAGCGAAATAGTGAAGAAAGCAAGAGAGGAGAAGGTTCAGGATGCTTATTCTCTCAGATGCGCCCCGCAGGTTTACGGCGCAGTTCTTGACACTTTAAACTACGTTCGCTCCGTGGTTGAGCGAGAAATAAATTCCGCAACGGATAATCCACTGATATTCGAGGAGCCGCTCTCCGGGGGCAATTTCCACGGGGAGCCAATCGCGTTAGCCATGGATTTCCTCGCAATTGCTTTAACGGACTTGGGAAACATGGTTGAAAGGAGAATTGCGAGATTGATAGACCATCACCTAAGCAATTTGCCCCATTTTCTAATGGAGAACAGCGGTTTGAACTCCGGGCTGATGATTCCCCAGTACACCGCCGCCGCATTGTGCAATCGCAATAAGATTCTCGCTTATCCCGCAAGCGCGGACACCATACCAACGAGCGCCAATCAGGAGGACCACGTTAGCATGGGCATGAACTCTGCCTTAAAGCTCAGGGAAATTGTGGAAAATGTGAAGTACATAGTTGCCATAGAATATTTGGCGGCGAATCAGGCCCTGCAAATAGGTGGATATTCTTCTAAAGCGGTGGAAGAGGCTATGAATGAAATAGGAATCGGTAAATTCGAGGAAGACGCAGTGTTCCACGATTATATCGAGAAAATAAAGAGAAAATTGGACTCGGAAGAGATAGTTGACGCTGTGGAGAAAAAGGTCAAAATAGCTCTCTGAGTTTTTCTTTGATCTCTTTTATTTCCAGAAAAGTCTCTGCGAGTGGAATCTCTTCCAATGTTGCTAACTTTATGGCGAGATTATCCACCTTTTCGGGATTGATGTATATGACCGCGCTGGGCTTCAGGGGGTGCGCGCGGATTGCCACCATCGGTGATCTTCCGTACTTCACTTTATTGAAGAACAACGCGCGATCAACGCTCCATCCATATACCTTAAAATAATCGTAGGAGTTGAAATTCAGGATTGCTTTTAAACTATCAAGGATTGTGTATCCGTATATTGCTCTCTTGAACTCTATCTCTGGATTCAGAATTTTAGCGTCTATTTTCTTCATGAACTCTTCCACGCTCACGCTGTACGGGAAATCGAAGATGTCGATTATTGCATTCTCCCCGTATGTGGGCAGGAACTTCTTTATTATCTCCCCTCCCCTGGACTCGTCGATTTCTATAAGAGCGTTCACGAACCTGCGAACCATGACAACGCCGGGGGATTTCCTGCGTCCGGATTCGTAATCGCTTATGACCGATGAATTGATCCCCAGAAACCTGGCCAGCTCCTGCTGAGAAATGCCGAATATCTCGCGCCACTTGCGCATCGTAGCTCCGGGTTTTTTCGAGAGCACAATTTCCCCGGCGATTTTCTCCGCAATCTCCATATGTAATCATGAGAAATGAGAATTTAAACCTTTGCACCGGTCAAAATTTCCTTAATAACCTTTCTGTATTCTTCGAATAGGGATTCGAAACTCCCACGCATGTACGCGTATTTTTTGAATTCTCTCTCCAAATCCCGATACCCTCTTTGCGAGAGATAATAAGAATCGTAATAAACGAAGGTTTTATCCGGACCCGTGCTCACTCCGTAGTTGTATATTCCCCTCCTCCATTGATTCTTGAAGTCCTCGGGCAAAAGGGGGTAAATGTAGACCATGTCCATGGCGGGCACGATTCCACCTAACCATCTCCGGAAATAATCCCATGTGAGGGCGTGTACTTCTTTTCCGGGAATCACATCAACATTTACTTTCTCTTCTTCCTCTTTTTCCATTTCCCTCATTATTTGCGGCGGCGGCTCTTCCATAATCTCCTCTTTCTTTTCTTCTATTTTTTCTTCTCCCTCGTCTTTTAGCTCATCTTTGAGAATATATGCGGCTCCGATCCCCAATCCTAACAGCGTTGCCATTGCAATTGCCCGCTTCTCCTCGTCGCCCATTGTAATGCACCATGCTCTTATCAGATATTATTTTTTGTGTTATGGGTAATAATAAGCATTTTGGCTTACTCTTTCTCTCAATATTTTTTCTATTGCATCTTCATCGCCCTCTCCTAAAGCGGATAATATACTTATTAAATACGAATAATTTGAGGCCCCACGCCATGTCATGTGGGTGCCATCAGCAAATATAAAGTTCACTTTACCCATATTTGCAATTTTGTCTGTCATATCTTGCTGTGCCTCCCATCTTATTGCTTTATTTAATGGTTTTTCATAATATCCTGTGATTCCCTTTTTAATTATCCTATCAGTGGTTAGCCAGTATCTGTTTGCTGGATATACTAACAAGTACAGGGTAAAGATTATAAGAAATGCAATTACACCACACACTGTGTCAAACACTCCTACAATAGAAGCGAAAAATAAAGATATTATGAACATAAGAATCACACCAATAATTCCACCCCCTCGGCCATAGTATAAAACCACTTCTGGCCTATTTTTATTTTGCGTATCGGATGTGTTGCCTCCTCCATTCTGTGTATATATGTTTGGATTTTTAATAGCCATTTCTGCCTGTTGTGGTTTCATAACATGGTACATTAAGAATAGTTATTTATTCTTTTCTCTAAGTTAGGTAAGATATAACTCTACCGAAAAATAAAATAGTAGGCACCTCCAGCGGGTTTCTACAACTTCCAGCAACCAAATACGCCAGCACTATGAGCATAATGTGCTGGTGCAGAGAATAATCTTTTCTTGAAAATCTGCTCCAGTAAAGCGGAGGACCTGCTCTCTTTAGTATTCTGACTATCTTCACTATCTTGGAAAGCACAAATTTTCTGCTCGTCCTTAATTAATCTTTTTATTTTTATATGAGGTTGCAACTTGCCCTTAATATATCTTGGGGCTTTGTTTATGAGGTAGGATATATACAAAATCGTGAATTTCTGGAAAGTAGATATATTTTTATAACTTTTCTGCATCAAAAGGTTAAATTAAAATATTAAGGAAAAGTATTTATATTTTCTTTCACTAATTATTGGTGATGAAGTTCACGAAAAGGGGAGGTGTTATAGCTGTAATCGCTTTGTTGTACCCTTTTTTGTTATTTTTATTTATGTCTTCCTCTCTTGCAATGTCCCTGTTTGCTTTCTCTGTGCTATTCGGCCTTCCTGCATACCTATTAGTGTTCATTATGCGCAATGAGGAAGCAAAACGCCTATGGATTCCTTTGGGCGTAAACTATGTTTTGTCATTTTCATACATTGCATTTTTAATATTGGACATGTTTTTTGGAGTGGCGGCGTCTTGTGGGATTGTTTCTCATTTAAACACCCACACCCTTTCCGTGCTTGAATCTCTTATTTCTTCGGGAATAATTACTGTATTCTCCTATCAGGGACTTCCCTTATCGATATTTTCACTTTCTGTGGTTAAGCATAAAAATAAGGTGGGAAAAATGTTCTCTTTACTTCGGGTTGTATTGTTTTTTGTTGTTTTAGCTATTGCGGGGGTGATGCTATAGTGAGAATGGAGATTATGAATACTATGAATGTAAAAATACGGGGAAGGTGGAAATAACATGGGACGTCAAAGTAATGATGGAGAAAAAATACTCTCAAAGGCTGAAGTACTCGTCATTTTGCTCGCAATTGTGGGTGTGCTGGGGGTGTATTTTTATATGACTTTTTTATATCCAACTCCTTGCGCGGCCCCACCAAATTTATTTGAGTATTCTTTAAATATAAATAAAACTGCTGATGGGTGGATAATTAAGGTGCATGGGTGGTTGGAAATATATAACCGAATGACGGGGAAATATGATAAAAACTATCGAGTTGAGTTATCCAAATTGCTGTATGCCATATATAACACGAGTCATTTCTACGAAGAAAGATATGTAAGTTCAATAAAGAACAAATCCTCACCCTTTGGAATAATATTCTACGATGTAGACAACAACAATCTTCTATCGGATGGAGACTATATGTTTATCCCAATGTTAAAAAATTCCTCAAATTATGTACATAGCGGTGATTTTGTAGAGTTTCGGTATAATGGATATATAACACCTACTAATACAGGAACAGAGAAGGTGAAATTACCATGAACTTAATCGCAGAAACGGATAAATCGCAAAGGCGGCTGCGGTTGATTAGAAATATTCTTATTGCTTTAGCAGTGGGACAATTCATTGCTCTGATAGTTCTTATATTTATTTATATATATACTCGCCCATTGGGGTGGAGCTGATGACTGAGAAATTAAAGTCACAGATTAAAGCTCTTGCAGTTGTAAATGCGATTCTCATTATAGCCATTGTGCTTGCAGCCATGGCAGTGATGAATAACTTATCTCCGCCGTCGCATGAGAATATATTATATGGGAGTCTAATGTATCTCTCCAACCAGTCCAATCCAGAAGACCCGAAAGTGGGTGTATATCTGAAGTTGACTCTTGAAAATCCAAAGTATGCAAGATTTGGAGAGCATACCATTTTTGGATTCTTGTTTATTGCTAATAATACCACTGAAGTTGAAATCCCCCTTAAAAGTATAACAGGAAACGAAAGAGAGGGGTTTATTGTGGACATGGAAGATAAAAACAACAATGGTCTCATGGACACAGGGGATGTGTTTCATGTATATGGGCGCCCTTTGAATGGATATTATGTAGTGTTTCAGATAACGGGGATACTCGGAAACATACAAACATATATATCATAAGGTGATTAGAGGTGAAAGTAGAATGGGTGATATAGTATGATAAAGGCACCGGACGAGGAGGAATTAATAAAGAAAAGAGACAATCAACTCGTAATTTTAATTTTTCTTTTAGTTCTGTTGCTGTCTCTCTGGTTCATGTTACTTTTTGTCCCGTTGCCCGGGGGTGTTAGCAGATGGACATAGAGAAGGAAATAAGAATCCTGAAAATCATCAACATTATTCTTCTAATAGCCATTGTTTGCACGGTCATGCTAATAATATTACAACCATAAAAAGAGAAATGCATCTTCTAAATTTCACGGGTTCTTTGCGTGATCTCTGCCCGGACGTGAAGTTTTATACTCCTATTCTCATACCCCGGCATGCACGGCTGGACTGGCAAGATGCTTATAGTGGACTTGAGCGATGAAAAGATACAGGAGAAAAAATTAGATGAGGAAATTCTCAGGGATTACTTGGGGGGCCGCGGGCTCGGCGTCAAGTTGTACTATGACTCCGTTTCTCCTGACATTGACCCTTTGAGCGATGAGAATCCCCTCGTGTTCACCGTAGGCCCTCTCACGGGGCTCGCACCCATGTCTGGACGTCATTCCGTGGTTTCTAAATCTCCGCTTACACACACCATATTAGATTCCAACTCCGGCGGATTCTGGGGTAAAGAACTGAAGTACGCGGGCTACGACGCTCTAATTGTTAGGGGAAGGGCGGAACAGCCGGTTATTGTGAAGATTAAAGACGACGAGGTAAGAATCGAAAAAACTGATCTATGGGGCAAGAATGTTGATTATGTGACCGAGAAATTGGCCAGCGAGGGAAGCGTGGCAACCATTGGACGGGCGGGAGAGAATTTGGTGAAATTTGCCGCCATAATGAACGATAAGATTCACGCGGCTGGACGCGGAGGACTCGGTGCGGTGATGGGCGCCAAGAATCTCAAGGCAATTGTGGTGAAGGGAACGAAAAAACCCAGTGTTGCTTCCTTGGAAATGTTCAAGGATGCGATGATGGACATGGTGAAGTTGTTGGACGCTTCTCCGCCTCTCAACAAGGGGCTGCGAGTTTTCGGCACCGCCATGCTCTACGACATAGTGAATTACCTCGACGTCATGCCCACCGACAACTTCAACGGGGTGCATTTTGAGCATGGGGAGAAATTGTCTGGGGATTACATCGTGCAGCATTACGAAATCGGGCACGATGGCTGCTGGGGCTGTCCAATCAAGTGCAAGAAGAGCGATAAAAAGAGAAATGTGGAATTGCCCGAATACGAGACAATATGGGCATTCGGTCCGAATTTGGAGAACGGGGACTACGAGAAAATTGTGGACGCAAACATAAAGTGCAACCGCTACGGAATGGACACAATCACCGCTGGTGCAACAATTGCGTTATGGAGAGAGCTCAAGGGAGAGAACATGCTGGAGAGAATCGAAGAAATAGGAGAAGGAAAGAGCGAGTTGAAAAAAGGATCAAGAGAAATTGCGGAGAAATACGGGGCGAGGGATAAGAGCATGGATATCAAAGGTTTAGAGCTTCCGGGCTACGACCCCCGCGGGCTCTACGGACAAGCGTTAAGTTACGCGACGAGCAATCGTGGTGGCTGTCATCTCCGTGCGTACATGGTTGCTCCGGAAATAATTGGAAAGCCTAAGTTGATTCACCGCCTTAACCCTGAGGGAAAAGCAGGACTCGTGGTTATATTCCAGAATTTGAGTGCTGCTATAGATTCCCTCGTTCTCTGTAAGTTCACATCATTTGCCATGACCGAGGTAGAGTATGCGAAGCTTCTCAAGGGAGCCACGGGAGTAAATTACAGGAGCGAAGATGTCCTGAAGATTGGAGAGAGAATTTACAACTTAGAGCGCCTGTTCAACGTGAAGGCCGGCGTGAACGAGGATTACCTTCCGGAGAAGATTTTCAAGGGAGAGCACGCTTTACCCAGAGAGAAATTCGAGGAGATGCTTCAAGAGTACTACGAGTTCCGCGAGTGGAAAGATGGGATACCCACAGAGGAGAAGCTCAGAAAGCTGGGGATTTTAAAATAAAAACTTTTCGCCGAAATGTTAGGTGGTATAAGTGAAAAACTTTTATTTACTAATTCCCGATACTCCCTTTGTTGGGGCCGTGGGGTAGCTTGGTCCATCCTTCCGGCTTTGGGAGCCGGGAACCCCGGTTCAAATCCGGGCGGCCCCACTGGAAGGGACACCTATGGTTTCCCTTTCCAAACCCTTCCTTTACAAAATTCACAATCTTTTTCGGCGGTAGGAGGTTCTCGCGAGCTGGTGGTTTCTACGGTTGCTGGGGATGATAAGAACCCGCTGGAGGTTCTTAGGTTGCAACTGGGTAGGTAAAGAAAAAACCAAATATTAAAAAATATTAGCGAGCATGTGATTCCGTACCGCATAGATTTTGAAGAGCTGCGAAGGAGAATAAGGGAAAAAGGATACCGCAAGGTTCTTTT
>WAKX01000004.1 GCA_015523125.1 DHVE2 group archaeon | reverse complement strand
CCCCCGTTGTAATTGCCGCCTTCTCCGTAGCCATTGCCATCCCCGTTGGTGCCATCTTGATTGGTTGTAGTACCTCCCTGCCCTCCTGCATAGCCCGTGCCGCTTGCATCTATTATGCTCTTCGAGTCCATGTAGAATGAGCCAGAGAGTTCCAAGTCGAGGGTTCCGTTCACTATAACCGTGCAGTTTATGAGGGTTAAGTTGCCGAAGCTCATGGTTCCGTTCCAGTAAAGCGTGGTGTTCTCGTACTTTGCATCTTCTCCACCCGCTTTGATATCCCCCGAGGATATGCCTATTTTCATTATGGTTACCTTGCCTTTATCTTCCCATTCTTCCACATCGTACTGTCCAAGCCAGTCCCGGGAGAGAACGAATATTTCCCCGCTAACTAATGAATTTCCCTCCAATTGCGTTCCGGAGAATGCGATTTTCACCCTTTTGATCTTTTGCCATTCTCCATCCACGTACCTGAAAAGATAAGAACTTGCCCGAAAACCCATACCCGATATTTTTACCATGTAATTCGATTTGAAGGGCAGAAAAGGAGCGTGGTAAGAGCCGTTCTGAGATGAAATGTAAATGAAAAACGTGTCGTTGCCCTTTATAATTTCTTCTGGAATTGGCCCTATGTACACGTGGACCTCTTTTCCCGCATAGGGTTTAGGAAAATTATCGGGGATTGTGGTGTTTAACCACATGTCGGGCCCGTAGGGATAATCCGCTATCCCATCTCCATCAACGTCTGGTAGCTTCTCTCCATTTACCACTACATAACTTTCATTGTCCGGTATGCCATCATTGTTGAAATCGTGCGGATACAAATCCTCGTTATCGGGAACGGTGTCGTGGTCCGAATCCACCACCGGCTTCATTATGACTTCTGGAATGCAGTCTCCCGCCAAAATGGGCGCGGCGGTTCTCACGTAAAATTCGCTCCCCAATCTTTTTATTTCGGTCAAATCGATATTCTCGTGGGTGTAATTTTCATTTGTGTACACATCTCCATTCGGGTCCTCCACACCTTCGATGTTTTTCCATTCGTCGAAATTGCCGTCTACACCCATGGAAATATTTCCAAACCGGATGCTCTTCACTCTGTTTACTATTCTCACATTTTTCTGGTCGCTTTTAGCCATAAATCCTATTGTGCCTGTGCCCGTGGCTTCGAGTCTAAGGTAGAATGTCTCGTGATCCCTTACCTCACTTATAAGTGAGGAATTGCCCACTTGCTCGATCCCTTCCGATGAGTTTTTGTAAATTTCAATTCTGTACGTGATATTGGAGAAGTTTCCAAATGGAATAAAGCTCAGGTTGATATTCATTTTTCCAGATGTGTAAACATCTATTTTCTCCACAAAATTCTTATCACTCTCCATGTTTTCCACGAGCACGAAGGCGGAGTTCTCATGGAGGAACAGCGGAATATCCGAAGAGTCCTCCTCATGATTGTCTTTTAGATAGGCTAATATACCGGGATTTGAAGAGTTCAGGGGGAACGAGAGCTCTAGCTGATTATCCTTCAGCGCGTATTTCACCCCCATGTACGGGGCAAAGGCGCTCCAGTTGTCGTTTGTGGATGATACATAGCGATACAGCTCGCCGTTCTCCACCTCTTCGTTCCAGCCTTTCAGGGAAACCATGTAATCCGCTCCCAGATTTCCCACGGAGTAGCCGGTGCTCGAGTTATCATCGCTATCCACGAAAATGTAAACTCCCTCCGGGGTTGAGAATAATTTGCCTTCAGATTGAACGTACACGTATAGATTTCCACCCATATGGGTGCTTTTCACAGCGAGAAGAGGGCCGTCCACATGGCCAAAAGGGTCTTGCACTCCTTTAACATTTTTCCAATCGCTGAAGTTTCCATCGATCACAATTGAATTTGCGGGAGTTAAATACACGATGGGTAAAATTGCGGCTAAAATTATCACTGCGATTATAAGAAGAACAGGGAAAACGCGAATTCTGCTGGGACTTTTTCTCTCCCATCTGTTTCCCAGTCCGTTTACAACGCCTTTCCCATTGACTAAGCTGTTGCCGTTCACGAGGCCCCTTCTCATTCGAATATCAATTTTCTTTCTGTATTTCTCCTTCTCCTCTCTCTTTTCTGTTTCAATTTCAGCGGCCATTATTATTTTCTCGGCCTGTTTTCTCTCTAAGTCTGGAAGAATTTTTAGTAGTTCTTCGGGCTTCATATTTGCCAGCTTTTTAACATCTATTCCTCTTATGTGAAGTTCGTAAGCTCGAGTGACCCCGATGTACGGCAAATTTAGAAGCTCGCTTTTGAAAATTTTCTTCTTCTCGAGGGTTTTTTCCATGCTCAGCTCCGCAGCGATGATTATGTCCTCTGCTTCTTTCCTTTTAAGATTTGGAACCAATGCCATTAGCTCGTCGGGCTTCATGGCCGCGATTTTCTCAATGGTTATCCCTTTCTCGTGCAGGATCTCTGATCTCTTGACGCCCACGTGGGGGAGCATTCTGAGCTTGTTTCCTTTGCTCTTCTTTTTCTCCATCCTTTCTCCAACTTCTTCCCTAGCGAGCTTAACAATCTCCTTCGCCAACTCCTTGGATATTTCCATGTACTCCATGAGCTCATCAGGACTCATATCAGCAATTTTGTATAGATGAATCCCGCGCTTTTTCATCTCTTCGATGTAAATCTTAGCTTCTTCTTTTTCGGGCATCCTTGGGTGATAATCACTCTTCATAAGATAAAAACTTATCGTCTATTTACACAAATTCGTGGCGAACAATTTTAATATTAAACCCTCATATCCAAATTTATGACTTACATACAGCTTGATTACGAACCGAAAGATAGCGATTTGCTTGTGTGGTTCTACGCAGAGCCCCCCGCGGGGAAGGATATGCGCTACGTAGCAGACAAAATTGCCGAGGAATCGTCCATAGGCACATGGACGGACCTGAAAACCCTTCTTCCAGATATCTGGGAAAAGCTCCGGGCGAGGGTTTACGAAATTGACGAAGAAAAGAAATATGTGAAAATCGCTTATCCTCTTGATCTTTTCGAAGTGAAAAACATGCCGGCGATACTTGCAAGCGTCGCCGGAAACGTTTTCGGAATGAAGAGCGTTGAGAATCTCCGCGTTTTAGACATACGATTTCCTAAAGGATTAGTGGAAGAATACCCCGGCCCGAGGTACGGAGTTCAGGGAGTTAGGGAAATGACGAAGGTCTACGATAGACCATTTCTTGGAACGATAATAAAGCCGAAAATCGGGTTGCCTACGAAGATGCATGCCGAAGTTGCGTATGAAGCTTGGGTCGGAGGATTGGATATCGTTAAGGACGATGAGAACTTAGCGTCGCAGGATTTCAATCGATTCGAAGATAGATTATCTCTCACTCTTGAGAAGAAGGACCTTGCGGAAGAGGAAACCGGAGAGAAGAAAATTTACCTTGTGAATATAACCGCTCCTTACAAAGAGATGCTCAAGCGCGCCGAACTTGTGCAAGATGCGGGGAATGAATTCGTGATGATCGATGTATTCATCTCCGGATTTTCCGCCGTGCAGGGATTTAGAGAAGAAGATTTTCCAATGGGAATTCATGCGCACCGCGCAATGCATGCGGCAATAACCAGAAATCCGAGGCACGGAATAACCATGCTCACCCTTGCGAAGGTTTATCGCCTTCTCGGTGTGGATAATCTCCACATCGGCACCGCAGTTGGAAAGATGGAGGGAAGCGCGAAGGAAGTAAGCGGAATAAGGGAAGAAATTCAATTTGAGAATGTGCCCTCCGCCGAAGAGAGATTTGAACAAAAATGGTATGACATAAAGCCAGTTCTTGCAGTGGCATCGGGAGGATTGCATCCTGGCCACGTGCCCGCGGTGGTGGACATATTGGGCAAAGACATAGTGATTCAGGCTGGAGGCGGAGTTCACGGACATCCCGATGGTACCCGCGCCGGAGCGAAGGCCATGCGCGAAGCTCTTGAAGCGAAGATGCAGGACATACCGCTGGAAGAGTACGCGAAGGAGCATGAGGCGCTTAGAAAAGCGCTGGAGAAATTCACAAAGTAATTTTTCATTTATTTTTAATTTGAGTTAAAACTTTTTTACTAATTTGGGTTTTATATGGGTAATTTTTTACAAAAACATTAAATAATCCCGTTTAGATATGGCCTTATGGGGCTATTAAAAGTATTGGGGGTGGTTGCAGTGCTGGGCATGGTATTTTTGCTCTCTCTGCCAAATGTCCCTGCATCTGGAACCGGAGTGAACGCAGATAGCATGCAATCCCATGAACCCATAAGAATAAACAGCGATGCGGAGCTGGAGCAGATGGTACAGGATGAGAACTGGAGTGGGGAAGGAACGTTTCTTAACCCATACTATATTAAGTACTACGAAATAAATGGAAACGGCTCAACTGGGATTTACATTGGAAATACCACGAAGTGGATTATGATAACTCACTGCTACCTTTACAATTCAACTAACTACGGGGGAACATATTATTATTCTGCTGGAGTTGAAATATACAACGCGCACAATATCTCTGTGTATAACACCAACGTTAGCAATTCAGAGTACGGTATAGTTTTGGACCACGGCTATTCTAGCATTTACATAGGCAACGATGAATTTTACAATAATACGAACTTTGGAGTTGGAGTTTTTATGAGCACAGACGGTCCCGTAAGCATAAGTGACAGCGAATTTAAAAATGGAGGTGTGGGAATTTATTTAAGTTCTGATGTAAATAATGTCACAGTTAAAAACAATTACATATCCTCTATGATGGGTGAGGGGATATTCATTAATGGGTATTCTACAAAGTCTGCAAATAACGAGATATATCACAACACCATCTATTATTCAAGTTACGGAATATATCTGGGCAATAATCTAGCTGGGTCAAAAATTGAAAACAACACCATAGTAACTTCTTACCTGTATGGAATAGAAGGTTACAAACTGAGCAATACCACTATTTCGAACAATACCATTCGGGGTTCATTATCGTATGGAATATTCCTAAACGATAGTAGTGGAAACGTGATTTATCAGAACATGCTCCTTTACAACAACGGAGGAAACGATACATACAACTCATCTCATGTGCAGGCATTCGACAACGGCTCAAACCAGTGGTTCTATCTGGCCCGCGGCAACTACTGGTCCGACTGGACAACTCCCGACGATGATGGTGATGGAATTGTGGATAATCCCTACAACCTCGATGGCTCTCTGTCAAACGTGGATCCGTATCCTCTCGCCGAACCGCCGCAGCCGATTCCCGAGTTTTCGCCGTACTTCTTCTTGGCGATTTTCGCAATGATCATTGGTGCTCTATTTTCTCGCAAAAAATAACTTTTTTTTTATTTTTGGATTATCTTTACAAAACTTTTATATTGCATGGCTTGCATGCGCATATATGAGAAAAATATGGGGCTTGCTCTTCGTGACCTTAACGGTAATTTTTTTACTCACCATGCTTGTAGGCAGTGTTTCGAGTGATGTGACTGTGGAGCATTTTCAGGGCGAGGGAGCATACGAATCTCACGAACCCATAAGAATCAACAACAATTCCCAGTTTGATGCTATAGCTCAACAGGAGCACTGGAGCGGGAGTGGAGGATATCTGTCTCCGTACATTATTGAGAATTACGAGATGGACGGGCACGGCGATACGGCGTTTTACATAGGAAACACCACCAGATACTTTCTCCTGCGGTACTCGCATCTTTACAACTTCTCAGCGGTTTCCGGGAGGTACAACGAGGGCATTGTGGAGTTTTACAACGTGCAGAACGGCGAGGTATACGGGTGCAACATCACGGATGGGCAGTACGGGATATACATAACTGCGCATTCCAGCGAAAATAGCGTGGAGTATAGCACATTCTACAACGTGACAAACGGAGTCTACTTGGATTTTTACACCACATACACAACCGTGAATCACAACGAATTCCACTACGGGGTGCATGTGGGAACAGCCATCACGGTAGAGTATTATTCTGATGACAACAGCATGTGGTACAACACCATAGAGGGACCTAAAAAAGGGGTGTTTATCAACGGGCAGAGCGGTGGTTGCACGAGAAACGAGGTTTCCAGAAATACCATATCAGACACTCTCGATTATGGAGTGTACGTCTATGAATGTTCAGATAACAATTTGGAGAACAATACCATTCGCAATTCGATGGATGAGGGAATTCGTATTTACATCGGCACATCTACCTTGATTGTTAACAACTCCATAATAGGCTCTATAGGGTATGGGATCGATGTGCATGACACAGATAACTCCATTATTTACAACAATTCGCTGGTTGGAAACAACGGGGCCACGGTCACCTACGATTCCTCCCACGTGCAAGCGGTGAATAACGGATCCGGAAATCAATGGTATCATTACGGCCACGGCAATTACTGGTCTGACTGGACATCTCCAGACGACAATGGGGATGGAATAGTGGACAATCCTTATATTCTCGATGGAGACCCCGGCTCGCAGGACCCCTATCCCCTCGTGGAATCATCGCACCCCATTCCAGAGATGAGCGTTTTCCTCCCGTGCATAATCTTTGTACTCGTAACGTTCTACTTCGTTAGAAAGCGATAGAATTTTTCGAGCAAATTTTCCATCTCTTCTTTTTTCGCCAGCGCGTTTAACCATTCTCCCGGTATGCTCTCGTACCCGTAATACAACCCTGCGAGCCCGCCGGTGACCGCGCCGAATGTATCGGTATCATGCCCCAGATTCACGGCCCTGAGAACTGCATCTTTGAAGTTATCTTCGTTTATGAAACTCCATAGGGCACCTTCTAATGTGTAAACCACGTATCCATGCGAGATTATATCTTTCTCATCGAGATTCCATACTTTACCTTCCAATATCCTGTGGTAATTCTTCAATTCCTCTCTGAATTCAGGTTTATCTTCGAAGAATTTTTTAATTATCTCATTCGTGAGGAAATACGCCTCCTCTTTGCTTTTTCCATTCAATAGCTCTATTCCGTACTGCACGTAATAGTCGCACCCTATTAGCGCTCGAGGGTGGGCATGGGTTATGGAAGAAACTTCGTGAACTATTTTGAATCGCTCTTCCAGCTCCATGGGGTATGTGTAAAAAATGAGCGGCGAGATGCGCCATCAGCGAGCCGTTACCGTTGTCATATTCGTCTCTCCCTCCCGATTCTCTGGGCGATATGCCCATGCTCAGATTTTCCATGGCATCCAGTGTTGTTCCTCCGATATCGAATGCTTCTCCGTGAGGAGTCCACAGACCTTCGTTGTACCATTTCAGGAATTTGCTTGCTATGTTTTCCAAATCATATCCGTGGCAAAGGGAATCTATCAAACAGAGGGTGAGCGAGGTGTCGTCGGACCACGTGCCCGGAGGTTGATTGTGCGCTCCAAAACCGCTCATTCCCTTAACGGGATTTTTCCTCAAATCCGCTTGCTCCGAAAATTCCACCGGCACACCTAATGCGTCTCCAATGGCAACTCCGAAAATCGACCCAAAGATCCTGCTCTTCTCGATCATTATCATGTCAATTCACATATCCAGTGCCCAGTAAACTATGTCGGCTCGGGTGATTATTCCCTTTATTTCTTCTCCCTCTGTTACCAATAGAACCGGATTTTCGTGTAGCAGGTCCACTATTTTTTCTATGTCTTCTTTTATATTTACCGTTCGCGGGGGCTCTCTCATCACCTCATGAGCAGGTAGGTTTTTCGTCTTGCTTCCGTGCTTTTTGTACGCTTTAACTATCTCCTCCTCGGAAACCATTCCTATTGCTTTTCCATTCTCTATGACGGGTACCTGGCTTATGGCGTACTCGATCATGAGCTTTCTTATGTGGTCCACAGTTTTCTCGGGTTCCACTCCTATAACTGTATCCGTCATTATCTTCTCCAGAGTCAAGTTCCTTACCTCCTTCATAATGGGATTTTAAATGGCCGCACATATTTATTTCTATCGGAGTTTTTCTCATGTCATGAGATTTTCTTCGCCATGTACGGCCCCAATCTTTCGTATCCTAATTTTCGATAATAATTCCTCACCCCGACCCCGCTTATCACCACAACCCTCTCTGCACCCCACTCCTTCGCTATGTCCTCCGCTTCTTTCATAAGATCTTTTCCGAATCCCCTGTGCTGCCATGCTTTCTCCTCCCGAATTCCCACGGGCACTTCCTTACCGAAGACTTTCAATTCTCTCACTATCGCTGCGTTTCTCATTTCCGGGCGATGTGCCTCCTCGCTGGGATTTCTCAATCTCAGGAATGCAGCAATGGAATCCTCTTTTTCGTCTTCGAATGAGAGAAAAACCTCTTTTCCCCGCGAGGCGTCGTAATCTCTTCTCACGAGCTTGAAATTCGCCCCTCTCTTTCGTCCCACTTCCCTGCACCGTATGTCAGGGCATCTGATTCCCCTTTTTTCCATTTCTCTTAGAACTATGGCCCTCAGATCACCTTTTTTCACCCCAGCCTCAATAAATTTCGCAGGGATATCCCTCTGTATTCTCTGTATCCT
>WAKX01000003.1 GCA_015523125.1 DHVE2 group archaeon | reverse complement strand
GTACAGCATCGAGGCGAAGGATTGTGGAAAAATTCTAATCTATGGCCCCGCCGCTGGTGGACTTGGAGAGGCGGGAGCGTTCAAAATAGCAACCTGCGGTGAGAAAATAGATTCCCTCGCCCCATATTTGGGGTTCAAAAAGAGAGAAATGTTAAATAAAGCCATCGGGAAGGAGCCATGGGAAGCTTTGCCCTACGTGGAGAGAATAACCGGGCAGTTTTCAATTTCCTACGCATCGCTATTCTACGCACTCGCATTTGGAATTGATTGCCCAGATTATTTACTATTTGCAAAAGAGTTAGAGAGGGTGCACAATCACATCTGGGTTATGCACAAATTGGCTAGGGATGCATCGCAGAAGGTGGCTAACATGCATCTCGCAGCCATAACCGAAGAGTTTTTGCGCCTCAACCTAAAAACTCTGGGTCATCGCTACGGTATGAACTTCCTGCGCACCGGTCCGAGGAAATACGAGAAATTCCATGAAAATTTAAACGAGCTGAAAAAATGGTTCTTAGAGACAGCGGAAGAATTATCCCGGTCCAGGATATTCATTGACAGGTTACAAACAACATGTACCCTTAAAAAGATAGATGCTTTAAGGAACGATATTGTTGGCATTCCCGCGAGGGCCAGCGGGGTTCTGAGGGATGCGAGGAAAATTGGAATTTTCAAAGAGCTCTACGAGGAATATTCTCCGCCTATGGAGAGTTACGGCGACTCGCTCTCGAGATTTTTAATCCGTGTGGAAGAGGTGGAAAAGAGTTTTGAAATACTGGAAAATATAGAGATGAAAGAATGCAAAGTTAAGAGAGATGCGAAGGAAGATGGGTTTTACGAGGGTATGGCGGAAGCACCACCAGGGGATATTTACATGGGTGTGAAAATTGAAAATGGGAGGGTGAAAGAGATCATCATAAGGCCTCCATCGCTGGTGATGTATCACGCCTTCTCCGTGGGAATTCGGGGCAATGTGTTTACCGATTTTCCCTTCGCTCAGGACAGCTTCGGGGCGTATTTCTCCGACGCTGACATTTTCGGGAGGTGGGCGTGATGTGGCTGACAAAGGGCCTAAAAAGAGGCACAATAACAACGAAATTCCCGCGGGAAGAGGATAAATCCATTCCAAAATCACTATACGATAAAGATTGCGGATTCTCATGCATTAACTCGTGCATGAATGGATGCGAAGAAAGGGATGATGAAATAGAAGTGCGTAGGAAAATACCGTTCAATAAATCGGTGCACATATTCGTTTTGGATGTTGGCTCTTGCAGCTCATGTAATAGGGAAATCTCGTTGCTAAATTCTCCCCAGTACGATTTGCATCGTCTCGGCTTCTTCTTCACGCCGGTTCCGAGGCATGCAGACATTCTCCTCGTGATAGGCGAGCCCACGGAGAAGATGATTCCTGTGCTTAAAGAGGCTTACGAGCAAATGCCAGAGCCAAAAATAGTTATGGCTGCGGGAGCCTGTGCCAACGAGAAAATAGAGAAAATAATAGAGGTGGATGCCCGCATCTCCGGCTGTCCCCCGCAACCTATTGCGATACTTAAAGCTCTTCTGATGCTCACAGGGAGGTGGAACCCATGAATTTCCTTTTGATTGTTCTCTCAATATATTTAATAGCAGGACTCCTAGGATTTAAATTTAAAATGACATCTTACGGACTTACAGCCCTCGGTTCCGCTATGCTTCTATATTTTGCTTTCTTAGGCGAGATTGGAAACGAAATAAGCGGTTATTTCATAATTCTTTCCTCAATTGCTTGGCTTTTCCTATCCCTCTATTCTTTGGGATATGACAAAAAGAGCGGGCTACTTGCCAGCTCATTTGCGTTCACCACGGGAGCAATGACCATAATTCTAACATCAACCAATGCCCTTTCTTTCCTAATCGGGTGGGAGGGAATGACCATCGCCTCGTTCGTGAGCATATATCTACATAAGGATTCAAAGAGAGCCGCGTACATGTTCTTAGCGTTCGGAGAACTGAGCACACTTTTGATACTCACCGGCTTCGCTTGGGCCTCCGCTGAATCGGGAAGCATGATATTCTCCGCGTGGCATGCCTTGGGCAATTGGAGCCTGATTTATCTCCTGCTTTCCTTAGGGTTCATGATTAAGATGGCTGTTGTACCTTTCCACATCTGGCTTCCTGAGGCGCATTCAAAGGCACCTGCAAACATGTCATCGCAGCTCAGCGCGGTTATGACTCTCATGGGACTTTTCGGCATGATTTCGTTCTTACAATTCGGAATCCCTGCCTCATGGGTTGGTCTTGTGATTCTGATAATGGGTGGTATAACGGCAATAATCGGTGCTTTCTACGCCGCTGTTTGTGACCATGTTAAGAAGTTGCCAGCGTACAGCACAGTTGAAAACGATGGAGTTCTAATAGCCATGGTCGGAGCTTTAATAGTAACGTACGAAGTTCAACAGGTCATCGGAGGATTCATCCTTCTTGCCCTATTGTTCTTTGCGTTTGCGCACACAATCGCCAAATCTCTTTTATTCGCGGTTGCCGGACATCTGGAAAAAAGTGGGGGAGAATATTTGGGAAAGAAATACTCGCTTACTAGATGGACAGCTCTCGCAGGATACCTCGCCGCCATTTCCCTCGCTGGCGTTCCTCCCCTACCCGGGTACATAGGTGAGTGGGCAGCCCTCGAATCCTTGTTCCAATCATTCTACATATCCGACATGCTCGTTCGCCTTGTGACTGTGGTTATCGGGGCACTTGTTGCTCTAACTGCGGGGATAAGTATAATCGCCATGAGCAAGTTCATAGTCCACGGGGTTGAGAGAAGAGAGAGAAAAGACGTGAATTTGGGGGACATCGGCTTTGGAATCGGCGTAAGCGTGCTTCTTCTTGCAGGTATCCTTCCGCAGTACGTTTTCTCAATAATCACCCCAGTGGTGATGAAGATAACGGGAATATCTTCTAAGCAATATTTGGGAAAATTATTGGGTATACCCAATGGGATGCTTATAATCTCCGGTAAAGGATTCGGAGTGCTATCTCCTACGATGATCGCTGTTTTCATCGCCATAAACTTTGGCATAGTTTACGCTGCGATGAAGGCAAAATGGAAAATAAGAAAGGTGAAGCCGTGGAGCGGAGGTCTTAAGAACGAGGAGTATCCAACCAGAGGGCATTCATCCATTCTCCTTCTAACGCAGAAATGGCTCTTCAGAACGGAGGAGATGAAACAGAGAGACATGGTTCACAGCTCGTATATCTCCATATCCAAATTTGCAGTGAAATTCTCAGAGAG
>WAKX01000002.1 GCA_015523125.1 DHVE2 group archaeon | reverse complement strand
GTTCTCAGAGAAATAGTGAAGATGGTAGGAATACCCAATAATTTTGCCGTGGACTCTACAGGTATTCAAATTTCTTACCGTTCTTATTACTACACACAGCGAATCGGAGAACTTGGAAAGATAAGAGAAGGATTGAAATTGCACGCTGCCGTGGATATTGATTCCACACTTATTACCAATGCAATAGTTACAAAATGGCATGCTAATGATTCTCCTTACCTCATTCCTCTTTTGGAGGGAGAGAAAATAGAGGAAGTCTATGCGGATAAAGGCTATGATTCTCTACGCAACATCCGATTTGTATTGGAGCATGGTGGTGAACCATACATTGCAATCCGTGAGAACGCACATAGAGGATTGCGGAGAAGATTACTGGAAAAGAGCAAATCGCCAGAGTGGAAGAGAAAATATTCGCATAGAAATGTAGTTGAATCTGTATTCCACTCATTCAAAAGAGTTGTTGGAGATTACATATTTTCTCATTCTTTCCACATCGCTTCTAAACTCCTGCTTTTTAAAGTCCTAGCCTATGACCTTTATATTTAATCACTCCTCTTTTTTTATCTCTCTTTTTCCATGTTTTTCAAGGAATTCAACTTACCCAGCGAGGCAAAATCTTTATATTTATATTCGTTTTATTCCTCACCATTGAGGTGATTTTATGAAGTCGCTGGTTAAAGAGGTACTATCAAAAGCGGCAGTACCAGAGGAAGCTCCGAGAGAGCCGGTAATATCTGCCGAAGAAGACCAAGAGTTAATCGAATTACTCAAAAAATTGAAAACAAACATTAAAGTGGTGGGCTGCGGCGGTGCCGGAAGCAACACCATATCGAGGATGATGGAGGAGGGAATACACGATGTGGAGCTCATAGCAGCCAATACGGACGCTCAGCATCTTTTAATCACACATGCAAATCGCAAGGTTCTTCTGGGAAAGAGAATCACTCGCGGGTTAGGTGCAGGCGCTCTTCCGCAGGTGGGCGAAGAGGCCGCCAGAGAGGTGGAAGATAGAATTCGCGAACTGCTTCAGGGCGCGGATATAGTATTTGTCACCTGTGGGCTCGGAGGAGGAACGGGAACCGGAAGCTCGCACGTGGTTGCGCAAATAGCAAAAGAGCTTGGCGCTTTAACAATCGCGGTTTGCACCCTTCCTTTCAAGGCAGAGGGCATAATGCGCTGGGAGAACGCCATGTGGGGCTTGGATAAGCTCAAAGAAGTTGTGGACACGGTTATCACGATTCCCAACGACAAGCTCTTAGAGCTCGTGCCGAGGTTGCCGCTCAACATGGCTTTCAAAGTGGCGGACGAATTGTTAATGCGTGCGATAAAGGGCATCGCAGAGATGATTACAAAGCCAGGACTCGTGAACCTCGACTTCAATGACCTCAAGACTATAATGAAAGGCGGCGGAGTGGCGATGATAGGCATGGGTGAGAGTGACTCCGAGAACAGGGCGGAAGAGGCCATAAAAGAAGCTCTGAGCTCCCCACTAATTGAAGCTGATATATCTGAAGCCACCGGCGCATTGATAGACGTGGTGGGCGGAGAGAACATGACCGTTAAGGAAGCGGAAAGCGTCGCTGAATATGTGCAAACCCAGATAAGCGATGGAGCAAGGATAATCTGGGGCGCATCAATCGATCCGACTCTGGGCAATATGATAAGGGTCATGGTCGTGATAACCGGCGTGAAATCGCCGTACATACACGGAAGGGAAACTATAAAGAACAAAGATATCGATGTGATAAGGTGAGCAAATGGGAGTAGTGGACAAAAGCGCAGAGGCACAGAGAAAAATCGAAGAGAAGTTCTCGAGGATTGGCAAAGGAAAATACTCAAGGATATTCAAAATGGCGAGAAAGCCCACCCATGACGAGTACATGAAAGTAGTAACCATAACAGGACTTGGGATAATACTGGTGGGCGGCGTGGGCTTTGCCATATACCTAATTCTTCAGGTTTATTTGAAAATACCCAAATGAGGGATCAAAATGCTTGAAATAGAAGTGAACGAATCCAATTTTCGCATTCCTGCAGGTCGCCCCGCGGAAGTAGTTTTCATACTTAAGAACAGGGAAAACAAAAAGGAGAGCGCAAAGTTAAAGATTGAACCGGAATTTAAGATGGGGGATATGTCTCTGGAGTGGAGAATCGATATAGAAGGAGTGGCCAAAACCAAAGAAAGTATTCTGGTTAGTGGGGAAGAACCAAAGACAATAGAATACACAATTGATGTTCAAAAGCAGAAAAACAAGGATGTTTTCATCCACATTTATCCCCCCAAGGCTTCGGAAATAGGGGACATGGCTATATTCAAGACATCAATCGAAGATGATGTTGCTTGGAGCAAAGATATAACGATTACCGTTGAAAGCGCAATAGTGGCAATAAAAACCCAGATTGGGCAGGAAGTTAAGGTTGCCCGGGAGCTCGGGCTGAAGGCCAAGAGCAAAGGATGGAACGAAATTTACGCGATTTTGGCTCCTTTTAATCTCAAAGGCTACGTTCTCGTGGAAACTTCTCGACCAGATAAGGTGCTTTCCGTAATTAGAGGCGTGAGAGGAGCAAAGGGCATTGTACGGGGAGAGATGAAATTAGAGGACGTGAAACACTATCTAACTCCAACTCCAACAATTACGACAATATCCAAGGGAGATATCGTGGAATTGGTTGAAGGTCCGTTCAAGGGCGAGCATGCACGCGTGATAGACTTGGACGAGGCAAAGAATGAAATAACAGTTGAGCTTTTCGAAGCGATGGTTCCCATACCAATAACCGTGAAAGCGGAAGCTGTAAGATTAATCGAAAGAGGTGAAGATAATGGGTCAAACAGTTGAAGTTCTGGTAGAAGGTGGAAAAGCCACACCTGGCCCGCCGCTGGGTCCCGCACTCGGACCTCTGGGCATAAACGTGGCGCAAGTGGTGAAAGTGATAAACGAGAAAACGAAGGCGTACGCCGGAATGCAGGTGCCGGTGAAAGTGGACGTGGATCCAAAAACCAAGGAATTCACGGTGACCGTTGGGACACCGCCCACGACGGCACTAATCAAGAAAGAGTTGGGTGTGGAGAAGGGTTCCAGCAAGAGAGGAGAGATAGTGGGAAATCTCACAATCGAGCAGATAATAAAAATCGCCAGAATGAAGCACGATAACACGCTGGCTTACGACCTCAGAGGAACCGCACTGGAAGTTCTCGGCACATGCGTGTCCATGGGCGTTACGGTGGACGGCAAAGACCCGAGGGAAGTGCAAAAGCTTATAAAGGAGAACGAAATCACCATCCCAGAAGAGTAGATCATGACTTGTAGGAGAGCCGTTTGGCTCGCTTACTACAAGGAGGTGTTCATTTGCAGGACAATATAGTAAAGGCGGTTCAAGAAGCGATAAGCAACGCGAAGGATAGGAAGTTCAAAGAGAGTTTGGATCTCGCAATTAATTTGAAAGATGTTGATTTGAGCATACCCAAAAACAGAATAAACGAAGAGGTTATTTTACCAAAGGGCAGGGGAAAGGAGATTAAAGTTGCCCTTTTTGCGTCTGGTGAAGCGGCCCTCAAGGGAAAGGAGTGCGCTGATCTCGTGATTCCTCCTGAGGAGATAGATAAATTGGCGGAGAACAAGAGAAATGCTAGGAAAATCGCAAATCAGTACGATTTCTTCATAGCCGAAGCTCCTCTGATGGCCAGAATCGGTAAAGTCCTTGGTGTGATATTAGGTCCCAGGGGCAAGATGCCTAAGCCAATTCCCCCCGGTGGAGATCCGTGCCCGGTGGTGAATAACTTAAAGAAGACCGTTAGAATGAGAAGCAAAGACAAGAGAACTTTCCATGTGCCCGTTGGAACGAAAGATATGGCGCCGGAGGATATTGCAGCGAATATAGAGGAAATAGTGAAGAGATTGGAGCACAAGTTAGAGAGAGGGTTGCAGAACATAGATTCTATGTACGTGAAGACCACTATGGGTCCTGCAGTACGAATCAAATTGAGGTGATAAATGATGGCCCATGTTGCACCTTGGAAGTATGAATTCGTGGATAAGTTAGAGAAGCTCATTGAGAAGTATCCTGTGGTAGGGATCGTGAATATAAACAACATTCCTGCACCGCAGATGCAGAAGATGAGGGCCAGCCTCAAGGAGCATTCTGTATTCATCGTCGGTAAGAATCGTCTAATCAAACTTGCTATTGAAAAAGCAGCCAAAGAGAACATAAAGGACCTCGCAAATTATGTGGATGGTCAGACCGGCATAATATTCACGGACATCGACGCATTCAAGCTCGTTAAAACGCTGGATAAGAGCAAGACCAAAGCTCCTGCCAAGGGCGGAGAAATTGCCCCAGAAGATATTGTGGTTCATGAAGGCGAGACACAATTCAAGCCGGGTCCGATAATCAGCGAGCTGCAAAAAGTTGGAATCCCGGCCGCAATTCAGAAAGGGAAGATAGTAATAAGAAAAGACACGGTGGTTGTGAAGAAAGGAGAGAAGATAAGCAGAGATTTGGCTCAGGTTCTCACGAAATTGGAGATTTATCCTCTCACAGTGGGATTGGATCTGAAAGCAGCGTACGAGGACGGAATGGTGTTCCCCAAAGACGTGCTCGAGGTAGACACAGAGATGGTCTATGGCAATGTGCTTAATGCGATTCAGAGCGCAATCAATCTGAGCGTAAACGCATCGTTCCCAACTAAGGTTACAATGCCAATGATCATTGCGAACGCACACATCAAAGCCCTCAACCTCGCGGTGAACGCGGGAGTTGTGAACAAGGAAACCCTACCTATGCTGATAACCAAGGCATACGGAGAGATGCTATCCGTGGCATCCAAGCTCGCGGATGGCCTCGACGACGAACTGAAAAGTTTAATATCTTCCAGTCATGCGGAAATAAAAGAAGAAACCAAAGAGGAAGAGAAGAAAGAAGAAAAGAAGGAAGAGGAAGAAGAAAACAAGGAAGAGGAGGCAATAGCTGGCCTCGGAAGCCTGTTTGGATGAATTAAAGGAGGTAGTAAAAATGGAATATGTGTATAGTGCATTAATCCTGCATTCGCTGGGAAAGGAAATAACAGAGGACGGAATAGCGAACATCATAAAAGCGGCAGGTGCAGAGCCCGACACCGCAAGGATCAAGGCATTGGTATCTGCGCTTAGCGAGATAGACATCGAAGAAGCAATAAAGACAGCGGCAATCGCACCGGCAGCAGCGGCTCCAGCGGCAGCGCCTGCAGCGGAAGAAAAGAAGGAAGAGAAAAAAGAGGAAAAGAAGGAAGAAGAGCAGGAAGAGAAAAAAGAGGAAGAAGCGATTGCAGGTCTGGGAGCACTCTTCGGATAAACGGTGAGTGAATGCACAAGGCTCTCAGCTACACGCTGCTCTACGTTATCCCAGCTGCGCTTATTGGCTATGGGATTTTGCAGAACTTACTGGCGTTGATAGCGGGAGCCTCGTGGATAGCCACATCTTTCATTATTTTTGAACTTCCAAAAAGGGGCTACGAGTAACTCGTTATTTTATCCCCGTAGTGATGTATGCTTTTCACTGCTACACCTTTATTTGAGTTTATCATCTCTTCGCCGCTCATCTGCGCGATGCCCACGGCTAAGGGCTTTTTATATTTCACATCTCGAACGTACACCGCATCCCCTTCTTTTATTTTGGTATCCGCATCTATAATTCCCGCGGCAAAAACATTTGCTCCGTTCAGCAAATGCTTCACCGCCCCCATGTCCACTGTCACATAATTTCTATCGTATTCTGTGTTCAAAAGCAAAATAACCGTCGGGTAAAATTTCCCCTCATGCTCAAAAAATGCGGGAATTCCATCAACTAATACTATATCTATCTCGTCCTCGATTATTTCGAAATTTCCGTCCAGCCAGATATCCATGGCCAGATTTCTTTTAATCTCCTTTATCTTCTTCTTGCTCAGGTGGTATCGTCTCATGGGTCATCACTTCTTCCAATTCATCTAAAGGTATTTCCATTCCCAACCCTATGGCAATATCGTAATACTTCTTCGCTTCTTTGTAATTTCCGCGAATTGCGTAAATTTTCCCCAAGAAATAATACGCTTCTTTTCTCTTAACCTTCCGAAATACCTCTTCCGCCTCCTTCAACTTGCCCTCGTCAATGAGCAAAGAGCCAATGCGGAGGCAGAATTCTCGATCGTAACATTCCAAATAGTTGAATTTTTTCTTTCCGAGCACGAACTCTATGAACCTTCGCTCACGATCGTAATCATTTCCTTTTATACCCCTTATTTCCTGATAAGCTTCTTCGAATTTTCCCAGAGCTTCTAGCGCCAGAGCACGTATGAACTTTATTTTTTTATCCTCACCCTCTATTTCCATAATTTCATTATACCTGCCAAGCTTGTAAAGAATCCTCGCTTTTAAATAAGGCCCCGCAGATTGCAAAGCTTCTTCGTATCTTTTCATTGCTATGTAAATCTCGGCCTTCCTGTCCTCGTCGGCCAGCTCTAATGCTTTGGTGTAATACTTATACGCCTCCGCATTGTAATTGAGAAGGTCGTATATCTCCGCTAGGAGAAGATAGCATTCCACCGGGTCTTCCGGATCTCGTTGAACCGCAATTTTAAGCGATTCAACCGCATCCTCGTAGCGACCAAGCTTGTAGAAGCACATTGCACGCCAGTACCACGTATCCCCGTAATCGGGATTCAGTTCCAATGCAGTTTCCAAGTATTCCAAAGCTTCCTCTGCATGCCCGAGGGCGCAGAGGGCATGGCCCTTGGCGTGCCAGGCGTAATCGAATTTCTTATTGAGGCTCAAAGCCTTCTCGTGGAAGGGAATCGAATATTTGTGCATCCCCATACGGTCTAAGGCATTTCCTATATTATTCCATGCAATCTCGTAATCGGGATTTATGGTCACTGCCTTCATGAAATACGGGATGGAGGGCATGTACCTCTTGAGATTGTAAAGTGCATTACCCATATTGTTCCATGCCACCTCGTCCATAGGTTCCAAAAGCAGAGCTTTCCAGTAATCATGCACCGCCTTATTGAGCTTTCCCATGGCGTGATACGTGTAGGCCCTATTGTACCATGCCTGCCGGTAATTGGGATTTATCTCCAGAGCCTTGGTGTACGCGTAAATGGCGTCTTCGAACCTTCCGAGGGTAAAGTAAGTGAATCCTTTATTATTCCACGCCTCGGCGTTGTTCTCGTCAATCTGCAAAGCGGTTTCATAGCTCTTTAAAGCTTCGTCAAACAAATTTTGCGCGTAATAAGCGTTGCCCAGAGCGTTCCAGTACTTAGGATCACTTTTAATGCTAAGGGAATACTGAAGCAGGGAAATGGCGGAATTTATATCTCCTCCGTCCAGCAAAACCAAGGCGGCTGAGTAAATAAGATCAGGGTCGTCGCGGTAGATTTCTATGGCGTACCTCAAAGTTTTGCGCATCATGGTCAAATCGTTCATGAGGAGATAGAGATTCGCAAGGTCAACGTACGCTTCCCTGAGATTCGGATTTAGAGTAAGTGCTTTCTTGTAATTTTCCAATGCGGCATCGTACTCCCTCAGAAAAACTAGAGAGTTGGCGAGATTGTAATATGCGGTGGCGTACTCGTTGTCCAGCTCTATAGCTCGCATGTAGCATTCCACAGCCTCCCTGTGCTTACCTAAAGAATCCAATGCCACACCGCAATTGTTGTAAACCACGGGATCTTCTGTTCCCGATTCGATCAAATCACGATATACCTCATACGCCTTCTGAAATTCCCCCGCGCGCATGAGCTCCTCTGCATCACTGCGATCCACGGTTAGATGATGTTAAGAATGTAAATAAGGGTTTCCATAGAATCGAGAGGGTTATTCCAACCGCAAGAGCGAGTGAATCGGTGAGAAAATCCACGGGATCACATGAGCGTCCCGGCACAAATAACTGATGAATCTCATCGGAGGCTGCGTAAATCGTCCCAAACAAATACGAGCGAAACGGTTTCTGAAAGTACATGAAAATCGCAAACGAATAAAAGAAATACAGGAAAAAATGGAATACAAGAGAGTAGGGAGATACCTGAGACGGAATCTCATTGCCCCTGATTGAAGATATGGAAAAGATAAGCGAAGAATAGAGGATAAGGATTATGAGCTCATTTTTCCTCTTCATATCTCAACCTCATCATCTCTTTGCTTCTTCTAATTGTATGTACTCCAAAGATAAACAATCCGTAGAGAATGCTCAGAAGCGCCATTATGGCGAACCCACTGAAATAAATGAAGTACTGGAAAAGCTTATCAGGAGTTTCCCTTATGATTTCCCCATAAATTAACGCGTTGTTCACGGTTATCTTCACATTGTATATACCCTCCGTGGTGTTCAACGAGAATCGATAGTAGGTTTCGTTATCTTTGATTGTTCCATTAACCGCTCCGCTTTCAACCACATGGCCAGTGATTGTGTTGTTCACCACATAGTAGAGTGTTGAGTTGGTTGCATGGGAATACACAACCTCCAACGTCGCTATTTTGTTGAAATCTGTGGATGAATAGCCATGTATCTTCACCTCCAAATCCCCCATGCTGAAGCTCTGTGTCTCCACATTCGCAACCTGATGCGAAAATATGAAGAAGAAAAGCACTACACCAATAATTATGGCGGGAATTCCGTACGCCAATCTCTCCCTATTTTTCCAAACCTTTAGAAATTTGAATATGAGAAAAACTATGATTGGTGAGAGAACAGTGAGTAGCCAGCCAACGAAGAAAGAAGCTGTAACTGCAAGTATTGAGAGCACAAACGAAAGAATCTGCATCTTCTGCCCCGCAATTGCCTTAACGATATCCATCGGGCGTGATATGAATTGGTAATATTTAAAATTTGCAATTGAGAGAAAGCATTAAATTCCACATTCCCATTTGCTTAGTGGAGGTATTGATATGACGCATAAAATCGCCGTACTGCCCGGAGATGGAGTTGGTAAAGAAGTGATTGAGGCCGCAATGATAGTTTTGGACGAGATAGCTTTGGATGCCGAATATATTTACGGAGATATAGGCTGGGAATTCTGGCGCCGTGAGGGAAATCCTCTGCCGGATAGAACAATCGAATTGATGAAACAGACCGACTGCGCCCTTTTCGGAGCCATAACCTCGAAGCCAAAGGAAGAGGCCCAGAAGGAATTGGCGCCGGAGTTGCAGGGCAAGGGCTTGCAGTACTACAGCCCCATAGTGAGACTTCGCCAGTTATTCGATCTTTATGCGAACGTGCGCCCCGCGAAGGCATACAAGGGAAATCCGCTGAATTACAAAGATGATATCAACATCACCGTTTTCAGAGAGAACACCGAGGGGCTCTACAGCGGAGTCGAATACTATCCCGTACCCGAGGAAATCGACAATGCGTTGAAGGAGCATCCGAGGTATCAGAAATTCGTAGAGGTGGATAAAGCGATATCGCTGAGAATAATATCCCGCAAGGGCGCGGAGAGAATAATAAGGGCCGCATTCGAATACGCTAAGGAAAATAATCTGAAGAATGTGACCGTCGTGGAAAAACCGAACGTTCTCAGGGAAACCAGCGGATTGTTCGTAAGGGTCGCCCGTGAGATACACAAGGAATACCCCAATATCGAGATGTGGGAAACCAATATAGATGCGCAGGCCATGTGGCTGGTGAAGAATCCTGAGAAATACGATGTTCTCGTGACATCGAATCTATTTGGTGACATAATATCAGACCTCGCGTCCCAGCTCGTGGGAGGTCTGGGATTCGCAGCATCGGGGAACATCGGAGATAACTACGCCGTGTTTGAGCCGGTGCATGGCTCCGCACCTAAATATGCTGGTCAGTACAAGGTGAACCCCATAGCAACAATACGCGCGGTTCGCATGATGCTCGATTACTTGGGAGAGAGAGAAAAAGCGGCTCGCTTGGAGAGAGCAATAGAAGAGGTCATAGCTGAGGGAAAAGTGCGCACTTACGATTTCGGCGGAGACGCGAGCACGCTGGACATGGCGAAGGCAATAGCAAAGAAATACGAGGAGCTCTGATTTCACCCACATTTTTTTCTTGATATTTCCTTTTTTGAAGGATGCATAAAATTACTCTCTCCGAGTTTTTCACCGAGATTAGCAAAAGGGAATATTTTCTACCCTTTACCTCGAGTAGCAATTTCTCCATTCGGGGCATATTGAAAGCCCTTATACACGAGCCTTTGTATTTTATCAATCTTATTCCTTATCCGGCACGCAGGGAGTTCTTACATGGTACAGAGGGAATCCCGCTTGAAAATACCCGGAAGTTAAGACCACAGAATATCACCAGAATGCAAGGGAGAGAGAATGATAAACAGAAAGAGAAGAAAGGGAGTATGCTCTTCAAACACTACCTCCGCGCTCATCTGCTCCACTCTTTGAGCACCTTCTTGAGAATATCGTACGCTTTATTCACATCGGACATTCGAACATGCTCGTCCTTTGTATGCGCGTCCCTCAAATCTCCGGGCCCGAAAACCACGGTGGGTGTGCCCTTATCCACCAAATTCTGGGCGTCGCTCCAGCTTCGGAAACCCCCTAACTCTGCGTACTTCAAAAATTCTTTGACCATCCTCTTCCTCGGAGAGATCTCGAATGGGGGCGATAGATCATAAATCATGTGGTTCACGTTGTACTTTCTGCTTATCTTATTCACCTCATCGATTATCTCCACCGCGGTCTGCCCCGGAATATAAATGAAATCCACCAGAGCCTTCGCGCTCTCCGGAACTGCCAAAAGATAATCGCCGCCGTCGAACATCTCCACGTTTATCGCGGGTTTTCCTAAAAGCTTGTGCTCCGCGTTTAAGAACTTCATTTTCTTGAGAGAGTTTATGAACTTTATACCCTGCCATATTGCATTTTCCTCTTCCTTTGCGCATGAGCCGTGCATGGCCTTCCCCCAGAACTCGAACTCTAGCTCGAGGCTTCCGGCCTCAGCGGTGCAAACCCGCAGGGATGTTGGTTCCATAGTGATTGCGAAATCATGCGCGTATTTCTCCGCGTACTTCTTCGAGCCTTTTCCTTCTTCCTCTTCGTCCACGAAGAAAACATAGCTTACTGGCAAAGAATCTCGGAACTCTTCTATCAGTTTGAGCATTATCAACACGCCAGCCTTATCGTCCATGACGCCGCGGCCCCAGAGAATATCATTCTCTATTTCAGGTGGGAAATAATCGCCGACGGTGTCAACATGAGCATTAACCATGAATTTCTCCTCCGGATTCACAATTATGTTGTACCGCTCCTCGTCTACGGGCATCTTCTCGTAATTAACCCCGATAGAATCCAGTTTTTCTTCGATGTGGAGAAGAATTTTCGATTCGTATCCAGTCTCGCTCCTTATCTTCGCGAGTTCAACTAACTCCTCTATTTTTATTTTCATACGCCCTCATGCCCTTATGAAAATTTAATCTTTCCATCGTAAATCGCAAACTATATAATGGTAAAACTCATTTTGTAAAATACAGGTGATTGTTTATGCCGGAGGAGAATATTGATGAAATAATTCAGGAAATACTGAGTGAGGAGAAAAAAGTCGAGGAGGGAAGCGAGGAGGAGGTTATACCGCCTGAAGAGCTGTACGAATGCCCCGTTTGTCATCATCAGGTATATGAGGATGCAAAATTCTGCCCCTACTGCTACGCCGTTTTTGAAGAGGATGTAGATTACAAAATGCTCATAGAAACCCTAATTAAAAAGCTGAAGTTCATGATTCCCCTCGCCAGAGAACTTAAGATTCCCATGGGAAAGATTAACCAAGACATAAAAGAAGCAAAGAAATACGCAGCCAACAACGATTACCCCACTGGCTACACACATTTACAAGAAGCATATTACACCCTCATAAAATCCATAGTTGATGAATACAAGAAGGAGATGGAAAAATACGAAATAATGATGGGGCTTAACGCGGACATAAGAAGCATGTACACCAAAGCCAGCGAATATCTGGAGGACTGGGACATAGAGAACTTCGTGAAAGTTTTCAATGAAATGAGGGAAAAAGCCACCGCTCTCTCACGCGACCTTAAGGCATACCTAGAGAAACTGGAGAGCGTGGAAAATGCATTAGAGATTGCGAAGGGATTCGGAATAGATGTGAGTAAATCAATAAATGTGGTGGACACGTCCAAAGACATGGCCGACGCTAGGAAATACCAAGAAGCTGTAAAGGTTTTGAACGAGGCACTAACGCCCATAAAAGATGAAATTCAGGAAAAGATGCAGGCGTTTTTGAAGATGGTAAAAGAAGAGGTAATGCGAGCCACATACTCCGGAAATTCCAACGCCAAGAGCATAATAAAATTAGTTAGAGAGCTCAAATTCTACTGGGACGAAGGGAATCTGGTGAAGGTCCTGGAGAAAATGGACGAGATAAACAAAGAGATGTCAAAATAAAAATAGATAGATGATGAATCCAGCGAGGGCTCCGCCGTTGAGGTACGGCAGCCCGGGCTGGGGCTTACCGCTGTTCACCATTGCCGTTAGAAGAATCATGGCAAGAACTGCCCCAATCAAAGTGAATACCCCTGCAACCAACCCGTAATTACGCGCGGCGCTAACCACCATTATCCCGGGGATCATCACATCTCCAAAACCCATGTAATACGCATCCCTCTCCTTTTTCTTGGTTTTCTTCTTCACAGGAGATTTCGCATGTTTGTAGGAGAAATCGGATTTTGCGGGCAAGATGAACAGCGCGGGGAGATTGTGCTCTATCACGTTATCCGCAAGGGAAACCATGTGCTTCGTTTTGTAAACTGAAACGGCGTCGTAAATTGCAAGAATGGCCAGAAAAACAACCACGGGAATCATTCCGAATGATATCCCGAATATCAAAGCAATACCGACCGCCATTAAAATTCCGGTGAGGTTCATCATGTACCACTCTGGATATTTGATGAGCAAGATAGTCATCACAATAGAGAGGGTTAATGAAATAAGGTCCGAAGCGGGAACAGAAAAATAGTAAAATATGGGAAATAATGCGAACCACATGCTCCAAGCAACGGCAAAGTAGAATATGGCCTTCAAAACTCCCGTCTTTTTCTTCTTCGCAATGTAGAGTATCACAGCAGTAACCCCTATTATATAGAGAACATAGAAGACCGCAACCCACGGATTATTCTCTTCGTTGCCCATTGAACCCTGATAAATCATGTACGCGGGCATAAGCACGAGGGCAAGTAAATTGGCAACGATGAAAATCATGAACATATTGAGCTGCGCTACGGTCTCTTCCCTAACCATGAAATGATAAAAGAGTTAAGAAGTAAAATACTTTCGCACACTAAACGTTGGCTACGATGCATTCCTCAAAATTTCCCCGTATCTCTTCGCAGGCGGATCTCAATACGATGGGATCCAAAGGTTTCAATTGGGAGTAACTAGGATCTAAAGTTCCTCCTCCGGTGGAGAACTGCTGGATAACGTACCTTTTTGAAGGGACCAACCAGGACGCAATATCAACTATATCCTCTTTTTTTAGCACGGGCACAAATGTGGTTCTGAATTCGTAATCTCGAGCGTATTTTTTTATCAACTGCACACTCCTTTCTATTTTTTCTATATTCACGGGCACCCCCGCGAGTTCTTCGTATCTGCCTTTGGGCGCTTTGATGTCCATCGCCACGTAATCCGCAAATCGCAGTAATTCTCTGAGGGTATCCGGATTGGAACCGTTCGTGTCTATCTTCACAGGTTTGATTTTTCTTATCTCTTTTACGAAATCCACTATATCCTTGTGCATCGTCGGCTCTCCACCCGTGATACACACTCCATCAATCCAATCCCCCAACTCCTCCACTCTCGCAATAATCTCCTCTTCATCGTATCTTTCCCCCATCTTCTCGGTAACCAGATAAAAATTGTGGCAGAAGGGGCAACGGAAATTGCACCCGTAGGTGAACACCGTCGCCACTATCTTCCCTCGCCAATCCACCATGGAATCAGGTTTGAATCCAGCGATGAGCATATCCATCACATCAGAACCAATTTTATTTTTTCCTTCTTTTCTACGGAAAATCCTTTGATTTCCGGTGTTTCCACATCTTCCACTATTTCCCTGTACCTTTTCCACCTGCTCTCACGCTCCATGGCGTTAAGATTGAAGGTGACCCTCTCAGAAAACTCCTCCTGCTTTCCGTTGTTCCACGACTCAACCGGCCTGAAGTATCCAACAACCCTCGAATAAACCTCCGTTTTTCTGCCGCAGTAAGGGCAAGTCCACTGCTCACCCGGAAGGTATCCGTGCTCGGGGCATATGGAAAACGTGGGAGTTATTGTAAAGTATGGAATTTTCGTGTTGTTCGCTATCTTCCTTGCGAATGCCTTGGCGCTATCGGCACTTATCCTCTCACCCAAATACGCATGAAAGACGGTACCTCCCGTGTAAAGACTCTGTAAAACCTCCTGGTGAGATAGGCTCTCCATTATGCTCGCCTTGTACTCTGCAGGCAACCATGTGGAATTCGTCAGATACGGCTCGTCCTCGCCAGATGTGTAAATATCATCGTACATCTGCCGATCGAGTCTAGCCAGACGATAGGAGGCGCCCTCGGCGGGCGTGGCTTCCAGATTGTAAAGATTCCCCGTCTCATCCTGATACAATTTCAGCACTTCCCTCATGTACTTGAGGGTTTTCACTGCAAATTTCAACCCCTCTTCCTCGTATATTCCGATACCGAAAAGATTCATTAGAGCTTCGTGCATGCCGATGAGCCCTATTGTAGAGAAGTGATTGTTGAAGTGCCCTAAATAAACCTTCGTGAAAGGCAATAGCCCGCGCCGCAGATTTTCGTTCACGATCCTTCTTTTTATTTCCAAACTCTCCTTTGCCAAATTCATATAATGCAGCAATTTTTCGAAGAATTCATCTTCATCCTTCGCCTCATAACCAAGCCTATTGAGATTAATCGTTACCACACCTATTGATCCGGTTAATTCTCCAGAGCCGAACAATCCGTTCCCACGGCTCCTCAATTCGTTGATGTCCAGCTGCAAGCGGCAGCACATGGCACGTATGCTCCTGGGATCCAAATCACTGCCTATGTAATTCTGGAAATAGGGTATTCCGTATTTTGCAGTCATCTCGAATATTCTGTTGGCTATCTCGCCACCCCAGTCAAAATCGGGAAGAAGATTGTACGTGGGAATCGGGAACGTGAATATTCTCCCATTGGCATCCCCGTGCATCATAACCTCGATGAACGCTTTATTTATCATGTCCATCTCTTCTTGGTATTCCCCGTAAGTGCTTTCCAATTCTTCTCCTCCAACTACGGCGTGCTCCTCACCCAAATCATCCGGGGGAACAAGGTCAAAGGTAAAATTGGTAAAGGGTGTTTGAGAGCCCCATCTTGAAGGAATATTCAACCCGTAAATCAGACGCTGCATATTCTGCTTCACTTCCCTGTAAGAGAGAGAATCCGCCCTCACAAAAGGAGCGAGGTACGTGTCCAAACTGCTGAACGCCTGCGCCCCGGCGAATTCCATCTGCATGGTTCCCAGGAAATTTATTATTTGGGCAACGGCCGTGTCCAGATGCTTCGCCGGCTTTGCATTTATCTTTCCCGGTACTCCGCCGAATCCCCTCAACAAAAGGTCCTTTAAGTACCACCCTGCACAATAGGGGATGATCCCGAAAGAGAGATCATGAATGTGGAAATACCCCCTCCTGTGCGCCTCAGATATTTCTCGGGGATAAACTCTGTTAAGGGTGTATTCCTTTATTACTTCTCATGCCGCATGAAGCATCAGCCCCGAGAAAGAGTACGAGGTATTGCTGTTCTCTCTGACCCGCCAGTCTTTCTGCTCTACATATCCAGATACAACATCGTTCCAGTTCATATCCCCCTGGATATTTTAGAAAAATAAAATAATTTTTTTGAGCATTACTGATAATAATTATTTCTCAAATCCACAATCAATTCTGCTAACCGAATTGGTAAAATAAATTTGAAAAAAATCAAGTTAACTTTAATCACTTTCCTTGCAGTTCATATCCACGCAAATCTTCCAGTCCTTCCGTCCTTTTTTCCGTATTATAACCACTGGCGCACCGTTGCAGCATGTCTCACCAGTGGGAATTACCTGCCCCTTCTGCGGAAGAGGATAAGTCACGTCGCATTTGGGATAATTGGAACAGCCAATAAACCTCTTTCCGTTGCGAGATTGTCGAATAACTAAATCCCCTCCGCACTTGGGACACTTGCCCACCACATCCTTCTTTTTGTTGTACTCGCACTTCGGATTCAAACACCTGATCTCCGGGCTCTGACCCTTGCGTATCACCTTAATTAAGGGGAGACCACAAACCGGGCATTTCTCTTTCAGAAATTCCACTTTCCCAGTGGATGGAAGATAATAAAATTTATCCCCATCTGGGGATTTGCAAACAACCACGTTTTTACGATGGTAGTATATCAATTTTCCCCCATCGGGGCATTCTCCAATCTCGCTATTCATGGACTTCTTCATATTTCCCCCAAAATCATCCTTACTCTCGTTCAATTTTTTTATTATTCCTACGAGCATCTCTTTAGATTCCTCTATCACTTCGTCCATCTTCCTCTCGCCCTTCTCTATCTTATCCATGTCGATTTCTAACTTTGCAGTCATATCAGGATGAACAACGTCCACTTCGTGCTTCATCAGATTCTCAACCAACGCTCTACCGACGGGAGTCGGTACAAGGGGATTGCCTTTCACATATCCTCTATCGTAGAGCTTCTGTATTATTTCAGCCCTCGTGCTCTTGGTCCCCAAGTTCAATTTCTCCATCTCCCTCAGAAGCGAGGATTGGGAGTACCTCTTTGGCGGCTGCGTTTCCTTCTTCTCCTCCTTAATTTCTTTCACCTTCACCCTGTCTCCTTTCTTAAGCTCGGGAATAACCTTCTCTTCGAACTTCACATACGGATAGTAATGGAGCCAGCCCTCCCTCTTCAGAACTTTACCGCGGGATTTGAAAAGTTCTCCCCGTATATCCACATCCACCTTTGTCTCTTCGTAAATTGCATTCTCGGCTAAGGTGGCCAAAAATCTTCTCACGATTAACTCGTAGATTTTCCCCTTATCACCCGAAAGATTCGCGCTTCTCACGGGAACAATCGGAGGATGGTCCTTGGTCTCCTTCTTCCCCCTCGCAGGGTAGCGGCGCATTTCACCCCGAAGCCGCTTAACCTCATCTCCGAATTTCCCCTTTTCAAGGGAGTTCAATATGGATTTTATATTCAGGCTCTTGGGGTACACCGTGTTATCCGTCCTTGGATACGAAATGTAACCTGCCATATAGAGATCCTCGGCAATCTTCATGGCTCTTGCTGCGGATATGCCCATCTTCGTGGCCTCGCTCAAAAACGAGGTGGTGTCGAACGGGGGCAGGGGGTACATCTCCTTCTCCTCTTTTTTCACATCGCTTATTTCCCCTTCATCCGCCCCCTTCAATTTATCCATAACTTCCTTCATCTTTTCCTCTTCCCAGAATGGGTTGTTCACATGCTCTGCGGTAAAAATTCTCTTCTTCTGCAGCTTCGCGGTTATGTTCCAATAGGGTTTGGGGACGAAATTCTCTATCTCCAGCTCCCTGTTCACAATGAGCGCAAGGGTGGGGCTCTGCACGCGTCCCACCGACAGAAAGTCCCGGCCCCTTCTTCCTGAGACGAGGGATATGAATCGAGTTAGGGATGCTCCCCACGCCAAGTCGATGTGCTGCCTCGCCTCCGCGGCGCTGGCGAGATTGTAGTTGATATCCACTAAATTGTTGAAAGCTTTTTCCACCTCTTCCTTCGTTAAAGCGCTGAACTTTGCCCTCTTCACCTTGAACTTCTTCCCGTATTTCTTTTCTATTACACTAAGAGCTTCGACGCCTATTAATTCTCCTTCCCGGTCGTAGTCAGTCGCAATAATTATTTCATCCACATCCTTGGCGATGTCCCAGAGTATCTTTATTATTCCCCTCTCTTTATTGATTTTTTTTGGTTTCTCGTTCACCAGCTGGATTAAATTATCTATGTCCCATCTCTTGAACTTCTCGTCGTAATCTAACTCAACGATATGCCCCCTCAAAGGGACGACAAAGTACTCATCTCCCCCTTTCTCGAACTTGAAATAACCTCCACGGCCCACCTTCACGAACTTTGCCTTGCCCCCCGACAGGATTTGGGATATTCTCTGCGCAGCGTTGCGCTTTTCGGCAATAATTAACGTTTTCACACCCCGTGTTAAGGGTTTTGCTCATAAAATATTTTTGGAAACTCGCAAAAAAATAAAATGGATAATTAAGTACAGAAATCTTTAAATATTGTTTTATAGTATATACATGCAAAGAAAAAAGGAGGTGAAAAAATGGTGTTGAACGGACTCATAAACCCGGGAAATTTTGTACTACAGATAAACATCGACTGGAACCAGATTTTAGAAGAAGTGATCAACGGCGCATTAATCGCACTTGTGGTTGCGATAATTCTATTGATAGGCTATTTGGTAGGCTGGCTCGCCAAAAAGGGAACGGTGTACATACTGAGAAAAACGGTTGATCCCGCGATGGCGAATACGGAATTGGGACAGACGTTGCAGAGATCAAGCGTTGACCTGACTTCCATAGTTGGTAGCTTGGTACTGGCGTTCGTTATGTCCATAGCGTTCATCGTGGCTGTGAACTACATGGGAATGAGCGGCGATGTTGGTACCGTGCTTAAAGAAGTTGCCCTGTATCTACCTAAGCTCATTGGCGGCATAATAGTGTTAACGGTGGGCATAATTTTAGTAGGCCTGCTTGCAAAGTACATAGAAATCCTACTTAAAGGTGTGTTCGAGAAGAAATACGAAGATCTCTCAAAGCTTATTTCCAATCTGATTCTAATTGGCTTAGTGGCATTCGTAATCACGCTGGGATTGAACATAATGGAGCTTCAGGGCGATTTAGTCTACCCATTAATTCTCGGTACGGTCATAATCGGCGCCGGAGCAATAATCGGCGGAACCATGATCGACAACATAACAAAGGAGCACGAGAACTTCAAAGAAGAAGCACCTTACGCGAAGTTCGTAATATACATAGTGTTCATAACGATAGGCGTAGCAGCAATATTCAGCCAGTATCCAGCGACCCTTGCGGTACTGCAAACACTGGCATGGGGCCTCGCCATAGCGATGGCGCTGATGATGGTACCTGTGCTCATAAGATTATTCAAAGCAGAGAAGAACACAGAAAAGAAAAAAGAAGAATAATTTCCCCATTTTTTCCATTTTTTGAATTCCGAATAATTTAAATTCTATATCGCCATAGGCGAAAAGATGAGAGTTCCCACTTCTGTTGCAGCGTTCGATACCATCGTCGGAGGAGGAGTGCCCGCTGGCTCTGTGATAATACTCGCCGGCGAACCGGGCGCGGGGAATCGCGAATTCTCATACACCTCGGCGGCAAAATTATCCATGGCAAGGAAGGATAAGAGCTTCAAAGAGTTCATGATAGAAAGCTCCGAAGACATCTACATACCGAAGGGGACCACGTACATATCCTTCTCGAGAAGCGAGGAGGAGGTTATGCATGCGGTGGACCTCACCTTCAACCCTGATTTAGCAAAATCATTCCGGGATAATTTAACATTTCGGGATTTTTCAGTGGAATATTTCAAGAACAGCATCGTGCCCATAAAATGGGTTACAAAGAACGTGAGCGATTTCCTGAAGAAGAAAGGGGACCTTCTAAAAGATTTCGTGGAATTCATCGATCAGAACGCCGACGAGAGAATCGTCATTGTGGATTCCCTAACCGACCTATTCACATCGCCACGAATAGATGTGAAAGATCTTATCGATACTATACGGGGATTGAGGCGCAAAGCGAAGGAATGGAACACGGTCATTTATCTCCTTTTGACCACGGGGGCAATGGATAAAAGAGAGGAGAATATTTTGTTCGATTCCGTGGACGGAGTGATGATTTTCCAGTGGCATGCGTCGCACAAATACTCAAAAAGATATCGATATATGTACGTTCTGAAATTCACCGGGTTAATGGCGCATTTGGAAGAGGAGAGAATTGCGAGGTTCAACACCACGCTCAACAGGAGAATGGGATTCGTCGTGGTAAACACTGAGAAGATAGGGTGATAAAAATGAGGATAACAACGGGTATAAAAGGTCTGGACGAGATGATGGATGGCGGTTTCCCCAAGGGGCACAGCGTAGCCGTCATTGGTTCCTTCGGAACCGGTAAGACGACGTTCGCCATGCAGTACATCTGGGAAGGGCTTAAAAAAGGGGAGAAGTGCATATTTCTGAGCTTGGAAGAGGATGAAAACAGCATCATAGAGACTGCAAAATCGTTCGGCTGGGATTTCGAAAATTACTTGGATGATTCCCTTCTTCTAATAAAATTGGAACCCGAGGATGCAGGTAGCAGCGTGAAGAGATTGGAGGGGGAAATTCCCCAAGTGATTAAAGAATTCGGAGCGAGCAGAATCGCAATTGATTCGGTGAGCTTAATAACCATGCTCTTCAAGAGCGAGGAGGACAAGAGAACAAATCTGTTTGCGTTGAGCAAGAGCATAAAGGACAGCGGGGCAACTGCGATTTTAACGGCTGAGGTGGATCCCAAGAACCCCAATGTGAGCCGAGACGGGTTAGTGGAGTACGTGGTTGACGGAGTGATTCTCCTAACTCCAAGGGAGATGAACAACAGGATAATGCTCACCCTGAAAATACTGAAGATGAGGAGAACAAAGCATTCACGAGAAGTGAAACCGTATGAGATATCCTCCGAGGGAATTGAAGTTCTCTCCGAATCCGAAATATTCTGAGGCGATAGCATGGACGAGAATGAGATAAGGAAAATAGCCGCCATGTACTTCGGCTTCACCCCTAAGCTCAACGAGAAAAAGATGAAAATAAGAATCGTGGAACCGGAGGAAGGGGAGAAAATAAAGATAAAGTGGGAAGAGCACATCGGAAACATGAGCGGCGTCGCCCGTGTTTCCCCGCTGGACATAATGTACGACTTGAAAATGGAAAACACCGAGGAAAATTATAGGAAAGCGATTGATATCATGAAGGCCATGGCGGGAGAGAAAGGAATTTATCTGGTGGAAGTAGAGGGTAAATATTTGCTAATTAACTCAAAATACAGGCGATGAAAAATGAAGCAGGAGGATTTGATTAGAAACATAGTCGAAAGCATGAAGATGGATCTCTATGTGGAAGCGAAGATTCCGGAGATGCACGTCTGTTTTCTCTGCGGGAGGATCGGATACAAGAACCTGCCAATGAAGAAAATCGGGGAGAAGTGGATATGTATCGACTGCCTCAGAGAATTAAAAGAGACTCTCGACTCGCTGGAAGAATGGGAACAGGAGCTAGCGTTGCAAAAAGAGTTCAAGAAAGATTTAGAAAAGGGGTTTAATCGGTAAATGTGGCCCCTTTCTGGAAATTGTTCTTGATGAAGTCCAGAATTATGTTTCTATCCCCTTTCAAGTGAGATTCGTACCACACAGGTATTACTTTCAATAGTATTTCTCGGATTTTGTCTATGGATGCTTTGTTCACGGCTTCATCGTAGAGCACGTACTGGCTGTATATGCGCTTCCATCCGGAGTACTTGTCGTATTTTTCTCCCTCCGAAAACTCGAAGAGCATCTTCAATCTCTCACCATTATCAGTATTATAGTACAGAACCTTCAAAGAATCTCCCACGCGGTTCTGCTCCCTCGTAATATCCACCAGGCTTATCTCCCACACTCTGGAGAAATCGAAATCCTTCCGCAGAACCCACTTGTTCGGGAACTCTTCAAAATGCGAAACCCACTTATCGTGCGAGGGCTCCATCCTGAAATGCACATTTATGTTATTGAACTGAATCCATATCTTCCAGAAATCCTCGATTATGCTTTTGTTCAGCTCGCTCCTCTTCTTGCTCTCTGTGGAAATGTCATTCAGTATTTCCTCTTTTTTCTTTTCAAGTTCGCCTTGAAGTTTTTCAAACCAATCTTCTTTTGCTGCCATGTTAATCCCTCTCTGTAATGTTATTTTAGGGATATAAAATTATCGTTATATGCTTTTCGGTCATGCGAGGTAGAAAATCAGCACAGGGAGAATGATTGATGCCATTAGGTGCACCCTCATAACCCCGAATTTTGGAGGAAGAATGCCAATTAGTGAGGCAACGAAGGCCACCATGAACCCTAAAGGACCGGAGAATAGGAATATCAGAATTCCCAGAAACACCATTATCCCCATGGAGAGTTTCCCGTATCTTTCATCCAATCTCTCTATGCCCTTAGCGAATAATCTTCCGAAAAATAAAGTTAGAAAGAAGGAGAAAAAAGAGGAGATGAACGCGGAGAGGAGAAGGAGAATGAAGAGAGAAGGAGGATGAACGAAGTTTATCCATGGATGGAATTTAACGAGGCTCCCCACAACTCCCACGGCCTCGCTCCTCGGGTGGAGAATGATGAACAGCGCAGCTAAGTTGAAAAGGGAATTTGCCGTATTAACAGAGCCAAGAGAGACAATGAAATCCTCTGGCTCGTCGCTTCCATAAACGCCGCGGGCCACCACCGAAGCGATTCCAGAGGTCACCCCAGGGAGAAAGCCCACTAAGGCGCCGCTCAAAGTGCCGTACAACGCTGCTTTATAACTTTCCTTTCCTATTTTTTCCTTTTTTATTTCCTGCTTCGGCACCTTGGTTTTAGAGGATAGAAAAAGGGTTGGAATTCCAAATAACCCGGTGAACATGGGAAAGAGAAGACCGGCCCCGATGTCCGCGGGCACGAAGTTGTAATTCTGGGGAAGATGGAAAACTATGAGCCCGAAAATTCCAGCTACGAAGAAGACATAAATTCCAAGAAGCATCTTCTTCACACTCTTTAATGATTCGAGGTAAAATAGATAGAGAACGAGAGAGATGAGAATTATGGGAATGTAAAACTTCACCTCGTCGTACGAGATAAAAGAGAAAAAAACCTGAAGGAGAAAAATGAAGGGAAGGGCGAAGAGCATGGCTAAAAGCGAGCCTACCGCCGAAAGATAAACAGCTTTGTAGCCCTCACCTCGAAGAAGAAGCCGATGCATGGGGAGCACCGAGAGCGCGGTATCTTCGGTTGGAGCGCCCAAAAACGTGGATGGGATAAAATCCAAGAAAGTATGGGCAATCATTGCGCTTACAACCAATGATGCGAGGTAAATGGGGTTGAACCCTGCGCCGTAGAGAAATAGGGCAAGTAAAGCAATGTTGTTCACATGTATCCCCGGAGTCAATCCGGTGAAAGTGCCCAGCGAAGTTCCGATTAAAGCAAATAGAATAAACACCCCTATATCCACAGGTGATAAATTACCTGTATTTAAATCTGTTTTTCGCCGTTTATTTTTTCAATTCTCTCCTTCAATTTTTTACTCTTCTGGCGGGGCAAATTTGGGACCATTCCCAGTTCTTCCCATTCCTCGCCAGATAAATAGAAAATTTTGTTCCCCTTCAGTTTCAATTCTTTTATTTCCCCGATTTTCACCTCTTCTCTCTCATCTTTTTCACCGCGGGATTTCACATAAATTATTTTCTCCGGAGTGATTTTTATCCTGATCTCGTAAGCCTTTTCATCGCATTTTATTCCCATCCCTCCTTCAACCTCTCCTGCGACGCATTCATTATAAGTTTCCCATATTTTGAAGAATAGCAGAATCTCAGAAAATCCGTAAATCAAGAGCCACATGGCGATTGGAATCAAGGGAAAATCGAAATATACGAGTAGAAATAGGGAGAGAATGAGAGAAATGAGAAAAAGAGCGATGAAGAAAAGCGCATCTCTAAATATATTGAAAGACGGGCCGGCGAAGTCCTCAGCGGGGATTTTTTCATTCACATTAAGTCATTACGGTTAAGTATTTTTAATTTGGGGCAATGTTAAAAACTTAAATAGAGGAAGCGGATATTTGAACCATGCTTTATCGCGAGATTGCGGAGACTTACAAAAAAATTGAGGGGACAACCAAGAGATTGGAGATGACCGATTACTTAGTTGAGCTTCTGAAAAAAACACCTGTGGATATCATCGACAAAGTTGCGTATCTCACCCAAGGAAAGCTCTACGCGGATTACGTGGGAATCGAGCTGGGGCTGGCGGAAAAACTCACAATAAAGGCGGTAACCCAAGCAACTGGCATAGCGGAGAAGAGAGTTAACGAGATGCTCCGCAAATTCGGGGATTTGGGGGCTGCGGTGGAAGAGGCGCTGAAGAACAAGAAGCAGATGCGCCTGTTTTCATTCGAGTCCGAAGAGCTAACGGTGGAAAAAGTTTATGAGAATTTCGAGAAAATCGCAAAATCGGAAGGTTCGGGGAGCCAAGAGAAGAAAATTAAGCTTTTAGTGGAATTGTTGAACTTAGCAACTCCTTTAGAAGCGAAATACATAGTGAGAACGGTTGAAGGCAAGCTCAGGCTGGGAATAGCGGACATGACAATATTGGACGCACTATCAATTGCATTCGGCGAGAGCAAGGAGATGAGGAAAATAGTGGAGCGAGCGTACAACATCCACCCGGATTTAGGGTTCATAGCGAAGAAGCTAGCGAAGGAGGGAATCGAGGGCGTAAAAAACATAAAAATCCAAATCGGAATTCCAATAAGGGCCATGCTGGCCGAGCGCCTGCCCTCGCTGGAAGAAATACTAGAAAAGATGGGAGGAAAAGCGGCGTTTGAGTACAAATACGACGGAATGCGCATTCAGGCCCATGTGGGAAAAAACGGGACTAAATTGTACTCTCGGAGATTGGAGAATCTCACCTCGCAGTTTCCTGATGTGGTTTCCGCCATAAACGAGGCGTTTCAGGGAGAAGATGGGATTTTCGACGGGGAAGCGGTGCCCGTGGACGTGAACACAGGAGAACTTCTTCCTTTCCAGATGGTCTCTCATAGGCGCGGGAGAAAATACGGAATCGAGAAGATGATTGAAGAGATCCCCGTGGTCCTATTTCTTTTCGACATTTTATACCTCAACGGCGAGGACATGACCACGAAGCCATACGAAGAGAGAAGAAAGGCGCTGGAGAAGTGGATAAAGAGAACCCCGAGAGTTCAGCTGGCCCACCGCATCGTCTCCGAAGATATGAATGAGATAAAAAAATTCTTCAACAAGGCCATCGAGGACGGATGCGAGGGGCTGGTGGCGAAAAATATCGGGGAAGAGAGCATATACCGCGCAGGCGCGAGGGAATTTCTGTGGATCAAGTACAAGAGAGACTACAAGGTGGAGATGGCGGACACCACTGATCTCGTGGTCGTGGGCGCGTTTTCGGGCAAGGGCCGTAGAAAAGGAACTTACGGCGCATTATTGATGGCCGCTTACAATCCGGAGAAGGATAGATTTGAGACGGTTTGCAAGCTGGGAAGCGGGTTCACCGACGAGCAGCTGGCAGCGCTTCCGAAGATGTTCGAAGAATACAAAATCGAAAAGAAGCACCCGAGGGTGTGGAGCGAGTTGGAGGCGGATTACTGGTTCGTTCCGAAGATCGTCATGGAAGTGGTCGGCGCGGAAATCACGCTGAGCCCAACTCACACATGCGCGAGGGATATCGTGGAGAAGGGCAGCGGCCTCGCGATACGATTCCCCAGATTCACGGGAAGATGGAGAGACGACAAAAGCCCGGAGGAAGCCACCACAACCGGCGAGCTGGTGGAAATGTACAGGAACCAGATTAAAAAGGTGAAGGAGTGAGAAAGGAGAAGGGGATTGCGGACAAAACATACCCAACGGCACAGAACCGGTGAAAATGACCAGCGAAAAGGTTAAAATAGATGAAGAAGATGTATAACCATGGAAGTAGCAGTGATGAAAAAGATTGGGGAAATATTGATGAGGAAATCCGCCACTATGGATTTACTTCGTTACATAGAGGAAAGGGCAAGGGGTGGTGATATAAAGGAGATAAGGGATTTCAATCCGGATATTAGCATAAGCGAATTAGTTATATCAGAGCGTGAGGAGGTATGAAGTACTATTTTGACACATCGGCAATAGTAAAGAGATATCACAGGGAAAAAGGCACCGAGAAAGTAGATATAAGATAATAGATGGAGATGAAGAGATTTACATATCCACATTGGCAATAGCAGAGACAATATCCATATTCACGCGGTTAAATAAAGAGGGAATAATCAGTAGAAACAAATATCGCAGAATAGAGGAGATATTTTTCAGTGACGTGGAAAGCAGATATGTACCGGTACCAATATCCGATGAATTGATAATTACAACTATTGCAATGATAGAAAAACATAATTTAAGAACATTAGATGCACTACATCTCGCAGTTGCCGTGGATCTATGTCCCGAAAAGAATTGCATCTTTGTAAGCGCAGATAGAAAACTTCTAGACGCTGCTAAAAACGAGGGCTTCGAGATTTTAAATCCCGAGGAATAAATGCACCGGAGGGAGTGGGAGATGGGTATGGGCACGATATTTCTATCATTGAAAGAAGGGAGACAACAATGCCCATAAAAAATAAAAAAGTGATGTTAGATAATAGCATACCTCCCAAATTGCAAACTAAACTTAGAAATATAAGGTTTTTGTCCTTACTTTCTGTTTATGTACCCACAATTATTCTGTATATAGTATCTCCACCATCTACAACAACGGGTCATTTAATAGTATTTAGCATAACAACTCCTATTGCTATATCATGTATCATCATTTCTTTGCGAGCAAACGCGTGGCACTTCTCCAAGATTCGTTTTACGCCGGATGGCGTTTATCTTTATCGTGACACAGTAAAGTACCTGCCGAAAGAGCGGTTTATTCCGTGGGAGAAGATTATCGGGTTCAACACGGGCAAAAATGCGGCGATTCTCACGATTAACTACAACCCGTACTACCTCTACTGCGAGGCGAGGGAGATGACTCCCTATTATTTCATGCTCTACGGTGTGAAGAAGAACCCAAAGATAAAGAAGTTCATCGATGAGAAATATCCGTTTATTTACGAGAAGTACCGCTTCGAACTCCAGGAGGAAAACAAAAGCAAAAAGGTTAAAATAGAGGGAGGTGATGTATAAGTATGGATGAGTATACCGTGATAATAGAGAGAGACGAGGACGGGTACTATGTGGGAGAAGTCGTGGAGCTACCTGGATGTTTTACTCAGGCAAGGAGCATCGAGGAACTCTTAAAGAGGATTAAAGAAGCAATTGAACTCTATCTTGAAGAAACGGGAGAAGTGGAGATAAAAACTGAGTTTATAGGACTGCAGAGGGTAATGGCATGAACGAAAAGCTGAGGCCTTTACCTGCGGAGAAGGTAATAAAAGCACTCGGGAAGATAGGTTTTGAAGTGTCAAGGCAGAAAGGATCCCATGTGATTTTGAAGAACAAAGAGGGAACAATAATAGTTGTCCCAAACCATGCAGGAGAGGAGATTGGCAGAGGACTACTAATGAAGATTATAAAGCAAGCTGGTATAACCAAAGATAAATTCTTAAAGTTACTAAAGGAGTAGGGGAATGTTTTTTGGAAACATGGAGTACCAGTGCGACCCGCTCTATGCGGCGGGCGATCTGGATCACGACGGATTAAGTAACCTCTTCGAGTCAAAGCACGGGCTGAATATTCAGGACCCGGACACGGACCATGACGGCATTGCGGACGGCGCGGAACTCAGCTACTGGGAGCGCCGGCTCGCATCTCTCCATCCCACGTGGAGCAGCCGCTGAATATGTCGGGTAATTACATGTTTAATCCACATGTAGATAGAGAGCTTATCACAATCGCCAAGGGATGAAAGCGTCAAGGTTTTAAATAATGAGAAATAAGCATCTCAGGGTCACATGAAAACTCTATAGAACCCCCCATGATTGTTGGAGATGATAAGAGCCCGCTGAGAAGGGGGGGCTTTGCCCCCTTTCTAAACCCTTCCTTTACAAAATTCACAATCTTTTTCGGTGGCAGGAGGTTCTTAGAACCCCTTTCTTTAAAAGAAAGGTGTTTCATCCCCAAAGAAACTTATTATGGGTTGCAGGAGGTTATAGGAACCCGCTGGTGGTTCCTACTTCACAAAAATATAAATACATAATCCTAATGTCCATCTTGGTGAGTATCAATGGTGCGTAAGCCAGGAAGAATGTATCGTAACGTCGATGGTCCCGCTTACACTCGTCGTGAATACATGGGAGGAGTTCCCAATCCAAAGATAGTGCATTTTGAGATGGGAAACGTTAAGGCAAAGAACGATTTTCCCGTCGAATTGAGTTTAATGGTTGATGAATCGTGCCAAATCAGGCACAATGCCCTTGAGGCTGCGAGAATTATCGCAAATAAGCATCTTAACAAGGTTGGTACGGCAAACTATTTCCTCTGGATTCGCGTCTTTCCGCATCAGGTTATCAGAGAGCATAAAATGGCCACTGGCGCCGGTGCGGATCGTATCTCTTCTGGTATGAGTAAAGCTTTCGGCAAGCCCGTGGGGACTGCGGCGAGAGTGAAGAGAGGGCAGATAATAATGTCCGCCCGCGTGAATCCAAACAACGTGGAAAAGGCCAAGGAGGCACTTAGAGAAGCCTCTTACAAGCTGCCCACATCTTGCAGAATAGTTGTCACCAAAGGCAAGGAATTCGTTAAATAACTCCCTTATTTTTCAATCATTATGTTTATGAAATGAGTCAAATGCTGTGCCAACGCAGGGTTATCGGTGTATCCACACGCGTTGAGCTCGGGAGACGCAAGTAATGCGCGTTTATTATCGCTAACAATATCCGTGGCGATGAGTCCTTCTTTCCTGTACGAGTCCACGCCTTTCGGAATCTTCTGATTGGGGTGGGTTATGACGATAACCTTCACCCCACGATTTAAAGCCATCTCTATATTTTTTATCAGATTCTTTCGAATCTCGGAAAATATGGGCGTAGAGATTATAATCTCCTTCTCTGTGAGATCAATCATCTCGGCGATTTTCTTCATCACCCGCTCCTTTCCGTATATGGTGTACACCAACTGGGGCTCGCCCTTCTCCATCAAAAACTCCTGTATGAATTCCAACTTGTCGAATAGCTCGTTTACCTCTTCCACAATTTTTTCTTTTATTTCTTTGAGTTCCATCGGCTTGTAAACCTTCGGGCGCCCTTCCATCGAGACTACAAATCCCTTATCTTCGAGAGACTCTAAAACTTTGTAAGCAGAAGTTCTAGGAATCTTTGCGGTCTGGGCAACAACTTCAGCGGAGCCGACCCCCAAAACAACTAAGGCTAAGAACGCACGCGCCTCGTACATAGATAAACCTAACTTTTGAAGAGAATCAACCAATTTCTTGTACTCCTCGAAGGCATCTTCAACATCCATGGTTAGATATTGAAATCACCTATTTTATTTCTTCCCTCAAAAAATTTAATATATGGAGTGGAGATAAGCATCTATGAAAGTTGCCGTCATAAGCGATTCTCACGACAACATGGAAGCGGTGGAGAAAGCCATTGAAATAATGAGAGAAAAAGAAATAAAAGTAGTTTTTCACTTAGGCGACATCATTTCTCCATTTGTGCTTAAAAAATTTTCCAGATTTGAATATTACGGAGTTTTCGGCAACAACGACGGTGAAAAGCTTCTTCTGAAAAAAATTGCGGAAGAGAGCGGAATGAAAATAGACATTCAGCCATATATACTGGAATTTCAAGGCAAAAGAATTATGTTATACCACGGCTCCGGGAGTGTCGAGAAAACTAAAAAAATTGTGGAGAACTTTGCAAACAGCGGTGAGTACGACTTCGTTCTGTACGGGCATACGCACATCGTGGATATTCGCAAACTGGGAAAAACTCTGCTTCTCAATCCAGGCGAATCATGTGGGTATCTCAGTGGAAAGAGGACTTTTGCAATTCTGGATATCGATGGCGGAGACGCGGAAATCATAGAATTCTGATTACTGCCCATTTTTTCTAATATGCGGAAATGTTCCTTTTCAGATAACCGTGAGAAAAAGTTTTTAAAATTAAGAGGGATTATTATCAATCGTAATCAAGTCTGAGAATTACCAGCTATATCATCACCTGCGGGCACAGGGTCTCCCAGGAGTATGAAGAATGAAAAGGATGAGGAATAAGGAAGAAGGAGAATTCGGCATCGGCACACTGATAATATTCATAGCAATAATCATCGTGGCAGCGGTGGCTGCTTCAGTGATCATTCAAACAGCTTACCTTCTCCAACAGCAGGCCGAAGAAACGGGTGATATAGCAATGCAGGATGTGGCCACGGGATTCAAAGTGATAACTGTGGAAGGAATAAGGCAGGATTATTATTACACGGAAAACATCGGCGCAGGGGATGGAAGCCGGACCACCTTCACAAAAGTTCTATCCCACGGACCAGTTAACCCGAACTCAGTGGTGGTAAGCGATGGCACAAATGTTCTAAAAGACGACGGAACCGGAAATTTGATACTCACCTCAGGAAGCGGAGTAAGCGGCTGGATCGGATACGACAATAAAACAATAAGCGTCACATATACAACGGCACCTGCATCGGGAACAACGATATCTGTAACATATGGCTCAGGGTATAAGAGAACGTTAGAATATCTGGAGATAAAAGCGGGGCTCGTTGCAGGCAGTCCTCCAATCTCCATGGACAGCGTACTAATCGAAATAACAGACGGATACACGGATGCAACACTTACATTCAACGCATCGGTTACAAACTACACGCATTTGGGAGCTTCGCACTTTGCGGCTGAGATTGCGAGGGACATGCCCCCTGTCAACTGGGAAAGAGATAGGGTACTAACATTAGGAGATGTGGTCCGCATATACATCAACGCCTCGGCAATAGGCCTATATTTAGAACCTCAAACTACAGTGATGGTTAAACTGATACCAAAGCACGGAGTGCCGACGCTTGTGGAATTCACAACGCCTGCAACTTACACAACCAAGTACATGGAGCTGTGGTGAGCATGCTCCTGAAAAGGTTAGGAGAGGACATCAAGTCGCACATACTGGCCGAAAGATGGTTAGGGTACCTGCTGCAGTACGTGAACCACCAGGAATTGGAGAAATTGATGAACTACTACCAGGAAATAGGCTGGATTTCCAATGACGTGAAAGAAAACCTCATTAAGATGGCCGAGGGAATAACCTCCTCGGGCAAGGGCTCATGGCAACTGCCGAGCAGGGTGCACCTCACCTCCCTTCTTTTCATAACCGCGCTGGCGGGCATGGATATCCCCAGAGAGATTTACGGATTGGACACCTACGTGAAGATATTCACCGAAACTCCCGAAGAAATATTTTCAGTCTGATATTTTGAAGTTGTTTGCGAATATTTTAGCCGTTTTTTTGTCAATGTTGCAGATCCGAATTAATTTTACCCCAGAATTTTGATCAATGAAATCCTTAATGGCCCTGGCGAATATCCCTACGGCCCTTTCCTTCGGGAATCCGAATATCCCAGTGCTTATTGCAGGCATGGAGACGCTCTCCGCGCCTATCTCCTTCGCTTTCAGAAGAGAATTGTAGATGGCAGAATATAGAAGCTCATCCTCATGGTTACTTCCTCCGTGCCACACTGGACCGACGGCGTGAATAACGTACTTCGCTTTTAATTTTCCTCCGGATGTTACCGCGGCGTTTCCGGTCTTCACTGGCCCATTCTTTCTAACGTATTCATCGCTCTCTTTCTGTATTTCATATCCTCCCTTTCTCACAATTGCTCCCGCGACGCCGCCCCCGTGCATTAGGTGGGAATTCGCAGCATTGACTATCGCATCCACGTTCTCCTCAGTCAAATCCCCTTGGACTATTTGTATTTTCACCCCTTTGTACTTCATTTCTTTCAATATCATCTTACTCACCTCAGATGTTCTCTTATTATTTTGGAGCATGAATCGCAGAATTTCGCGGGTTTATTGTCCACATCGAACACAGTGTTGGAGAATTTCATAACGCAGTTGTTCTCGCAGTGCTTCAATCCGAAAGTATGGCCGAGCTCGTGCATAAACTCCTTTTTCAACCTTTCTAAAAATATTTTTGGGTTTTCATGCCTTAGACGAAATGTGGAGACCACACATCCCCTCTGCGGGGCTGCGAGGCCGAACACAAAATTGAAATCCATGACAAATAGATCCTCGGAAATAATTCCAATTACACGATACCCGGGATATCTCAAAATCTTATCAAGGATGCAGGTGGCGTCGTATTGACCTCGGGCCTCTACAAAACATTTTTCAGGCGGAGGAATTCGGGCATAAACCTGAAACTCGTATGAAAACACATCCTCTAAAGAAATAATAAGATTTTTCACAATGGCCGGGGCTATGTCTCCAATGATAACGAGGTTTATCTTTTCCATAGAACCATATCACCCACTTGAATTTAAATGTTAATAATTTCCCATTTCGATGATTACTTTTACAAAAAATTTTTATATATCTTTCCGATGTTCAATAAGGTGATTTGAAATGAAAATTTGGGCGTTAGGAGTGGTTATAGTATTGATGGTTTCAGCATTTGCAGCGGTTGCCGGTGCGAGCTCAATTCGAGCTACCACCAGTTTCTCGCCAACGGAAGTGTGGACAACTAACATGGATTCTAACATGGGAATGATAAATACAACAGAGAGTATGGATGCTAACGGAGATGGGCTCGCGGAGGTAATGGTAACCGCAGAAAATTACAGTGCAAACACATACTCCGTATACTTGCTCAACGGAGCTGATGGCTCCACGATGAACAAAACTTATTTCACGGATGTGGGATACGCGGAAAGCGGCGATGTGGTGGGAGAGGATGGCACCCTCTACGGAATTACCATATTAGACAATCAAGGGAATCCTACGATTGAACATCACTTTATGATTTTCGGAAACCACAGCAACAACAAGAGGGTTTCCGTGTATTCAGTAGATTATCCTTCTTTGAGAAATATCTCGTACAGGGGAATAGATATCCCAAGCACCATAAGCACCGGCATTACTCCAGTTACGGTTAACGCCTACAACTGGATTTTTCATGTGATAGCAGTTAACAACGAACCTTATATAGTGTATTTCGGAGTATACGCCGGCTCGGCCCTCGGGCAAACGGTGAATGAGCTTCAAATAATCGTTATGAACGAAACACTCAACATAGTATGGGAGAAAACCGAGAAGATGATATCCACCGGAGGACTTTACCCGTTCGGAGTGGATCTAATTGACTTCAACGGACTTGGAGTGACTGGCGGAGCACCAACAATAATGTTCGCAAATATCACATCTAACCCGGGAAATACAACTCTTGTTGCATACGACACATCCAACGGAAATGTTGTGTGGGAAAATAACATAACGGGCACAATGCCGATTCTTGACCCGTTGGGATTCTTCACCATACTGGATGGTTTCAATGCCTATGCTTTCGATTACAACGGAGACAATAAAACTGACATAATGATTGGTACCTATTCTTCCAACTATTCCTACTTGAACTTTGTGGATTCTTCAGGAAACGTCTTAGGTTACTATATGAGAGGTCCCTCAAATATAAGCGTGATGGCAACCCATACTGACATTAAGGTTGGACATTTTCACAGGTTAGTTAACAGCGTGGATGTGAACAACGATGGCAACAGGGAAGTGTTGTTCGTTGATAACAACACCAACTTGGTGTGTTGGGATGTTGCCCATAATTCAACTGTTTGGAAATTGAATCTCCATAACCAGAGCTATAATTATGCGGTGACGCTGTCCACAAATGATTTAACAGGAGATGGAGTATGGGATCTGTATTTGATGGGCATGAACGACACATACGTAAACGGGGTTAAAACAAAGAAGGTGAATCTCACAGCAATAAACGCTGTGAACGGCCAAGTAATTTGGAGCAAATATTACATACGCGCAATCTCGGGCTTTGTGGGTAATGGAGTCGAGAAAGAAATTTCCGACATGAACAACGACGGTCTCCAAGATTCTTTGGTCGTGTACGGGTACTACAACGACGGCTCATCTCTCTATGTGAACGTCTCCTCGATATCAGGGGATGGAACAACGCTCTGGACAAGCAAGGTGAGCTTGGGAGTGAACAGCAATGACTTCAAGAATTGGAGCACCACCGCGGAAATAGTGGGAGATATAAACAACGACGGCTATGGAGATACCATAATAAAGATCTACTACGACAACGGAACAGGCTCTGTGGACACATACATCAAGATACTCTCCGGAAAGGACGGCTCGTTGCTTTGGAGCGGCGAGGTCACTGGAGATTCAAGGGATACGGATATATTCGCATTCACAACAATAAAAACAACAAGCTCTTGGGACCAGTTCGATTACAACAACGATGGAATTACCAACGAGGTCCTAATCACCACGACGCACAGCGTTCAGATATATGCGGTTACTCAAGCGGTACCAGAGTTTAACCCGTTGATTCTCTTTGTATTCCTACCAATCGTGGTATTCTTCGCCGTTAGGCGCCACTAATTTTTTATTTTTATTATCATTTTTTAGATTTGTAACGCAGCGTTTTTATTCACTCTTTCTCTTTTTTAAATGTGGCCACAATCACCGAGCTCAGGGAGGACTTTCTGTACTTGGGAATAGTAGAATTAGCGGTTTTAATCGGAGTTAGCGCCAACGCCGTTTATTTGGGAGACTTCCATGGCGCGTTTTTTTATTTTCTCCTTTTTGTAGGAGTGATAATCTTAGAGCGTTGCATATTTACCGCTTTAATTATCCCAAAGCAAAAAGGAATAAGGGAAATCTTCGAAAAAATAATGGTGGAGAAAAAAGCTGCAAAGAGGAAAATCTCTTTTCTTCTATTTCTACTCATAATTCTCTCCAGCTGGGGAATCGTGTCATACATAACAAAAATATATCTGGATAGCAGAGATTATGTGAAAATTTTAACCCTCGTGACCCCGTGGTACATCGCAATATACGGAGCATGGCTCGGATACTTAATCTACATGAAAAACAGATACACAAAATTAGTTATCGCGCTCCTTTCAAAGAAAAAGATGAAAACCGGAAAAATTGCTTTTCTCTACCACGGAGACAAGTACATAACCATGGTTCCCGTAAGCGCAATCGACGATGAGAAATTGAAAAAGGAGATTGCGATACACAATGAGGATTTCAGATACGGCAATTTTAATATACTCGTTGAGAAGCTCGGAAATTTAAAGCTCGCCGTGATGACGTCAGGAGGAGATGGAAAATTGAGGGTGAATATGAAAGGGGCGCTCAGGGCCATAAAAATTAGCTTTCCGAAAAAATTCGAAGAGGGAAATTACAACGATGCCGAGGTTCAAGAAATTGAGAATATAATCCGCAGATACCTATTTCTTTGAGAAAATTATTTAAATAGGGTTCAAATCCCAGCCCGTGGACATAGAGAAGCGGATAAAGGAAATCGAAGACGAGCTGAAGATAACGAAGTACAACAAGTCCACGGAAAAGCACATTTTAAAGCTCAAGGCCCGCCTCACCTTCCTGAAGAAGCAGTTGGAGGAGCAGAAGATAAGAGAGAAAAAAAGAATATCAAGGGAAGGTGTGAAAAAGCAGGGGGATGCCCGCGTCTCGCTCATCGGGCCGCCCAGCGTGGGAAAGAGCATGCTTTTCAACAAGCTCACCAATGCCAAGAGCGAAGTGGGCGATTACGCGTTCACCACCCTCGACGTGCTCCCGGGAATACTGAAATACAAGGGCGCGGAGATTCAGATTTTGGACATGCCCGGGCTAATAGAAGGAGCGGCGAAGGGTCGAGGGAACGGCCGTGAGATATTGAGCATAGCCCGCGATTCGGATTTACTTCTTCTCGTGCTGGACATATACAACTTGGACTTGGACACGATATTAAAAGAGCTCTACGACTTCGGAATTCGAATAAACAAGAGAAAACCGAAAATTACTCTAAAAAGAACTGAAAAGGGCGGGATAAACATCGCGTCCACGGTTCCGCTGTCAGTGGATAAAGAATTACTGAGGTCCATGGCGTGGGAGTTCGGATACAGGAATGAGGATATTCTAATCAAAGAGGACATCACCGCCGAGGATTTTTTGGATTTCTTAGCAGGAAATAGAGTGTACATCCCGGCAATTTTGGTAATTAATAAAATCGACTTAGCGGACGAAAACATAGTAAAAGAATTGACGAAGAGATTCGAAAAATGGGATCCGGTGTTCATCTCCGCTCAGGAAAAATACGGAATCAAAGAGCTGAAAGAGAGGATGTTCACGGCGATCGGTTTGATAAGGGTGTACCTTAAGCCCCAGAGCGGGAAGATAGATTATGATGCCCCTCTAATTCTGAGAAGGGGGGACACCATAGAAGATGTATGCAACTCGATTCACAGGGATTTCGTGAAAAAATTCCGCTACGCGATGGTTTGGGGCAAGAGCGCAAAGTACCCCGGGCAGCATGTGGGGCTGGATCATCGCGTAGAAGATGAGGATATCGTGCGATTAGTCATAAGAAAATGATTTTTCCGATTGATTTTTATCGTTTGAGCAGATAATCCTCCGTGCATAATGGCATTTGCGGGTGGAGAATTAAGAGCGAGAGAAAACTCAGGTATTGGGCATCCACGGGCAATGTTCGCCTGAATCTCAAATTCTTCATACCTCCGCCGTACAGGCAAATCGTAAATCTCAAAAGGATTCCCGAGGGTTTCAAAATAGTGGAGAAGGGATTCAACAATCTTTTGGTTCATCGTGGAAAGTTATCAAAAAGGGGCGTGATGGACTTATCGTACGAGATGGAAGTATACCCTTTGAGCTATTTCATCGACCCTCGAATGAATTGGGGCAAAGTGGATGAAATTCCGGAAGAGTTGAAGAGAAAATACAGGGAAGCGAACATTTACTGGCCGCTGAAAAACGAAAAAATCGAGGAAATTGCGGGTGAAGAATGGTTCAGGGAGGAGAGAATAAAAATTTGGGTTGATAACGCAATTAGATTTCTTTGGAAAGCAATCAAAAACGCCGAGCCGCAGGTCGAAAGGTTAGGGGCTTTGCATGCGCTGGAATCGAGCAAGGGAGATTGCGACGAGTTCACAGACCTTTTCATCACGATGGCCCGGGCTCGGGGCATTCCCACGAGGAGAATAACGGGCATGCTTATCCATAACGAAGTGGAGATGCACGCGTGGAGCGAAATTTACGCCCGGGGCGAATGGATCGTAGTGGACACAGCCATGAGAAAAGTGGGAAATTATTCTCCGAATTACATCGTTCTGAAGGTGGAAGAGTTCAACCCCTCGCTGCCAGATTTGCAGCTCTCGTGGAAAGGGGGAAATTTGAGGTACGAAATCGAAAACGAAGTTCCACGCGTAGAGAAGGCGTGCGAAGGAAAAAATTTTTAGAACCCCCGACATTTGCTGCCCTATGGGAGCAAAAATATTAGTAGATTACCGCGAGAGGAAGGTGGCACACCTGATAATGAGGGAATTCGAGAATGTGGATATTCTCACGCTTCCCGTTGGTGATTTTCTAATCGTTCAGGAGGATCAGGGCATGCTCATCGAGAGAAAAGAGGCAAATGATTTCATAGCCAGTATGAAAAACAATCGGCTGTGGGAGCAGATGCGCAGGATGCTCACCGATGAAGTGAATGAGGTTAAAATAATTCGCAGGGCTTTGGTTATTCACGGATTATTGGGAGATGCGTTGGAGAACTCGGGAATGGGGTGGAACCATGTGATGGGTGCGTTTATGGAAATCCAGTACAAGTACGGAATTCCCATTTTCCACGCCGAGGATGATGCCGCTCTTCTTCATTTTCTTCGCATTGCCATAAAGAGGGAAAACGAGGGAAAGAATGAGGGGGAGATAAAAGAGTTGTGGAGCAGGGCAATTCCCAAGAAGGATATGAGCGAGGAGGACTGGAAACTCTACGTTCTCTCT
>WAKX01000001.1 GCA_015523125.1 DHVE2 group archaeon | reverse complement strand
TGGGCTCAAATTTAAATATTTGATTAGTATTGCGTGTTAAGAGAGGTGCGTACATGACTCTCATCGAAGATATTGCCATAAGAAAAATCCTCGACTCTCGGGGAAATCAAACGGTCGAAATAGACGTTTACACGCTCAACGGATTCGGGAGAGCGGCAGCGCCCGCGGGCAAGTCCACGGGCAAGCACGAGGTTAAAGCATATCCTCGCGGAGGGATAGACGAGGGGATAAAGTACTTCAAAGAGAGAATGGACAATTTCATCGGAATGGACTCCACGCAGCAGGAGGACATCGACGCCATTTTGCACGAAATTGATAAAACTCCAGATTTCTCCATGTTAGGCGGAAACATCGCAGTTGCTTTCTCTCTCGCAGTTGCTAAGGCGGCTGCAAATTCCTTAGGGCTTCCCCTGTATCAGTACTTAGGGGGAATTTACGCTAAAGAGATTCCCAAGCCCGTGGGAAACGTTCTGGGAGGAGGCAAACATGCCATAAACGGCACAACTATTCAGGAGATGCTTTCCGCCTCTTTGGGAGATAGCGCTCGAGACAATGTTTTCGCAAACGCGGAAGTTCACAGAGTTTTAGGGGAGAAATTGAGAAAGAAGTTCCCGAACCTTTCAATTGGTTTGGGAGACGAGAAGGCATGGGTGGCTCCGCTCCGCGACGAAGAGGCAATCGCGTTGGTGGCGGAATCTATAGAAGAGGTGAAGAACAATTACGGATTCGAAATAATGCCCGCGCTGGACTTCGCGGCCTCCTCTTTCTTCGAGCATGGCAAGTACGTTTATCACGATAAAGAGCTGAGCACCGAGGAGCAAATAGAATTTGTTGAGCAACTGGTGAAAGATTACGGAATTTACATTGTGGAAGATCCTCTAGACGAGGAAGATTTCGACGGCTTTGCCGAGTTGACCCGAAGAATCGGGCATTTGGCGTACATCGTCGGTGATGATTTATTCGTGACGAACAAAAATCGTCTTGAGATGGGAATTGAGAAAGGTGCGGCGAACACGATTCTCATAAAACCCAATCAGATTGGTACGCTCAGCGATATGCACGACACCATACGGCTCGCGAAAGAGAGCGGGTACGCGTGCATGATTTCGCATCGCTCAGGCGAGACATGCGACACGAGCATCGCGCATTTGGGCGTGGCGTTCGGTTGTGAGTTCATAAAGACCGGCACAATTGGCGGTGAAAGGCTTGCAAAGTTGAACGAGTTGATAAGAATAGAAGAGGAAATAAAAGGTGAGTAAAATGGGAGAGTTTTTGATAGATGAGGATACATACCTGACGGCTGGAGTGCACATAGGAACGCAGGTGAAAAACAAGGACATGATGAAATTCGTATACAAAGTGCGCAACGACGGGCTGTACATCTTAGATGTTAGGAAGACGGATGAGAGAATAAGAATGGCCGCAAAATTCTTAGCGAGATATGATCCAAAGGACATATTGGTTGTGGCCCAGAGGCAGTACGCCCAGAAGCCCGCGGCGAAATTTGCAGGTATAATCGGAGCGAAGGTAGTTCCCGGACGTTTCATACCGGGCATACTTACCAATCCCGAGCTTCCGGAGTACATGGAGCCCCGTGTTATATTCGTGAACGATCCATCCGCTGATGCACAAGCACTCAAAGAAGCGGTTAAGTCTAAAATACCTGTCGTGGCTCTCTGCGATGCGAATAATCGTACCAGTTATGTTGATTTGGTTATTCCAACAAACAACAAGGGCCGCCGCGCTCTGGCACTTATATACTGGCTCTTAGCGAGGGAAATACTCAAAGAGAGAGGAGAGCTGAAGAGCGACGACGATTATCAATACACCATAGATGATTTTGAGGCACCGCTATGAGGCCACCAGCAGTTGCTGGGCAATTTTACCCCTCTTCCAAGGAAGGGCTTGACGCCCTCATCCCCGATTTATTTTTGCACCCCATCGGCCCCGGGTATGTTCCGGAATTGAACCACGGGGGAGAGAGAAAAATCGAGGGGGGAATCGTGCCCCACGCTGGCTATGTTTATTCCGGACCGGTGGCCGCGCATTTTTACGGGGAGTTGGCTAAAGATGGTTATCCTGAGACTTTCGTGATAATAGGGCCCAACCATTACGGCACGGGCTCACCTGTGGCCACAACCCTGGATGATTTTCAAACCCCATACGGGATTGCGAGAATAGATAAAGACCTCGCGAAGGAAATAGCGAAGGATATAGTCGCAATAGACCCGGATGCGCATCGCTTCGAGCATAGCATAGAGGTACAAATCCCATTTTTGCAATACTTCAAGAAGGATATTCAAATCGTTCCCATAACCATGATGGTTCAGGAGGAGGCTATAGCGGTCGAGTTGGGAAAGATTATCAGAGAAGCGATAGATAGCTCGGGGAAAGATGTAGTTATAATAGCGTCTTCTGATTTCTCACACTACGTGTCGAAAAAGGTTGCGTACAAGAAAGACGCAATGGCAATAGAAAAGATAAAAGATAGGGATATAGAGGGTCTTTACCGCGTGATTTACCGCCACAACATCACAATGTGCGGGTACGGCCCCATTTCCGCCATGCTTACCGCAACACGGGGAGATGTGGAACTATTAAAGTACGCCACCAGCGGAGATGTGCAGCCGATGAAAGAAGTGGTGGGTTACGCTTCATTTAAAGTTGTAAGGAGGTGATTTAAATGGCAAAAAAGAAAGAAAATATCGAAGAAAAGCTGAGCATGAAGAAAGAGAGCATGTGGCTGACTCTCGAGAAAAAAGATATAGATAAGGCGATGAAATTCGCCGAAGACTACAAGGAATTTTTGAAAGAGGTTAAGACAGAAAGGGAAAGCGTGGATTATTTTTTGGAGATCGCGAAGAAAAAAGGATTCAAAGATATCTCTGAGTACAAAGAGCTCAAAGAGGGCGATAAGTTCTACATTGTGAATCGCGGAAAGAGCCTCGCCCTGGGCGTGGTTGGCAAGAAAAAGGACAGATTTGATCTGGTTGTGTCGCACATCGACGCGCCCCGTGTGGACATAAAGCCCAATCCCCTGTGGGAAGACTCCGATTCCTCTTTAGCGCTTCTCAAAACCCATTATTACGGGGGAATAAAGAAATACCAGTGGGTATCGAGACCTCTGGCGATTCACGGCATAGTTTACACAAAATCCGGAAAGAAGATAAAGATAAGAATCGGTGACAACCCAGGAGACCCAGTGTTCGTAATCCCAGATCTCCTTCCGCATCTCGCTGGTAAGGCTCAAGGAGACCGCAAGCTATTCGACGGAATTCGTGGCGAAGAGATGCAGTTGGTCGTAGGGAATACCCCAATAAATGACGATGATGTGAAGCAGAAGGTCAAAACTCAAGTTCTACAATATCTCAACGAGAAATACGGAATGGTGGAAGAGGATTTCAACTCCGCAGACTTGGAAATAGTACCCGCCGACGAGCCGAGGGATGTGGGATTCGATCGCGGGTTGATTGGCGCCTATGGACATGATGACCGCATATGCGCTTACACCTCGTTCCGCGCCATACTGGAAGTGAAAAAGCCAACTTACACATCCATTTCCTTCTTCTACGACAAAGAGGAAATAGGGAGCGACGGAAACGTTGGCGCCCAGAGCAATTTCTTGGAGTACGTTTTAGAAAAGGCATATTCGCTCATGAACAAAAATTACACACACACGGAATTTTTGGACGTGCTTTACAACTCCAGAGCCATAAGCGCCGATGTGAGCGCCGCAATAAACCCCATATTTAAGAGCGTGCACGACATACAGAACGCAGCTAAAGCTGGATACGGAGTGGTGATCTCCAAGTATACGGGCCATGGAGGAAAGTACGGCTCAAGCGAGGCAACCGCGGAGTTCATGCACGAAATTCTCTCGTTGTTCCAGAAGAACAAAGTTCCATATCAGATAGCGGAGCTTGGCAAGGTGGACGAGGGCGGTGGTGGTACGATAGCAAAGTTCTTTGCACGCTACGGCTTAGATGTGGTTGATATGGGCCCCGGGGTCATAAGCATGCACTCACCCTACGAGGTCATATCAAAGATGGACCTCTGGAGCTCGTACTTAGCGTACAAGGTTTTCCTCACCCAATAATTTTTTATTTTATTTTGAAAAAAGAGATTATAATTTTTCGAGCACACTCGCCAACAGCAAAGGAAGAAGAACGGTAGCATCGCCTTCAACCGTCACATACTTAGCATCCTCTCGCACCTTTCCCCACGAGACAGCTTCTCGAACTCTCGCTCCGCTCAGCGAACCGTCCCATTCCACGGCGGTTGTTATATACACTGCGTAATCCAATCCATCCCGGAACTGATTCCACCATATAGTATGATGTTTGCTTATTCCCCCGCCAATCATGAGCGCTCCCGTCTTCTTCGCGTCGAAAATTATGTCCGCGAGTTCGTGCTCGTCTTTGAGAATATCCACCCTGAAATCCGAGTGCATCTCTCTGAATGACCAGAGTTGCGCGCCGAAAGAGCCATCGGTTATTCCAGGCACGTACACGGGTATATCATTTTTGTGGGCCCAGTAGAGAATTGAATCTTCGTTATCTATTCTCTTTCCGAATTCATCAATTAGTTCCCGGCCGCCCCATTCTTTTTTCTCCTCGTACAACTCTTCCAAGATTGGCATCATGAAGTTCTCCATTACTTCGCCGTAGGATTCGTTCGGAACGAGAACATTTCCGAGGCGATTTATGCCCTCGTGATGAAGCTCCGCGTCATCCATCAGGAACGAACCGTGGTAGTAATCTTTGAAACTGCGCGCTATGTCGTGGTCCAGCGTGCCGCACGTGGTAATGATAACATCCACTAACTTTCTCTTCACCAATTCTTTCACCACGCCCCTCGTACCGGTGGCATTGATGCAAGCCGGGAACGAGAAGAAGGTGGTGTTTTCCTCTTTGAACATCCTCAGTAAGATTTTCTCAGCTATTCCAAGATGCTTAGCCACGAATCCGCCTGATTCGTAAAGCTCGTCCAAAAGCTCTCCGGCGGTCATCTTATCTCGGAGTTCTATATCTTTTACTCTCCTCATCTCGTTCATTTTTTCCACCCCAGCTCTTTTGGGATATCGTCATTTTTCTCCGCATAAACCCTAACGGGTTTAAGGATTTTGACCAAAGATTCCGCGACTCCCGCTTTCAGGTCCATGGGGTGCAGCTCTCCCTTCGCGTAAATGCTTTCCAATTCTTCGTATGAATTTATGACCAAATCTCCACCCCATTTCTCGGGCCGTGGGATAATGAGTTTATCCTCATAGTACGCGAACAAAATATGTTTTGCAATCTGCAACACCGGGTTTCCTTCGATTTCCGGCGGGCAGAACGCCTTTTTCATCTTTTTCCTTATTTCTTCCTCGGAATCGTCCACGAAAATCGCGCTTCCCTCTTTGCTCTTGCTCATCTTCGCCTCTATGGGATCCATTCTCCCCGAGCCTTTGAGTCCAGCTAAAATTACCGTATGAATTGCAACGGGCTTCTCAAATCCCAATTTTTCCGCCACATCTCGAGCGAGCATGTGCGCGTGTCTCTGGTCCATGCCCCCGAGAGCAACTTCAATTTCCATGTCAAAGATATCGGCGACCTGCATAAATGGGTAAATGATTTTGGAAGAGTCCAGTTCCGCCTCGTTCTCTTTGCGGCCCATAATTGTCATCGCTCTTTTCACCCTTTTTAGCGATGTCTTCTTCGCAATCCTTATGACCTTTTCCCAGTACTCTTTCCTCGAAACCAGCTCGTCGGCCCAGAGGTAATTCGGGCGGATTCCTAGGGCGTTGAAAACTCCTTTCAGGTATTCTCCAGCGAGGCGAATCTTGTGCATGTCTCCGGAGAATTTATCGTTGATGTACGCGTGCCAGTCCGCTAAGTACACGAGCATATCCACGCCGGAATCCATTAAATCCCTAACTTTGTTTCCTATGATCAATCCGGTGCCCAGATGCACTCGACCCGAGGGCTCGATTCCCACATATCCCCGCGGGTTTCCTTTTAATTTCTCTTCCAGCTCGTCTCTGGTGATTACCTCGACCACGTTGCGCATTAAGTTCTCTGAAAGCATAGACGGGAAAAGGAGGGAGATATAAAAATAATTTTCCCGTTGGGCCAGATTGATAAACATAAGAAGAATGTAACTGATTTGGCTACAATACCTATTAAGGAAAAGATTGATATATATCCTTTCCATATATGCGTTGGTTCAAATTTCATAGTGGTGAGAAAACTATGGGCATTGAGGTGATGTAAATGCGCGGTAATGCGATTGCGGTATTACTTATCTTTTCGATTCTTTTATTTTCCAGTGTTGGAGCGGCGAGCTTGGACTTCAACGGATATAAGGAGAACAACACCTCTTCCACGACGGAGAGCGGCCCTGCGCCCCCGCTGAAAGAAATTCATACTAATTACGAGATTGGAGGAGACTGGTTAGCTCCCATCGTGCATGGGAATGTGGTTTATCTGGTGCGGTCTCATAGATATTCGACATTAACGGCACTTGCAATAAATATATCAAATGAAAAGATTCTGTGGAACACAAACATTAGTGATATTGGAATAGGCGCGGTTAAAGCCTTTTACATGGATGGAAATATTTACTTTGATTCAGGTGTTATTGGGGCTATAAACGCATCATCTGGTAGGGTTGCATGGGAAAACAAAGAAACGCAGGGATTTTTTGGGGATTTATGGGAGAATCAATTTATTCAGGTGGGAACTTTAAAGAACACAAACTTCTCTGCAACGATTATTGTGGTGAGTACCAATATTAAAAATGGTGATATTGAATGGCGCATGAATTTTACAGATGTGGATAAAAATCACGAGTTCAGGTATCAAACAATATACGCTGCAGTTGGACATGGGGATCTTTATATATACCCGAATGATGGACATCTTTATGCAATGAACTTAACAACAAAAGAGATAATATGGAAAACTTTTGTTGGATTAAACAATCCCCCATCCGTGTTTAATTTGCCGTACGGCCCGATATATGTGGGCCCTAAGGACATATATGTGCCCATCGGGGGATACAACAAAAGTTTAGGTAAAGTAAGTATGGGCATAGCCGCGGTTAATATATCCAATGGGAAAATAGAATGGGAAAGGATAACAGAACATGCATGGGACTTCCAGTACAAATTCGCCTACTCTCCGGAGTACCACATGATAGTTCGGGTCAATATCAGTGGTTACCTAATCGCTATGGATTCGAGGGATGGCCATATACTTTGGATTTCACACGTTAACGATAGCAAATATGCAGAGAGACTTTGCGGCAATGTGGTAATCGCGCACAATTACATATACGAGTACGTGGATGCATGGAAATATCCCAACGACATGTACAACGAAACGGAGGTTGGGCTTTTGAGGTTGTACAATATCACAAATGGAAAAATGATGTACCAGAAGGAATTGTACGCTGGAGG